>NZ_WFLL01000079.1:0-13155 GCF_009208755.1 Janthinobacterium sp. FT14W | reverse complement strand
GGCGGCCACGGCGCTGGCGGCGGCCGCGTCCGAGCTGACGCCGGCGGCCGCGCGCTGCGCTTCCGGCAACAGGGTAACATCGGCCGCTTGCGCCTTGCCGGCCAGCCAGGCCGCATAGGCGCGGTCGGCGGCTGTCGCGTCGGCCTGCAGGGCGTCAAAGCCGGCGCAGTCCTCGAAGGCCAGGCTGGCCACGCGCGTGGCGCAGCGCAGCAGTTCGATGCGCGCCACCAGGTCGAGCTTGCCCGTGCCGGCCACCTGGCTGCGGGCGCGCCGGAATTCCGTCTGTTCGACCAGGGCGTTGCCGTTCAAATACGCCGCTTGAAAACGCTCGACGGAACTTTGCGCATTCATTTTCCAGTCCGGCACGGGCGGACCGCTGGAACAGGCGGCGAGCACGGCGGACAACAGCGCAACGAGGGCGGGGCGGGATAGTTTCATGGCAGTTTGATCTCCGGATTGCGCTTGAACGGCCATTTGCGGTTGATTTCATTGACCAGTTGCTCGACCTTGCGCAGATTGCTTTCCACGTCCGCGCGCAGCGGGCCCAGGTCGGCCGTCGCCGCCTTGGCGTTGGCGCCCACGGCTTGCGCCTCGACCAGCACGGCGTCGACTTTCTTCAGGCTGGCGCGCGTGTCGGCCAGCAGGGCGTTCAGCTGCACGATGGTGGCCTGGGCATCCGTCATCACCCCTTTGTCGCCAAAGACGCGCGTGTCGGCATTGGCCACCAGGCCATCCGTGCGGCGCGCCAGCTGGTCCGCCGTGACCAGCAGGGCGTTGGCCCGCTCGACCAGCAGGCGCGACTGCTTGTCGTCGCCCGTCAGCAAGCCCATGGCGCCGCCCGGACCGCTCAACTTGCCGGTCACGGCCTGCACATTGCGCAGGGTGCCGTCGAGGGCGGAGTCGCTGCCCGTCAGGCTGGCCACATTGTTCAGCAAATCTTTCGCGGCGGCCAGCAAACGGGGGATTTCCGCCGCCATGTCGCCCACCAGCAAGTCGCGCGTGGCGTCGTCGGGCAGCGGCGGGTCCGTCAGGATGCCGCTGTAGGCGCGCAGCTTGGCGCCGCCCACGATGCCCCGTTCCAGGGTGAAGATGGAGCTGCTGCGCAGCCAGTGCGCATCCTTGCGCGGCACGTCGACGATGACCCTGGCCTTGCCGTCCGGCGCCAGCTCGATGCGCTGCACGCGGCCGATGGGAAAGCCGGAAAAGGTCAGGTCGGCGCCCACGCCCACGCCGTCCGAATCGTCGGTCGTCAGCACCAGCGTCTGCGTGGCTTCGAAGGCGCCGCGCGCATACATCAGGTAGACGACGGAGCCGACCACCAGCACGAACATGAAGACGAGCAGGATGGCCGCCTTCAGTTCCGCGTGGCGCACGGGCGGCGGGGCGGGCAGGACGGCGTCCGGCGCCGTGACGTTGGTTTGGTCGGGATTCGGTGGCTGGCTCATGGCTTCTGGCTCTCGTATGGGTGGTTCGGGATCGCTGGCGGTGGCGGGCGGGGCATCAGTAGTAGTTGCCCATCAGCGAAGCCACTTCGATCAGCAGGATGACGGAAAACAGGCGCAGCATTTCGGACAGGCCGTGCGCCGCCCACAGGCGGTTGCGCCGGCCGTGCGCCTCTTCCGGATAGTACGAGGAGGCGAGCGGAATCAGGGCCACGGCAAAGCTGAAGAAGATGACCTTGAGCATCAGGATCAGGGCCACGGCGGGATTGAAGATCTGCCCCACCACGCGCGTATAGCCCTGCAGCGCCCATGGGGTAAAGCCGTAGATGGTGAGGTAGGCGAGGATCAGCGAGGTGACGCAGCTGACGACGGCCAGCATCCACACGGCAAAGATGCCGGACATGACGCGAGGAAAGTATTCGCGGCGCAGCAGGTCGACGCCCTGGCGCTGCATGGTGTCGAGCACGCCGGAAGAGCGCATTTGCGCAAACGCAATACCGTCGGGCAGGGTCAGGCGCAGGGCCACGAACAGGGCGGCCGTCAGGGGAATCAGTTCCAGCACCAGCACGCGCACCACCATTTCCAGCGCGTAGCGCGACAGGCCGTAGCTTTGCGCGCTGACGACGACGATGCGTATGAGTACCAGGCTGACCAGCGCGCAAGCCACGCTGAACCACACGAGGTTGGGCGCCGTGTTCGTCACCAGGCGGTGCGCGAGGATGGGGCGGTTGTCGCGGTTATAGCTCGATGGCGACAGGGCCAGCGAAAACACGAGGATGGCGAAATGCAGCATGCGCCACCAGCTGACCAGCCAGGCCATGGTGGCGCGGTGCAGGCGGCGCAGACCGATGATGAGGGAGACGGATAGGGTCATCATGGCATCTTAACATCTGCCCGCCTGCCGGGCACGTCAGGCGTGCGCGCGCCTATTCAAACAGGGCGAAGCCGGCCATCACCACCATCAGCACGGCGATGTACTGCATCGGGATCCAGAACAGGGTGTGGCGCGTGCGCAGGGTCACGCGTTCCTGCGTGGCCGGGTCGATCAGTTCGCGTCCGGGCGCATTGTTCAGGCGCACGCCCGCATACCAGCTGGCGGCCGCTGCCAGCAGGAAGGCCAGGGCCAGGGTCCAGGCGTGGCTCTTCGTGTATTCCTCGCCCAGGGCGGCGCCAAACAGCGCTTGCGCGGCCACCACGACGATCAGACAGATAAGGGGGCCGAGTATGCCGAAGCCTTGCCAGATAAGCATAAAAATTCTCCAGTGGTTTGAGGGAACCCGCGGCGGCGTGGCGGTGGCCGTGCCCGGCGGGGTTGCGAATTCTATCAGACTTATCAAAAAGAAAGTTTCTTTTGAGAATTATCATGCACTGCTAGCGCAGCGCATTGTCCGCACTGGCCACGCTGGCGATAATCGCGTCGGCCGCCGCCCGCACGCGGGCGGAGCGGTTCAGGTCCGCATGCATGACCAGCCACACGTCGTACGGCTCCGCCCGCTCGGGCCAGATGCGCACCAGCTGCGGGTCGATGTCGCCCAGGTGGGTGGCCAGCTCGGCCACGCCCAGGCCCGCGCGCGTAGCTTCCTGCAGCATGGCCGCCGAATTGACTTCCATGGCGACGCGCGCGTTGGCGACGGGTTCGCCGGCGATTTTCTCGCCGTGGCGGGGCGTCACGGAATGGTGGTAGATGACGATGTCGTGGCCGGCCAGCGCCGTGCCGCGCAGTGGCTCGCCCCGTTCGGCCAGGTAGGTGCGCGACGCGTACAGGCCCAGGCTGCGCTTGACGAGGTGGCGCGAGATCAGGTCCGGGTCGGTGGGGCGCACGCCGCGCACGGCCAGGTCCGCTTCGCGCCGCGTCAGGCTGGCCAGCGCGGGCGCCACGTTGAGCACGATGCGGATGTCCGGGTGGGCCGCGTGCAGCCGCTGCATGGCGCGGATGACGAAATGGCTGGCCATGGTGTCCGTGGTGGCCACGCGCACCAGGCCGCTTAAACGGTTGTCCACGCCCTGCATGTCACGCTGCAGCTTGTCGGCCGCCCGTTCCATCGCTTCGGCGGCGTTCAAGGCCAGTTCGCCGGCCGGCGTGGGCACGTAGCCGGACGGCGTGCGCAGGAACAGGGTGGCGCCCAGCGACGCTTCGAGCGCGGCCAGGCGGCGCCCGCACGTGGCCTGGTCGATGCACAGCAGGGCGGCCGCGCCGCGCAGGGTGCCGGCCCGGCCGATGGCCAGAAAGATGCGCGCGTTATCCCAGTCCAAGGCGTTTCCTTTTTTATCTGTGATGTGTGATGCATTTTTGCATCGGAGTGCCGAGTTTATGCCTGTTTACTGCATTGCGCAACGCTCCCATAATGGCTGCCCCGCTGCCTTTGCAAGGAAAAATCATGCTTCCCACCGCTCCCCGCCGCGCCAGCGGCCTGATCCTGCTGACCCTGGCCTTCGGCTTCGTCATGGCCATGCTCGACGTCACGGCCGTCAACGTGGCGCTGTCCGATATCGCGCTGGACCTGGCCATACCGCTGACGGGCCTGGTCTGGGTGGTCGACGGTTATACCCTGACGTTTGCCGCGCTGCTGCTGGCCGGCGGCGCGCTGGCCGATCGCTACGGGCCGAAAGCCGTGTACCAGGGCGGCCTCGGTGTTTTCATCCTTGGTTCGGTCCTGTGCGGCGCCGCGCCCGACGGGCATTTCCTCACGGCCGCGCGCTTGCTGCAGGGCGCCGGTGCGGCCCTGTTCATGCCCAGTTCGCTCAGCCTGCTCACGCACAGCTTTGAAGACGAGCGCGAGCGCACGCGCATGCTGGGCGCCTGGTCGGCGCTGGTGGGCGTGGCCGGCGCGTCCGGTCCATTGATCGGCGGCATCCTCGTGCACCAGTTCGGCTGGCGCAGCGTGTTCTGGGTCAACGTGCCGCTGGGCGTGCTGGCCATCGTCATGGCGCAGCTGCTGCTGGCCGCGCCGGCACGCCAGCCGCGCGCGCTGTCGCTGCTCAGCCATGTGCTGGGCGTGCTGGCGCTGGCGGGCCTGAGTTTCGTCCTGATCGAAGGGCCCGTGCTGGGCTGGCTGTCGCCCGGCGTGCTGGCGGCGGGGGTGTTGACGGTGCTGTCCGCCGGGCAACTGCTGCGGCGCGAGCGCAGCGGCAGCCATCCGCTGTTGTCGCGCGCGCTGTTTCACAGCAGCAGCTTTGGCGCGGCCAATGGCGTGGGTTTCTTGATCAATTTCTGCGTGTTCGGCCAGCTGTTTTTATTGAGCCTGTTCCTGCAGCAGTCGGGCGGCGCCGATGCCCTGCAGTCGGGCTTGCGCCTGCTGCCCATGATGGCGGCCTATACGGTGGGAAATTTCATGGCGGGAAGTATTGCGGCGCGGCATGGCACGCGTTGGCCCATGCTGGCCGGCTTGCTGGTGGGCGCCGTCATGGCCTTGCTGCTGACGGGGCTGCGTCCCGGCACGCCATATTCCCTGCTGGCGCTGGGCACGGCCATCATGAACGTGGCCATCGGCATCGCCATTCCCGCCATGACGGCCACCGTGATGCGGGTGGCGGGCAAGCAGCATGCGAACAGCGCGGCAGCGGCCCTGAATGCGAACCGGCAGATCGGCGCGCTGGTGGGCGTGGCCCTGATCGGCAGCATCCTGCACATGGTGCCCGACTGGTCGCTGCGCCTGCCGCTGGCCTACGCGACGATTGCCGCCGCGTATGGCCTGGCGGCGGGCCTCGTCTACCGCCACGTGCATGTGGCGAAGGCCGCGGCCGCCTGAAGAGGGCTTACTGTCCGCGCGTGCTGCGCCATTCCACCAGTTCTTCGATGGTCAGAATGGGCATGCCGTGCAGTTCGGCAAAGCGCTCGATGTCGTCGCCGCGCATCATGGTGCCGTCCGGATTCATCAGCTCGCACAGCACGGCGGCCGGGTTCAGGCCCGCCATGCGCGACAGGTCGACGGAGCCTTCCGTGTGGCCACGGCGCTCGAGCACGCCGCCGGGCGCGGCGCGCAGGGGGAAGACGTGGCCTGGGCGCACCAGGTCGGCGGGCTTGGCATCCTTGGCGATGGCGGCGCGGATGGTGGTGACGCGGTCGGCGGCCGATACGCCCGTGGTGACGCCGTCGCGCGCCTCGATGGAGACGGTAAATGGCGTGCCGTAGCGGCTGCCGTTGTCGGACGACATGGGCGGCAATTCCAGCGCGCTGACGACGTCCGTGGGCAGGCACAGGCAGACGATGCCGCTGCATTCGCGGATCAGCAGGGCCATGGTCTCGTTCGTGAGTTTTTCTGCCGACAGGATCAGGTCGGCTTCGTTTTCGCGGTCGAAATCGTCGAGCAGGATGACGGGGATGCCGGCGCGCATGGCGGCCAGGGCGGATTGGATGCGACCTTCGAGGTCGTTGGAAAGCAGGGTATAGCTGTTGACTAACATGGTGAAACGCTCCTCGCATAGGCGAAAAACGCTGCAGGGCAAGCGAATAGACGCAACTGGCCGCATCGCCGGGGCGATGGGACATCACACTACTGCACATCTTCTTTCATCCGGACTATACCGTCGGCTCTGGAGTCGCACCAGATCTGCTGACCCTGCCAAACGAAGTTTGACAGGCGCTCGCGGGCTTGACCGTTGCCGGTCTTACCGCCGGTGGGGAATCGCACCCCGCCCCGAAGACGTCGTTATGCCGATCCACATGATCGGCGGCAATACTTTAGCACAAATGAAAAAATGCGGCAGGGTACAGTTGAGTTTGCTATTCGGCAAAATTGCTTGGGGAAAGCAGTTTTCCCTAAGCTGTTTTTAATGGCGGAAAGACGATTTCAGTGTAAGGTACGTTTACTGAATCTTACCGTTGAGAATACATGAAGCTGAGTAAATTACGCCTGATTTCGGGCGCCGTCTTGCTGGCGTGCGCCTGCATGGCCCAGGCGGAAATCCGTTTGACCGATCCCCTGCCGCTGGCACCAGAAGTTACCGTCGGCAAATTGCCGAACGGCTTGACCTATTACATCAAGAAAAATGCCCGTCCCGCGCAGAAAGTGGAACTGCGCCTGGTGGTGAA
The DNA here is from genome assembly GCF_009208755.1 of Janthinobacterium sp. FT14W. Classification (NCBI taxonomy): domain Bacteria; kingdom Pseudomonadati; phylum Pseudomonadota; class Betaproteobacteria; order Burkholderiales; family Oxalobacteraceae; genus Janthinobacterium; species Janthinobacterium sp. FT14W. The sequence continues at coordinate 6,681 of NZ_WFLL01000079.1, read as the reverse complement.
AGCCGGCTCCATCCTGGAAGATGACGACCAGCAAGGCCTGGCCCATTTCACGGAGCACATGGCCTTCAATGGCTCCACGCATTTCAAGCGCAATCAGCTAATTTCCTATTTGCAATCGATCGGCGTGAAGTTCGGCGCCGACTTGAACGCCTACACGAGTTTCGATGAAACCGTGTACGTGCTGCCGATTCCCACGAACAAGAAGGAAAACCTGGAAAAGGGTTTCCTCGTGCTGGAAGACTGGGCGCACGGCTTGAAATTCAATCCGGCCGACATCAACAGCGAGCGCGGCATCGTGCTGGAAGAGGCGCGGCTGGGCAAGGGCGCCAGCGACCGCATGAACAAGGTCCTGTATCCGAAGCTGCTGAACGGTTCGCGCTATGCGGAACGCATGCCGATCGGCAAGGAATCCGTGCTGAAGACGTTCAAGCCGGAAGCCATCAAGCGCTTCTACAAGGATTGGTACCGGCCCGACCTGATGGCCGTGATGGTGGTGGGCGACGTGGAGCCGAAACAGGCTGAAAAACTGATCCAGCAGCATTTCGGCAAGCTGAAGAATCCCGCGCAACCGCGTCCCCGCCTGTATGCGGAAGTGCCGCAGCGCTCGCAAACGGAAGCGCTGGTGATCACGGACAAGGAAGCGCCGGACGACTCCGTCTTCATCCGCTACCCGATCCGCGCGGCGCAGGAACCCGTCACGATTGCCGATTACCGGCGCCAGATGATCGAAAACCTGTATGGCCAGATGCTCAGCGCGCGCATGCAGGAATTGGCGCAGCAGGCGAACCCGCCGTTCATCCAGGGCGGCAGCAGCATGGGCAAGCTGGTGCGCGGCTATGAATCGTTCAGCGCGTATGCCTTGCTGGGCAAGGGCGGCGTGCAGCCGGCCGTCGACGCGCTGGTGCAGGAAGACGAGCGGGCGCGCCGCTTCGGTTTCAGCCAGGATGAGCTGGACCGCGCGCGCAAGAACATGCTGCGCAATTACGAGCGCGCGTACAGCGAACGCGACAAGTCCGATTCGGCCGGTTTCGTGGCCGAGTATTCGCGCAACTTCCTGGAGCAGGAAGCCATTCCCGGCATCGCCAATGAATTGCGGTACGCGCAGGAACTCCTGCCGCAGGTGACCTTGCAGGAAATCAATGAGACGGTGGCCAAGGTCATCCCCGACCAGCAAAAGAAACTCGTCGTCTTCATGGGCGCCGAGCCGAAAGCGGGCGATACGGCCTCGGTGGTGCCGACGCAGCAGCAATTGCTCGATGCCGTGGCGCAAGCCGAGCAGCAGAAGGTCGAGCCGCGCACGGAAAAAGTGCTTGCCAGCAAATTGATGGAGGGCCCGCCGGCCGGCGGCAGCATCGTCGCTGAAAAGTTCAACAGCGCCATCGGCGTGACGGAGCTGACCCTGGGCAATGGCGTGCGCGTGCTGCTCAAGCCGACGGACTTCAAGAATGACCAGGTGCTGATGGGCTCGACCCGCTTCGGCGGCCAGTCGCTGTTCGGCGACGCCGACATCTATAACGCCCGCTATGCCAGCGCCGTGGTCGGCAGCATGGGCTTGAAGGATCTGGCGCCGCTGGACCTGGAAAAAGTGCTGGCAGGTAAAACGGTCAATGTGGGCGCTTCGCTGGGCGAGCTGAGCGAAGGTTTTGGCGGCTCGGCCAGCAGCGCCGACGTGGAAGCCATGCTGCAACTGGTGTACCTGTATTTCCATGACGTGCGCAAGGATGCGGGCCTGTACCAGTCCTTCATCGGCAAGCAGCAGGACCTGGCGAAGAACAGCTTGGCGCAGCCGGAAGCCGTGTTTTACGATGCCATCCAGCACGCCATGTTTGGCGACAACCCGCGCGTCGACGGCGTGCCGCGCGCGGCCGACTTTGACAAGGTGGGCCTGGACCGCTCGCTGGACATCTTCCGCCAGCGCTTTTCCAGCGCGCGCGACATGACCTTCATCTTTGCGGGCAGCTTCGAGCTCGACAAGATCAAGCCGCTGATCGCCAGCTACCTGGGCACCTTGCCCGTGGCCGAGGTGCCGCACGCCTACCGCGATGTGGGCATGCGCCCCGTCAGCGGGGTGGTCAAGAAGGATATCTACATGGGCAGCGAACCCAAGAGCACGATTTCCATCACCTTCAATGGCGACGTGGCGTATTCGGACGAGCAGAAGCTGACCCTGCAGGCGCTGGGCGAGGTGCTGAACCTGAAAGTCATCGAAGTGCTGCGCGAAAAGATGAGCATGATCTACGGCGGCGGCTTCGAGACGTCCATGGGCCAGCATCCGTACGGCCATTATTCGGTGGCGCTGAACTTGCCGACGGGCCCGGAAAACGTGGACAAGGTGATCGCCGCCGCCTTTGCCGAAATCAACAAGATGAAGGTGGACGGACCATCGGTGGCCGACCTGGAGAAGGTCAAGCTGAACTGGATCACGCGCCAGCAGAAATCCTTGCGGGAAAATAATTACTGGATGAATCAGTTGATCGGTTCTGTGACCCAGGGACGCGACCCCGCGAACATCTTGCGCTATGAGCAGCGCGTGCGCGCCATCACGCCGCAGGCCGTCAAGCTGGCGGCGCAGCGCTACCTGGATATGCGCAATTATGTACAGGTGGTCTTGTATCCGGAACGTAAAAACGTTGTAGTAAAGTAATCTTCATTGTTGAGCTGCATGGGCGGCAGTGTGACGAAGCTGTTAAACTGCTGCTGATTGATGTAATCGCAATTTAACAAGTAAGGAATGCACGATGGCTAAGAAAGAAGAACTCGATCCGGAAACCCTGGAATTGATCAACTGGTGTATCGAGGTCGAAGGCTTCCTCGTGGCGGGCGGCGCCACCGTGGCGCAGGCGCAGGAGCACATCGAAGAGCAGGTCGAGTGGTTCACCGACCAGTTCTACGACGGCTTGACGCCGGAAGAGGCGGCCAAGGAAGCCTTGGCCTGACCTTTCAGTCAGACTTCAGCAAGACATATGCGGGCGGTGCCTGCCGGGCATCAGCCTGGTAGCGCCGCCCGCTTTGCTTTTCTGAAAAGATTTCCATATGGAAATTGTTTATAATTCCACATTTTATTCTTTACCCAGGTTCCCATGACTCTCCGTTCGCGCATTCTCCTCCTGTGTTTCAGCACCTTGCTGGGCATTGTCCTCATCGCTTCTTTCTCCCTGTATTCGCTGCGCCAGACCATGATGGCGGAAAGGGTGGAGCAATTGACGGTGCTGGTGGAACTGGCCAACGCGTCGGTGGAAAAGGCGTATGCGCTGGAACAGTCGGGCAAGCTCACGCGTGAGCAGGCCCAGCAACAGGCCAAGCTGGCCATCGGCAGCTTCGTCAAGGACGAGATGTATTATTTCGTGCGCGATTTCAGCACGGACTTGCTGTACGTGCATCCGAATCCCGCGCGCATCGGCACGCCGCAAAAGAACATGAAACAGTCGGGCGACCGCTACCGCGCGGCCCTGGCCAACAGCCGCATCGGCCTGGTGCAGGCGGACGGCACGCGTCCCGGCGTGCCCGACCCCGTGGCGAAGATGTATGCGGTGGTGAAATTCGCGCCGTGGGACTGGCTGATCGGCACGGGCACCTACATCGACGACATCAACCACAAGTTCTGGGCCCAGGCGGGCGTGCTGCTGGCCATCGGCGGCGCGCTGATGCTGGTGGTGGGCGCCCTGGCGGCCCTGATGCTGCGCCGTATCCTGGGCCAGCTGGGCGGCGAACCCGACTATGCGGCGGCCATCGTGGCGCAAATCGCCAAGGGCGACCTGACCACGCACATCGATACGCGCCCGGGCGACACGGACAGCCTGTTGATGGCGATCAAGGCCATGCGCGACAACCTCGCGCACCTGGTGAGCCAGGTGCGCAACGATGCCGATGCCATTTCCACGGCCTCCGGTGAAATCGCTTCCGGCAACCACGATTTGTCGGCGCGCACGGAGCAGCAGGCGGGATCGCTGGAAGAAACGGCCTCGACGATGGAAGAGATGACCTCCACCGTGCGCCAGAATGCGGACAACGCGCGCCAGGCCAACCAGCTGGCCATTTCCGCCTCGCAAGTGGCAACGCAGGCGGGCGGCGTGGTGGGCCAGGTGGTCGACACCATGGGCGCCATCAATGCCTCGTCGAAAAAGATCGGCGACATCATCGCCGTCATCGACGGCATCGCTTTCCAGACGAATATCCTGGCCCTGAATGCGGCCGTGGAAGCGGCGCGTGCGGGCGAACAGGGCCGTGGCTTCGCCGTCGTCGCCAGCGAGGTGCGCAACCTGGCGCAGCGCTCGGCCGCCGCGGCGAAAGAGATCAAGCAATTGATCGACAGTTCCGCCGAACAGGTGGGCGCCGGTGAAAAGCTGGTGGCGCTGGCGGGCGAGACGATGGAGAAAGTCGTCTCCAGCGTACAGCACGTGACCGATATCGTGGCCGAGATTTCCTCGGCCAGCGCCGAGCAGAGCGCCGGCATCGAGCAGATCAACCAGGCCATCGTCGAGATGGATAACATGACGCAGCAAAACTCCGCCCTGGTGGAGCAGGCGTCGGCGGCGGCCCAGGCCATGAACGAGCAGGCGGCCGGGCTGGCGCAGATCGTCAGCGTGTTCAAGGTGGGCGCAGCGGCGCCGGCAGCGGCACTGCGGCGCCTGGCGCGCTAACGGCTTTTTTTCTGTCATGGCGGGAACTTCCGCCAGGCTCACCTGTCCAACTTTTGGTCCGCGATGGCCGCACAGACGAGGTGAGCATGACAGATGGTTTTTCCTATCACGCGGCCTTTGCCCGCAACCTGGGCTGGGTCACGCAAGGCGAGCAGGACAGCTTGTGTGGCAAGCGCGTGGCCATCGCCGGCATGGGCGGCGTGGGCGGCGTGCACTTGCTGACTCTGGCCCGGCTGGGCATCGGCGCGTTCCACATCGCCGATTTCGACACCTTCGATATCGCCAACTTCAACCGCCAGGCAGGCGCCATGATGTCCACCCTGGGCCAGCCCAAGGTGGCCGTGCTGGCGCAGATGGCAGGCGATATCAATCCCGAGCTTGAGATCAAGCAATTCCCTGACGGCATACACGACAGCAACCTGGCCGACTTCTTTGCCGGCGTCGACCTGTACGTGGATGGCCTGGATTTCTTCGCCTTTCCCGCGCGCCAGGCCACGTTTGCCACCTGCGCGCGCCTGGGCATTCCCGCCATCACGGCGGCGCCCCTGGGCATGGGCACGGCCGTGCTCAGCTTCCTGCCGGGCGGCATGACGTTCGAAGACTATTTTGGCTGGGGCGATTTGCCCGAGGAAGAAAAGGCCCTGCGCTTTCTCGTCGGACTGGCGCCGGCCGGCTTGCACGGCCCCTACCTGGTCGACCCGTCCGCCATCAACCTGAAGGAGCGGCGCGGGCCGTCGACCATCATGGGCTGCCAGCTGTGCGCGGGCGCGGCCGCCACGGAAGCCTTGAAAATTCTGTTAAGACGCGGGAAGGTGATGGCGGCGCCGCACGGCATGCATTTCGATGCCTACCGCAACAAGCTCGTGCATACCTGGCGTCCCGGCGGCAACCGTCATCCGCTGCAGCGCCTGACGATGGCCATCATCAAGCGGCGCCGCGCCGCGCAGGGGGCATAAATGGCGCAAGCACTGCAGATCGATCCCATGCTGGAAAACATCCTCGACCAGGCGCGCTGGGCGCCCAGCGGCGACAACACGCAGCCGTGGCGCTTTGAAGTCGTGGCGCCGCGCCATGTCGTCGTGCATGGCTTCGATACGCGCAGCCACTGCGTGTACGACCTCGATGGCCATCCCAGCCAGCTATCGCTGGGCGCCTTGCTCGAAAGCATGGCACTGGCGGCCAGCAGCCACGGCTTGCGCATGGAAGCGCGCCGGCGCCTGTCCATGCCCGACACCTTGCCCACCTTTGACGTGCGCCTGGTCGACAGTCCCGGCATGCCGCCCGATCCGCTGGCGGCCTACTTGCCGCAGCGCAGCGTACAACGGCGCCGGCTCAGCACGCGCCGCTTGCGCGCCAGCGAAAAGGCGGCGCTGGCTGCCAGCTTGCCGCCCGGCTATAGCGTGCAGTGGTTCGAAGGCTGGCGCGCGCGCCTCGTTTGCGCGCGCCTGATGTTCGGCAATGCGAAGCTGCGCCTGACCATGCCCGAAGCGCACAAGGTGCACCGCGACGTCATCGAGTGGGGCGCCCGCTACAGCAGCGACCGCATCCCGGAGCAGGCGCTGGGCGTCGATCCCCTGACGGCGCGCCTGATGCGCTGGGTCATGCACAGCTGGCGCCGCGTGGATTTCTTCAATACCTGGCTGGCCGGCACCGTCGCGCCGCGCCTGCAGATGGACTTGCTGCCGGGCCTGTATTGCGCCGCGCACTTCGCGTTGCTGGCCGATGCCTCGCCGCGCCACATCGACGATTACGTGGCGGCCGGCCGCGCCATGCAGCGCTTCTGGTTGACGGCCACGCAGCTGGGCCTGCAATTGCAGCCGGAACTGACGCCGCTGATCTTTGCCCGCTATGTGCGCGAACGGCGGGTTTTTTCGCGCACCGATGGCTTGCAGGAGCGGGCGCAGGAGCTGGCCGTGCAATGCCAGGCCGTGCTGGGCGCCACGGCGCTGGAGCGGGCCGTGTTTCTCGGGCGCATAGGCGCCGGCCCGGCGGCCAGCGCGCGCTCGCTGCGCCGTCCGCTGGCGGACTTGCTGGTGGCGCC
>NZ_WFLL01000078.1:0-13346 GCF_009208755.1 Janthinobacterium sp. FT14W | reverse complement strand
GGCCAGCGCATGGTGCCGGCGCGGCGCCGCCCGCCTCCACGGGGGCCACGCCGCCAGCCCCACCCGCGGGCGTGCCGGCTGCCGCCAGCCAACCGCACAGGCCGCTCATACGAACACCTCGGCCGGCAGCGGATGGCCGAGAAACGCCGTCGGACTGGCCGTCAAGCCATACGCGCCCGACTGGAACACCACCACCAGGTCGCCCTCCTCGGCGCGCGCCATCTCCATCTGGTCGGCCAGCAAGTCCAGCGGCGTGCACAAGGGGCCCACGACGGACGCCACTTCGCGCGGCCCGCCGTGCAGGCGGTTGCCGATGGCGACCGGGTAATTCTTGCGGATCAGCTGGCCAAAATTGCCCGAGGCGGCCAGGTGATGGTGCAAGCCGCCATCCGTCACGAGAAAGACTTGTCCATGCGACACCTTGCGTTCGATCACCTTGCACACATACAGACCCGCCTCGGCCACCAGATAGCGGCCCAGTTCCAGGTTCAGGCGCGCGCCGGGCGCCGCCTGGTCCAGCAGTTCCAGTTGCCGCTGCAAGCCTGCGGCCACGGGCGCCAGGTCCAGGGCCTGGTCACCGGGGAAATACGGCACGCCGAAGCCGCCGCCGATATTCAGGGTGCGCAAGGGCGACGGCGCGCTGTCGGCCAGCTGCAGGGCCAGCTGCACGCCCAGCGCCTGCGCTTCGGCCAGCGCGGCGGCCGACAGGTTCTGCGAACCCGCATACAGGTGAAAGCCGTGAAAATCGAGCCCCAGCTGGCCGATGCGGGCCAGCAGCGCCGGCACCAGGGCCGCATCGACGCCAAACGGCTGCGCGCCGCCGCCCATGCGCATGCCCGTGCGGCGCAGGGCGAAATCGGGATTGACGCGCACGGCCACCCTGGCCGTCAGGCCCAGCCGTTCACCGGCCAAGGCCAGGCGTTCCAGCTGGGCGCCCGACTCCACGTTGATCAGCACGCCTGCGGCCACGGCCCGCGCCAGTTCGCCATCGCTCTTGCCCGGTCCCGCAAAACTGATGCATTCCGGCGCCATGGGCGTATCGAGTGCCGTCGCCAGTTCGCCGCCCGACGCCACGTCGATGCCGTCGACCAGGCCCGCCAGCCACTGCACCACGGCCGGCATGGGATTGGCTTTCATGGCGTAATGCACGAGCACGCCGGACGGCAAGGCAGCGCGCAATTGCGCCATGCGCCGCGTGATGTGCGCGCGTTCATACGCATAGAACGGCGTGCTGCCCACGCGCTGCGCCAGTTGGCGCAAGGACATGCCGCCCACCTGCAGCATGTCGCCAGCCACGGCAAACTGGCCCAGGGGCGCGTGCGATGGCAGGTCCGGGCTGTCCGCCCGCTTCACGTCGCGCTTCAATACGTCGCGCTTCAATTCTTGCTTCGACTCTTGCTTCAAGTTTTTGAGGCCGGGACCGTTCATGCCGCATCTCCTGATTGGACCGCATAGGCGCGCGCCAGTTCCCTGGCCAGCAAGGGGCGGTCGATCTTGCCGTTCGGGTTGCGCGGCAGCACGCCGTCGCGGATTTCCACCCACTGGGGCACCATATAACTGGGCAGACGGGCGCGGCAGGCGGCCAGCACGCTGTCGCGCAGCAATTCGACGCCGGGCGCGGGCGTGACGAGCAAGGCGATGGCCTGGCCCAGCACGGCATGGGGCAGGCCCAGCGCGGCCGCCTCGCCCACCAGGCCGCTCGCATACGCAACTTCTTCGATCTCGGCGGGACTGACCCGGTAGCCGGACGTCTTGATCATGTCGTCGCTGCGGCCCACGAAATACAGATAGCCGTCCGCATCGCGGCGCACCGTGTCGCCCGACCAGACGGCCAGTTCCGGCAGCACCAGGCCGGTCGCCTGCGGCGGCAGCGGCTTGAAGCGCTCGGCCGTGCGCGCCGCATCGTTCCAGTAGCCGAGCGCCACCAGCGCGCCGCGGTGCACGAGTTCGCCCGGTTCGTCGGTCTCGCACACGCTGCCGTCGGGGCGCAGCACCAGCACTTCCGCGTTGGGAATCGCTTGCCCGATGGAATCGGGGCGCCGCTCCAGCTGTTCCGGCGCCAGGTAGGTGGAACGGAATGCTTCCGTCAAGCCATACATCAGGTAGACCTGCGTGCGCGGCAGCGACTGGCGCAGCCGGTCGAGCGTGGAGCGCTGCATCACGCCGCCCGAATTGGTGATGTAGCGCAAAGGCGTGGACAGGGGCCAGCTCAGCTGCGACAGCTGCACCCACAGGGGCGGCACGGCGGCCAGGCCCGTGATCGCTTCCTGCTCCACGGCTTCGACTATATCGCGCAGCAACAGGTAATTCATCAGCACGGCGCAGGCGCCGCTGGCAAACGCCGTCGTCAGCTGGCTCAGGCCGTAATCAAAACTGAGCGGCAAGACGCACAGGATGCGGTCCTGCGGCGCGTTGCGCAGATAGCCCGACACGCTGAGCGCGCCGGCCAGCAGGTTGCGATGCGACAGCACCACGCCTTTCGGCCGCCCCGTGCTGCCCGAGGTGTACAGGATGGCCGCCATGTCCGCGTCGATCGCCGCGTGCGGCATGGGCGGGGCGCCAGCGGCGGCGGGCATGCCGCTCCACGGCAGCACGCGCAGCTTGCCCAGGCTCGTTTCCCCATTCCCTTCGCCCGCCAGCAGCACCGTCTGCAAGTCCGGACAGGCGGCCAGCGCGGGCCCCAGCTGCGCCAGGCGTTCGCGCGAGGTGACGAGGATGGCCACGTTGCAGTCGGCCAGGATGTAGGCCACCTGGTCCGGCCTGAGCAGCGGATTGACGGGCACGAACACGCCGCCGGCCGCCGCCGCGCCAAACATGGCGCTGACGTTTTCCGGGCGTTTTTCCAGGTACACGGCCACGCGCGCGCCGCGCTGCAAGCCCAGGGCCAGCAAGGTGCAGGCCGCCTCGCGCACGCACCGGGCCAGCGCGGCATAGGCCATATCCTCGCCCTGCCATGACAGGGCCGGCGCGTGGGGCGCGCGCTGCGCCGTTTCAAAGATCAGATCGTGTATCAGTGTCGCCATCGTTTCATCCCCGGGTTGCCATGATTGCCATGCATTCCCTATGATTGGGACAAACGGGCGCGGCAGTGTTGATTTTTATCAAGCAAGCGCCTCTCGCGGCGGGCGGCGCCCCATCGGGAACAATGCTTGAGGCTGCGCAACGTCGGTTCCCCGCCCCTGCGCTCTAATGGACAGCGTTGGCTGCACAGCCGCCCCTCCCAGACCGCCATGGCCCGCGACGCCCATTTCCCCCGCTTGCAACGGCTTGCCGCCAGCCTCCGGCAACTGGGCTGGCGCGACAGCGCCTGGCTGGCCGTGGCGCGGCTGCTGGCGAGGGTGCCGGGCGGGCGCTGCGCGCTGCACCGCTACCAGTTCGTGGCGCAGGCCGTGGCGCCCGGCTCCCTGTGCCGGGGGCGCGGCCAGTCGATCCAGGTCACGCCCTGCCTGGCCGAAGCGGACTTGCCGGCCGGCCCCATGCGCCGCCCCGGCGTGCTGCGCGAACGCTACCGCCAGGGCGCGCAATGCCTGGTGGCGCACGGCGGACAGCAGCCGGACGCCGCCATGGCCGGCTGGATCTGGCTGCTGCGCCACGGCTGCCAGGAAGACGAGGTGCGCGCCCGCTATGCACTGGCGTCCAGCCAGTCCTCGTGGGACCTGGACGTGTGGGTGCATCCCGCGCAGCGGGGCGGCCTGGTCTTCGCCCGCCTGTGGGAAGAAGCCAATGCCGTGCTGTACGCGCAGGGCGTGCGCTGGTCGTGCAGCCGCATCTCGCGTTTCAACCGCGCCTCGCTGGGCGCCCATGCGCGCCTGGGCACGCATGCGCTGGGCACGGCCACCTTCGTGCGCTGCGGCCGCTGGCAATGGATGGCCGCCAGCCTGCCGCCCTACCTGCACCTGTCGCGCCGCCCCGACGATATTCCCTGCCTGGCCTTCGACACCAGCCGCCTGCCGCACTACCCTTCCCTGGAGCTGACATGCCGCATCTTGAAGCAGTAAAGCACATCCTCGACACCACCCTGGGCTTGAACGGGCGCGCGCTGGAAGCCCGCACGCCGCTGCTGGGCAGCGTGCCGGAACTCGACTCGATGGCGGTGCTGGGCGTGATCGCCGCGCTGGAAGAGCATTTCGGCATCGCCGTCGCCGACGACGACATCCATGCGCGCCACTTCGCCACCGTGGGCACCTTGCACGACTTCGTGTCTGCAAAGCTGCGCCGATGAGCCATACCACCGCCGAAGCGCTGCCGCTGCTGCCCTTCTTCCTGCCCGCCAGCGGCGGCCAGCGCTATTGCCTGCTGCACCTGCCGCCGCCGGGCCGCAGCGCGCGCGGCGGCATCGTCTACGTCCATCCATTTGCCGAGGAACTCAATAAAAGCCGCCACGTGGCCGCCGCGCAGGCGCGCGCCTTTGCCGCCCTCGGCTACAGCGTGCTGCAGATCGACCTGTTCGGCTGCGGCGACAGCAGCGGCGACTTCCACGACGCGCGCTGGGACATCTGGCACAACGACCTGCACCTGGCTTGCGCCTGGCTGGCGCAGCGGGTCGACGGCCCCCTGACCGTGTGGGGCTTGCGCCTGGGCGCCCTGCTGGCCCTCGATTTCGCCAGCCGCGCCCCCCTGCCGCTGGCGCGCCTGCTGCTGTGGCAGCCGGAACTCGACGGACGGCGCAGCATCGACCGCTTCCTGCGCCTGCGCCTGGCGGCAGGCATGCTGGCCGGCGGCGCGCGCGAAGCGCCGGGCCAGGCGCGCGCCGCGCTGGCGAAAGGCAAGTCGGTGGAAGTGGCCGGCTACCTGCTGGCGCCCGCGCTGGCGCATGCCATCGACGGCGTCAGCGCGGCAGCGCTGCTGCCCGCCATGCCCGTCTACTGGCTCGAGTACTGCGCGGCCGGCCAGGCGGGCGCCTGGTCGCCGCCGCTGCTGGAGCGGCAGTGGCGGGAACGGGGCGCCGCCGTGCACGTGGCCAGCTTCGGCGACGGCCCGTTCTGGCACGGCGGCGAACTGCTGGCGTGTCCGCAACTGCTGGACGCCACGCGGGAACTGTGCCGCGACTGGCTTGACGAAGAAAGGCCTCCCCCATGAAACGCGACGACAGTCAGCAGCACCGCGCGGCGCACGCCGTGCGCCAGCTGGCCCTGCGCTTTCGCAGCGATGCCGAGGACGACGGGGCGCAGGCGCGCCTGGTCGGCATCCTCAGCCTGCCCGCCGCGCCGCGCCCGCGCGGCGTCCTGATCGTCACGGGCGGGCCCCAGTACCGGGTGGGCAGCCACCGACAGTTCGTCCTGCTGGCCCGCGCCCTGGCAGCGCAAGGCGTGCCCGTGCTGCGTTTCGACCTGCGCGGCATGGGCGACAGCGAAGGCGCAGCGCGCGGCTACCGCGCCGCCGCTCCCGACATCGCGGGCGCGCTGGCGCAATTCTTCGACGCCGTGCCCTCGCTGCGCGAAGTGGCGCTGTGGGGCTTGTGCGACGGCGCCACGGCGGCCGCCTGCCATGCACCGCGCGACGCGCGCATCACCGCGCTGATCCTGCTCAACCCGTGGGTGCGCAGCAGCACCGGCCTGGCGCGCGCCACCCTGCGCCACTATTATCTGCGCCGCCTGCTGCAAGGGGCCTTCTGGCGCAAGCTGGCGGCCGGCGGCGTAAGAATGGGCGCCAGCCTGGCAGCGCTGCGCCGGGTGGCGGCCGCCACGCAGCAGCGGGCGGCGCTGGAAGACGACGCACCCGCGCCGGCCCTGCTGCGGGCGCTGGCGCACTTCCAGGGCAAGGTCTTGCTGATCCTCAGCGGCGACGACCTGGACGCGCGCGAATGGCAGTCCCTGCTCGACGGCGATCCTGCCTGGCGCGCCGTGGCCGCCCGCGGGCAATGGACGCAGGCGCAGGTCGATGGCGCCAACCACACGTTCGCCAGCGCCGCCTGGCGCGGCGAAGTCGAACGGCTGTGCGCACGGTGGCTGCAGTCATGGTAGGGAGCGCACCGGACGCGGCCCGACCGAGCGCGGCCCGACCAAAACGGGTATTGATGATCGCCTACCATTTTCCCCCGCTGGCGGGCGGCAGCGGCATCCTGCGCACCGTGGGCTTTGCGCGCCATCTGCCCGCCTGCGGCTGGCAGCCGCTGGTGCTCAGCCCCAGCGCCGGCGCGTATGCGCAGCGGGACGATGCGCAGCTGGCGCAGGCCGGCGCGCCCGCCACCGTGCGGCGCACACTGGCGCTGGACGCGGCGCGCCACCTGGCCATCGCGGGGCGCTATCCGCGCTGCCTGGCGCTGCCCGACCGCTGGAGTTCCTGGTGGCTGAGCGCCGTGCCGGCCGGCCTGCGCATGATCCGCGAATACCGCCCGGACGCCATCTGGTCCACGTATCCGATCGCCACGGCGCACCTGATCGCCATCACCCTGCAAAAGCTGAGCGGCCTGCCGTGGATCGCCGACCAGCGCGACCCGATGCTCGACGACAGCGATCCGCTGGCGCCGTATCCGCCCGAAGCGCGCCTGCGCCGCGTGCATGCGTGGATAGAACAGCGCATCGCGGCGCGCAGCGCGGCCATCGTCTGCACCACGCCGGGCGCCATCGCCGCGCACCAGCGGCGATGGGCGCAGGTGGCGCGCGCACGCTTCCAGCTGATCGAGAACGGCTACGACGACGACGGCTATGAGCCTGGCGACGGCGATGCGCGGACGGGCCAGCGCGGCCGCTTCCAGCTGCTGCACAGCGGCGTGATCTACCCGTCCGAGCGCGATCCGCAAGCGCTGTTCCAGGCCCTGGCCCGGCTGCGCCAGGACGGCGTATTGCATGCGCGCAATTTCCAGCTGGTGCTGCGCGCCACGGGCCACGATGCGTGGCTGGCCAGCCTGCTGGTGAAATACGGCATCCTCGACCTGGTGCGCCTGGAACCCTTGCAGCCGCACGGCGCGGCGCTGCGGGAAATGCAGGCTGCCGACGGCTTGCTGCTGCTGCAGGCGGCCAATTGCAACGCGCAGATTCCCGCCAAGCTGTATGAATACCTGCGCTGCCGCCGGCCGATCCTGGCGCTGACGGACCTGGCCGGCGACAGCGCGGCCACGCTGCGCCACTGCGGCATCGACACCATCGGCCAGCTGGCCTCCAGCAGCGACTGCGCGCACGCCCTGCTGCGCTTCCTGGCGCTGGCGCGCCAGGGCCGCGCGCCGCTGGCCAGCCCCGCCGCCGTCTCCCTGCAATCGCGGCAAGCCCGCAGCAACGCCCTGGCCCATCTGCTGGACCAGGTCAGCCACAGGAGAAGCGCATGAAACGCCCGCTACTTGCCTGCGTCCTCGCCGCCTGCTGCGCCGGCGCCGCCGCCGATTGTCCGCCCTACGAGAAGCACACGCCGGGCGGCGACTACACGAGCGCGGAAGACCGCGACGGCCTGTCCGTGGTCGAGAAATTCCATTTTTCGCGGGCCGTGGAAACGCTCGCGCAGGGCCTGACGGGCAGCCTGGGCGCCGACATCAGCTACACGCTGGAGCACTTCCCGAATCACCACCGGGCGCTGGCGTCGATGGCAAAACTGGGCTTGCGCCTGAAAAGCGCGCAGCCGGCCGGCGCCCGCTACACTGTCAGCTGCTATTTTGAGCGGGCGATCGCCTTCGCGCCGCACGACGTGACGGCGCGCATGGTGTTCGGCAACTACCTGCTGGCCACGGGCCAGGACGCGGCGGCGCTGGAACAGCTGGACGCGGCCAGCCGCCTGGCGCCCGAGCAGGCCACCATCCAGTACAACCTGGGCCTGATGTACGTGAAAAAGAAGGAATACGAGAAGGCCAGCGCGCATGCGCAAAAAGCCTATGCGCTGGGCTTTCCCCTGCCGGGACTGAGGAACAAGCTGAAGGCGGCGGGCAAGTGGCGCGAACCGCCGCCCGCGCCGCCCGCCGCTGCCGTGGACGTCGAAGCGGCGGCCGCCGCGCCTGCGGAACCGGCCGTGCCGCCGGTGGAAAAACCTAGCGGGGAATGACGGCCGGCCGCTGCGCCACGCTCAGGTGGCCCGTCGGCGAGGCGGCCAGCGCGGCGGCCAGGTCGCGCCGCGATTGCGCCTTGTCGGCGGCATTGCCGATATGCGCCAGTTCCGCCGGCTGCAGCACGGTGGCGGTGAGCAGCATCACTTCGCCATATGGCGTGCCGAATGACGGAGGGATCGTTGCCGTGCCCTGGGCCAGCAGCACGCCCAGCTGTCCATGCTCGTCTTCCAGGCCAGTCGGCGCCTCCTGCACGTCCAGCACCATCGATACGCTGCCGTGGCGCTGCACCAGCAAATCGATGGAACCGTGGTCGGCCACGTTCTGGCTGATCTGGTAGATCGCATCGAACAGCCATGACTGCGCCACGGCCTGGCCGTCGAAGGCGGCCAGCGGCGCCTCAATGCACACTTCCAGCAAATGGCCGCGCGGGACGAAAACGTCGTCATCATCCTCGAACGGGTCGCTCAAGCCGTCGCTGGCGAGAATGATCGTGTCGGCGCGGCGGATCACGCGCCAGGCCTGGCGCAGCGACGGCCAGCGGGGGCCGCCCATGAAGGCGGGATTGACGAGGGGCGCCAGCACGTCGGCGTCGACATCGCCCAGGCTGGCATAGAAGGCGTCGCGCGTGGCGCAGGCCGTGGCCAGCATCTGCGCGCCCGCTGCCTTGCCGACGACGGCGTCGTCCGGTTGCGGTACTTGCGGAATAGCGTGTTCGTTTTGAGACATGGCGATACTCTTCAAATTAGTCGGCGGGGGGAAAGTCTTCATTATTGCGGGGCAGATAGCCCCAGATGCGTGCCACCCGGTCGCGCACCTCGAAATCAAAGCCGATGCGTGCCAGTTCGGGCACGATCCACACGCCATGGTCGATGATTTTCCTGGGCAGCAGCATGCCCACGTGCTCTTCCGAATACAGGCTGATGTCGAACCATTCCACGCCCATGAACGGAAACGGCGGGTGGTAATCCCATTCCGTATCCCAGCGCGACACGTAGCCGGTGACGGAGCCGTAGCGGTAGGACGGCACCCAGTCGGTGCGCCCGCGCATGAAGGCCAGCAGTTCGTTCCACTTGCAGTCGTTGGCGGCGCCGGCCAGGTTGCGCCGCGCGATGTGGCCGCGCAGCTTGCGCTTGATGTCATCGCCGCCGGCGTCGGCCAGCGGCAGGCTTGGGTCGGCCATCACGCCGCCATCAGCGGGCGACCGGCTTGACTTTGGAGGCGGCCAGCACGGCCCGTTCGCGGGCCGTGCCGATATCGTCGGCCGTGGCCAGCGCCACGCCCATGCGGCGGCGGGCGAACGATTCCGGCTTGCCGAACAGGCGCAGGTCCGCGCCCGGCACGCGCAAGGCCTCGGCCACGCCTTCGAAGGCGATGCCTTGCGCTTCGACCTGGCCGTAGATGACGGCCGAGGCGGCGGGCGAACGCAGCGCCACGTTGACGGGCAAGCCCAGGATGGCTTTCGCGTGCAGTTCGAATTCGCTCTGCGCCTGGCTGGCCATGGTGACCATGCCCGTGTCGTGCGGACGGGGGCTCACTTCCGAAAACCACACCATGTCGTCCTTGACGAACAGCTCCACGCCAAACAGGCCCAGGCCGCCCAGGTTGTCCGTCACCTTGCGCGCGATGCCGCGCGCACGCTCGAGGGCCAGCGGCGCCATGCGGGCCGGCTGCCACGATTCCACGTAGTCGCCCTGCACCTGCAAGTGGCCGATCGGTTCGCAGAACTGCGTCTCGACCTGGCCCGAGGCGCCCACGGCACGCACGGTCAGCAAGGTGATTTCGTAATCGAAGTCGATGAAGCCTTCGACGATCACGCGGCCCGTATCGACCCGGCTGCCGCTGGCCGCATACGCCCACGCCGTTTCCACCTCAAGCGCGCTATCGAGCTTGGACTGGCCCTTGCCCGACGAGGACATCACGGGTTTCACGACGCAGGGAAAACCGATTTCCTGGCAAGCCGCTTGCAGCTCCTGCAGGCTGCTGGCGAAACGGTACGGCGACGTGGCCACGCCCAGGGTTTCGGCCGCCAGGGTGCGGATGCCTTCGCGGTTCATCGTCAGCACGGCCGCGCGCGCGTTCGGGATGCACGTGATCTGCCCCGCCGCTTCCAGCGCCGCCAGGGTGTCCGTGGCGATGGCTTCGATTTCCGGCACGATCAGGTCCGGCTTTTCCAGCTCGATCAGCGCGGCCAGGGCCACGCCGTCGCTCATGTCGATCACGTGCGAGCGGTGGGCCACGGGGTGGCCCGGCGCGTTCGGATAGCGGTCGACGGCGATCACTTCCACGCCCAGGCGCTGCAGCGAGATGATCACTTCCTTGCCCAGCTCGCCGGAACCCAGCAGCATGACTTTGATGGCGGTGGAAGACAGGGGCGTGCCGAAGGTGCGGGGCGCGATGGTGCTGCTGGTGCTTGAGGTCATGGCGGAGTCGTTAGGCGGATGGAAAGATGGCTGGGACTATAACAAATACCGGCCATCTTGGACAGGGCGCGCCGCTGCCGTGCGGCCCCGTTTCCCAGCCCGGCGGGCTGCGCTAGCCCGCGTACGCCCGCTTGATCTGCTCGATGTCGATCTTTTTCATGCCCATCATGGCTTGCATCACGCGCCGGGCCTTGACGGGGTCGGGGTCCGTCAGCAGGCGGATCATGATAGTGGGCACGATCTGCCATGACACGCCGAACTGGTCCTTGAGCCAGCTGCATTGCTGGGCTTCCGGCGGCCCTCCTTCGGACAGCAGGTTCCAGTAGTGGTCGACCTCGTCCTGCGTTTCGCAATTGACCTGGAACGAGATGGCTTCGGAAAACTGGAACAAAGGGCCCCCGTTCAAGCCCGTGAACGTCTGGCCATCCAGCTCGAAGGCCACCGTCAGCACGCTGCCCGGCTCCTGGCCATGGATTTCCCTGCCCTCCTCGCCGTAGCGCAGGATCTGGCCGATCTTTGAATTGGGAAATATTTCAGTATAAAACCGGGCTGCCGCCTCGGCGTTGCCGTTGAACCATAAACATGGGGTAATCTTTTGTACGCTGTGCATGATGTCTCCCTTGGTCGAAGCAGAACACCTTCCCTGTGCGGGAAGGCCAGTGCCCCATCATAGTCACTATTGCGCCGTCGGGGCGCGCAATTTGCCCCCATCGTGCGCGATATCGCCGCGCCCCAGCATGCCGGCGCTGGCCAGCAGGCGCAAGCGGGCCGAGCGCCACTCCGCCTGGCAACGGATGCGTTCCTGCTGCGCTTCCAGCAGCGCCGACTGCGTAGTGAGCATTTCCAGGATGTCCGCCGCACCCAGGCCGAACTTGCGCTGCACGCTGGCCAGCGCATCCTGCGCCGCGTCCAGCCATGTCTGGGCGGCGGACAGGTTGGCCAGGGCCGTGCTCGCCTCCGCATGCGTCCTGACCAGGTCCAGCAGGGTCTGCTGCCGCACTTCCTGCGCCTCCGCCTCCCTCTGTTCGACCTGCGCCTGCGCGCCGCGCACCTTGTAGCGGCGCGCAAAACCGTCGAACAGGGGGATGTTGAGCGAGATGCCCACCAGGGTTTCGCGCGTGGAGCCAGGCGACAGACCCTGGTTGGGGCGGCCGTTCTGGTACAGATTCGCCGTCAGGTCGATGCTGGGCCGGCCCTCGGAACGGGCCACGGCCACCCGTTCGCGCGCGGCCGCCAGCTGCGCCTGCGCCGCCACGATGGCCGGATGCCGTTCGCGGGCCTGTGCCAGCCAGGCGTTCAAGTCTTCGCGCAGGCCCGTGTTCAAGCCTGCCCCTGCGCCATCCCCGTCGTCGTCCACGAGTACCGCCGTGTCGGCCGGCAAGCCCAGGGTGTACACCAGCACGGCGCGGGCCTTGCGCTCGTCGCCGTCGGCGCGGCTGGCGCCCAGCGCCGCCTTGGCCAGCGCGCTCGTCGCTTGCAGGGTGTCGCTGTGCGAGCCCAGGCCCCGCTGGGCGCGCCGCTGCGTCGCCTGCACCGTTTCCCGGGCCAGCGCCTCGTATGCCTGCCGCATCCGCACGCTGGCGCGCGCCGTCTGCGCGTCGAAATACGCGCTGACCGTCGCCGCCAGGGTCTTTTGCAGCACGGCGTCGCGGTTGGCCAGGGCCGCGTCGAGCAAGGCCTGGGCCGAACGCTGGCCGGCCGCGCGCCCGCCAAAGTCGAACAGACGCCAGGACAGGCTGAGCGCACCCGTATTGCTGTCCAGACTGCTGGAAGCCGTTGCGGCGCCGGGATAGGCCGTGCGGTCATGCACGCGGCTCAGGCTTCCATTCAGGGTGGGCAGATAGGCGGCCTTCGCTTCGCCCACGCCGGCCGCCTGCAGCCGGATGCCGGCCCAGGCGCCGTGCACCTGCGCGTTGCGGCACAGGGCCAGGTCGACGGCCGCCGGCAGGCTCAGTGGCAAACTCAGTTGCACTTCAGCCCCATCCATAGACGCGCATGGCGCGGCGGCCAGCTCGCCCACCTGCTGCGCCTGCGCGGGCCAGGCCACCAGCAAGGCGGCGGCCAGCAAGGCGGCGCGGCATCTAGCGTTCATGCAGCGCCTCCTTCTGGTGCTGCACCAGCGGCGACAGCACGTATTCGATCACGCGCCGCGTGCCCGTGCGGATTTCCGCGCGCACGGCCATGCCCGCCGACAGCGGCACCACTTTGCCGTCGATGACGATGGCCGGCTGCTGCAGCGTGATCCTGACGGCGTAGACGAGGCCCTTCTTGTCATCCTCGATGGCGTCGCGCGACACGCTGCTGACGACGGCGGGCACGGTGCCATACTTTGTATAGTCGAAGGCGTCGACCTTGACGGCGACGGCCTGCCCTGCCTGCACGAAGCCGGCGTCGCGGTTTTCCAGCATGGCGTCGATTTCCAGCCTGCCCTGGCGCGGCACGATCTGCATCAGCGCCTGCGCGGCCGGCACCACGCCGCCCACCGTATGCAGCTTGAGCTGCTGCACCGTGCCGTCGACGGGAGCCGTCAAGCGCAGCAGGCTGCCGCGGGCGCCGGCGCGGCGCGCATCCTGGCCGCTGGCGGCCGCCACCCTGGCCCCTTCCGCCAGCGCATCATAGGCATCCTTGCGCGTCTGCGCGACCAGGGCCGCGCGCTCGCTGCGGGCCGACGCCAGCTGGCCCGCCAGGTCGATGCGCGCCTGTTCCTTTTCCAGCCACGCGTGTTCGGCCACGTCGCGCGTGGCCGCCAGCGCCCGGTAGTCGCCGGCGCGCTGCACCGCCAGCGGCAGCGCCTGCGCATAGCGGGCGATTTCGCCATCGAGATGCGTCAGCCGGGCGCGGAAATTCGCGTACTGGCCGTCCACATGCGCCTGCGCGGCGGCGACGTCGGCGGCGGAAGCCGCCGCGGGCGGCGCCAGCTTCGGCGCGCGCACGCTGTCGACGGCGGCGATCAG
>NZ_WFLL01000077.1:0-15072 GCF_009208755.1 Janthinobacterium sp. FT14W | reverse complement strand
GGAATGCCGGCCAGCTGGCCGCTGACCGCCTCGATGCACTGCCAGGCCCGTTCATGTTCCCCGTCCTCGGCGCGCCAGCGCTGCCACGCAAGGAGCTGTGCGGCGGTGGCGTCGCCGCCCTGCAGCGCCAGCCACCACTGCACGGCGCGCCGCGCCACGGCGGGCGCCACGCTTCCGGCGACACCCGTTCCGTCCAGGGCGAGGCTCGCCTCTTTATCCATCGTGCTGCTCCGGGAAAAAGCAGCACAGGGCCGCCCTGGCCAGATGGCGCTTGACGGTGGACAGGGAAATGCCCAGCTCGGCCGCGACCTCCTGCTGCCCCATGCCGTCGAGCTGCACCAGCAAAAAAGCCTGGCGCGCCTGCGCGGGCAGCGCGGCCAGGCGCCGGTCCAGCTCCACCAGCCGCTCGAGGAACATCAGGCGCACTTCAGGAGGGGGCGCCACCGCTTCCGGCATCAGGGCAAGGGCGTCGAGGTAGGCTTGCTCGATGGCGCGCCGGCGCACATGGTTGACCAGCAGGTTGCGGGCGATCGTCGTCAGGTAGGCGCGCGGCTCCTGCACGCCCTGCATGCCGTGCGGCGCGAGCACGCGCAGGAAGGTGGCCTGCGCCAGGTCGGCCGCGTCGAAGGCGTTGCCCACCTTGCGCTGCAGCCAGCCCCGCAGCCAGCCGTGGTGCTGGCGATACAGGATGGCGATGTCATCGAAGTCATGCAGGGAGACGTGGTCGGCGGACATGGAGCGGCGGGTCTGGCGGAGAGCGCAAACTTAATGAGAATTATTCTCAATTATAGGCAGAAGTGCGCACCTCGGCAAGATCGGTGCCCGCTGCGGCAGCTCGATCGGGCCGGAAGTCGGCCTGCAGCAAAGCATCAACATACAGGTCGGCAAACAAGTTTGCAGGTGTGCGCGGTTTTCCCCCGCCAGCGCGGCGAACGCGTCGGCGTGTTCTGCCGGCGCTGGAACAATCGAAATAGACAGGCCTAGGCCGCGATCGAATGCGACACCGTCAGCCACTCGCCCGGCTGCAGATTCGCTGCCGCCTCGCGGGTGGCCAGCACGCTGTCGGGGTCCAGGTCGGAGCGTTTCAGCTTGTAGGAATAGGCGAAATCGTCGGCATCGAATGCCTGCCCCGCCTTGACGTAGTACTTGAAGCCGACAAAGGAGTCGGGATTGGTGACGACGGTGTATTCAAGCGTGATGCTGTTCATGGCGGGCCTCGTCGGCGACGGTGAAGCGTTCATTATGCGTCAATTCCGGCACCCGCGATGCGTGGATGGCGATGCTGCGGCGCCCTGCCAACCCCGGACGCGTTTCGCTTGCGGCAAGTCAATAGCCTTGCCGGCGGCCGGCGCTACAGTAACCAGAGCCAACCATCACGCCACCGCTGCCATGCGCACCTTGCTCTCGACGATACGGAACACCCTGGCGCCGCGCGCGGGCCTGCCGCCGGCCGCGCGCCTGGAGCGGCAGTCGGACCGGCGCGGCCTGCCCGCCCTCGACCCCGGGCCGCAAGCCGTCGTCAAGGCCTGCACGGCCTGGCTGTGTGCGGCGCAAGACCATTCCACCTCGGCCGACGGCGGCGTGGCGCGCGACTACAGCCTGCTGACCGGCTGGTCCAGCTCCTATCCGGAGACCACCGGCTACATCATCCCCACCGTCATCGCCCTGGCGCAGCGCACGCACGACGCCGCGCTGCACGGGCGCGCGCGCCGCATGCTCGACTGGTGCGTGGCCATCCAGTTCCCGGAAGGCGGTTACCAGGGCGGCAAGATCGATTCCACGCCGCGCGTGCCCGTCACCTTCAACACGGGCCAGATCCTGCTGGGCCTGGCCGCGGGCGTGGCCGCGTACGGCCAGGCCTACGCAGACGCCATGCACCGCGCGGCAAGCTGGCTGCGCGACAGCCAGGATGCGGACGGCTGCTGGCGCCGGCATCCGACGCCGTTCGCCGGCCCCGGCGACAAGGCCTACGAAACGCATGTGGCGTGGGGCCTGTTCGAAGCGGACCGCGCCGCGCCGGGCCACGGCTATGGCGCGGCGGGCCTGCGCCAGGTCGACTGGGCGCTGACCCGGCAGCGCCCCAACGGCTGGTTCGATTCGAACTGCCTGGACAACCCGCAGCTGCCCCTGACCCACACCATCGGCTACGCCTTGCGCGGCCTGCTCGAAGCGCACCGCTTTGCGGCGCGCGCCGACCTGCTCGACGCCGCCGTGCGCACCGGCACAGGCATCGCCAGCGCCGTGGCGGCCGATGGCTACCTGGCCGGCCGCCTCGGTCCGGACTTCCAGCCGGGAGCGAATTACGCCTGCCTCACGGGTTCCGCGCAAAACGCGCATTGCCTGTTCCTGCTGTACCGGCTCACGGGCGAGCGGCGCTACCTCGATGCGGGGCGCCGCCTGAACCGCTACGTGCGGCGCGCGGTCAGCATCGACGGTCCCGCGCACGCGCGCGGCGGCGTCAAGGGCTCGTTTCCCGTCGATGGCGACTACGGCGCCTGGACTTACCTGAACTGGGCCGCCAAGTTCTGCATCGATGCGAACCTGCTGGAACTGGAACTGGAACTGGAAGCGGGCGATGCTTGACGGGGCCAGGCGCGCCGCCGCGGCCGCGCTGGAAGCGTGGCGCCGCGCCGCCAGCGCCCGGCGCGTGCGCCACAGCGCGCACCATGTGACGCGCGCCGGCTTGGCGGCAGGCCTGGCGCGGCTGGGCATTGCGCCAGGCGACACGCTGTTCATCCATTCTTCGCTGAAAAGCCTGGGCTACGTGGAAGGCGGCGCGCCAGCCGTGATAGCCGCCCTGCAGGACGCCGTCGGCCCGCGCGGCACCCTGCTGCTGCCCACCTACTATCTGCCCGGCGGCACCTTGCGCGCCGCCTGCGCCCTGCCGGGCTATGTATTCGACCCGCGCCGCCACGGCACGCACATGGGGCGCCTGCCGGAGGCCTTCCTCGCCGGCGCGGGCGTCCGGCGCAGCATCCATCCCACGCATTCCGTGTCCGCGTGGGGCCGCCATGCCGCCGGTCTGACCGAGGCGCATCACCGCGCGCCCTCGATCTTCGGCATGGGCTCGCCCTGGCAGCGCTTCATCGGCTGCGACCAGGCGAAGGTGCTGGGCCTGGGCATCTCCATGGGACCCGTGACCTTCTATCACGCGCTGGAAGACGCCATGGGCGACGCCTTTCCCGTGCCCGTGTGGGAAGGCGATGCCAAGCTGCTGGCCTGCCTGGACCACGACGGCCGGCGCTGGGACGTGCCCGTGCGCCCTTTCGATCCCGAGGTCGCGCAGCGCCGCATCGACCATCCGGGCCGCGGCGACCTGCGCGACTACTTTCACCGGGAATTCGACGCCGCAGGCCTGCGCATCAACGGGCAAGTGGGCGATGCGGAGTCGTGGAGCATTCCCGCGCAGGCGTTTTTCGCGCACCTGCGCCAGCTGGCCAGCGAAAACGTGACCATCTACGCCACTGCGGCGCAGCTGGCGGCGCGGCCCGTACCACAGCCATCGCCTCACGCGCGCGCATGAAAAAACCGCCCGGATCGCTACGACACCGGGCGGTTTTCATGGGCTTGGCTACGACATCACGCCTGCGGGCTGTCCGCTTTTTTCTCGCGTGCGACGATATACAGCAGCACGATGATGGCTGCATACGGCAGCAGGGACAGCGCGTCCGAATGCAGGCCCGCGTAGAACGGGTTGCCATGCTCGGCCCAGTCGGCCATCATCTGGTCGAAGTGCGTGAGCACGCCGGCCGTGATGGCGATGATGATGCCGGCCAGCGCGCCGCCGGCGATGTAGCCGGACGCGAGCAGCACGCCCGAGCTGCGGTCGCCCGCCAGCTGGCGCTCTTCCTCATTCAGTTTCGCGTTGTGTTCCAGCTTGTTGTTGCGGCGGTCCGCCAGCCAGCGCACCAGGCCGCCGACGAAGATCGGCAAGGTGGACGACAGGGGCAGGTACACGCCCACGGAAAACGCCAGCGACGGAATGCCGGCCATTTCCAGCACCACGGCGATCATCACGCCGAACAGCACCAGGGTCCACGGCAGCTGCTGGTCGAGGATGCCCTTGATGATGTAGGACATCAGCACGGCCTTCGGCGCATCGTATTTCTTGACTTCCGAACCGTCGGGACGCTTGCTGTATTGGCCATTGATGCCCGGATCGACCAAATAGGCCAGCTGGCCATCGTCCTTGACAAAATACTTGCCGGCCGGGCCGCCCACGGTATCGGTCTTTTGCCAGACTTTATACGTGTTGTGGTCCGTCTCCGCTTGCGGGCCATGCAGCTCGCCCGTCAACGTCAGCTTCGACGCATCGACCGTCAGGCCGGGCGCCACTTGCGCGGCCGGCACGTAGACGGTGCTCGCCTCGTTCAGTTTCAGCAGAATCGGGCCCAGGATCAGCGCGGACGACAAGGCGCCCGCCAGGATCGCGTACTGCTGCAGGCGCGGCGTGGCGCCCACCAGGTAGCCCGTCTTCAAGTCTTGCGAGGTGGTGCCCGCATTGCTGGCGGCGATGCACACGATGGCGCCCACCGACAAGGCAGTTACATAATAACGCCCGCCCGTCCAGCCCATGATCAGGAAGATCAGGCAGGTAAACAGCAAGGTGGCCACGGCCATGCCGGAGATCGGATTCGACGAGGAACCGATTTCGCCCGTCAGGCGCGACGACACGGTGGCGAACAGGAAGCCGAAGACGAGGATCAGCAGCGCGCCGAGGAAATTCATGTGCAGCGGCGTGGCAAAGGTGATCACGGCGATGATGGACAGGCAGCCGATGACGACCCATTTCAGGGGGATGTCCTGGTCCGTGCGCAGGGTGGAGTCGGTCTTGACGCCCTTGCCGATGCCCTTCAGGCCGGCCGACAGGCTGCGCCAGATCATGGGCATGGCGCGCACCAGGGAAATCAGGCCGCCGGCGGCCACGGCGCCCGCGCCGATGTACAGCACGTAGGCGCTGCGCACGTCGTCGGCGCCCATCTCGCTGATCAATTTGGTGCCCGGCGAGAGCACGGTGGTCAGGCTGTCGCCGAAGAACTTGATCATCGGGATCAGGAGCAGGTACGACAGCACGCCGCCGGCCGCCATGGTGGCGGCGATGCGCGGGCCGATGATGTAGCCCACGCCCAGCAATTCAGGCGAAATCTCGGCGCCGATGGAGCCGCCCTTGAGCGGGGCGGCAAATTCCACGCCCGGCGTGTCCTTCCAGCCCTTGAACGAGATATTGAAGACTTTATACAGCAAGCCGACGGCAAAGCCGCCGAAGATGATCTTCGCGCGGCGCTTGGCGTCCAGCGCGGCAGCCGAATCCTTCTCGATGCTTTCGCCGGCGGCGATGCGCGATTCTTCCGTGGCGGCCGCCTTCAGCACTTCGGCGCATGCCGTGCCTTCGGGGAATTTGAGTTCCTTGTGCTGGTCGACGATCATGGTGCGGCGCATGGGGATCATCATCAGGATGCCCAGCAGGCCGCCGAGGATACCGACCAGCATGACTCTCGAGATTTCCAGGTCGAAGCCCAGGATCAGGATGGCGGGCATGGTCACGCCCAGGCCGAAGGCCAGCGATTCGCCGGCCGAACCGGCCGTTTGCGTGATGCTGTTTTCCAGGATCGACGAATCCTTGCCGCCTACCTTCTTGGCCAGGCCGAACAGGGTGATGGCGATCACGGCGACGGGAATCGAGGCGCTGACGGTCAGGCCCACCTTCAGCACCAGGTAGAGCGAGGAGGCGCCGAAGACCATCCCCAGGATGACGCCCATGAACAGGGCGCGGAAGGTCATTTCGGGCAATTTCGCGTCGGCCGGGATATACGGCTTCATGGCGCTCGGTGTTACATCTTTTGCCATACAAAGTTCCTTAGTCTTGTAAAATAAACAGCCCGGATCGACGCCCGGGCTATTTTCTTGAAGCCGTGACTATCGCACAGCCGCGTTTCGATGAAAAGGTTTTTTGCTCCCCCTTCCGGCACCGGCCCCTGCGCCGCGCCAACGCCGGAGCGCCCGCCGCATTGGTCTATAATCGCTGCCACCGTGCCTTGCACGCTCACGTGAGACTGCCTTGACTGCCAAACGATCCGGATTTCCCTGGCCTTCCCGCCGCGCCACCGTGCGCGGCTTCATCATCGCCGGCTGCGCCGCGCTGGCCGCCGCCCTGCTGCTGGCCGCCTACCTGTTCCTGTACGTGCGCCCCCGCCTGCCCGAGCTGGACGTGATCACGGACTACCAGCCGAAGATCCCGCTGCGCGTGTACACGGCCGACAATGTGCTGATCGGCGAATTCGGCGAAGAGCACCGCGACTTCGTGCCGATTGCGCAAGTGCCGGAAATGATGAAAAAAGCCCTGCTGGCCATCGAGGATGGCCGCTTCTACGAACACCACGGTATCGACTTCGTGCGCGCCGGCGGCGCCGTGCTGTCGAACCTGCGCCACGGCTTCGGCCACGGCGGCGGCTCGACCATCACCATGCAGGTGGCGCGCAACTTCTTCCTGACGCGCGAAAAAGTCGCTTCGCGCAAGCTCAATGAAATCATGCTGGCCCTGAAGATCGAGTCGGCCCTGTCAAAAGACCAGATTCTCGAGCTGTACATGAACCAGATGTACCTGGGCCAGCGCTCGTTCGGCTTCGGCAGCGCGGCGCAGACGTATTTCGGCAAGCCCCTGTCCGAACTGTCGATCGCGGAGATGGCCATGCTGGCAGGCCTGCCGCAGAACCCCTCGCGCCACAACCCGATCAGCAATCCGAAAAAAGCGCACGCGCGCCAGCAGCTGGTCTTGAAACGCATGCGCGAACTCGATTACATCAGCGAAGGCCAGTACCAGCAGGCGCTGGCGCAGCCGCTGCATGTCAACAGCCGCGGCAAGCAGGGTTTCGACACGCATGCCGAATACGTGGCCGAACTGGCGCGCCAGGCCGTCTACGCGCAGTTCAAGGAAGACAGCTACACCCGGGGCATCAGCGTCTACACGACGATCCTGAAGGCGGACCAGGACGCGGCCTACGCCTCGACGCGCCGCAACGTCATCGCCTATGACCAGCGCCACGGCTACCGCGGCCCGGAAACCTTCATCGACATGCCGCCCGATCCCGAACAGCGCGACGAAGCCATCGATGCTGCGCTGCAAAAACGCCCGGACAGCGACGGCCTGATCGCCGCCGTCGTCACGGAGGTGGCCAGCGGCAAGGTGGTGGCCGACACGGGCGATGGCGACGCCAAGGCCATCACGGGCGAAGGCCTGCGCTTTGCCGCCCCGGCCCTGTCCGCCAAGGCGGGCGCCGGCATCAAACTGCGCCCGGGCGCCGTGATCCGCATCACCCAGGACGCCAAGGGCAACTGGGCCATCACGCAGGTGCCGCTGGTGGCGGCCGCCTTCGTCTCGCTGGACGCGGAAACGGGCGCCTACCACGCCATGGTGGGCGGCTTCGACTACAACCTGCAAAAATTCAACCACGTCACGCAAGCGTGGCGCCAGCCCGGTTCGGCCATGAAGCCCTTCGTGTATTCGGCGGCGCTGGAAAAAGGCTTTTCGCCGGCCACCCTGATCAACGACGTGCCCCTGGAAATGCAGGCGGGCGGCAAGGTGTGGGCGCCGCAGAACGACGACTTCAAGTTCGACGGCCCCATCACCATGCGCTATGCGCTGGCGCAGTCGAAGAACGTGGCCTCCGTGCGCATCCTGCGCGCGCTGGGCATCTCGTACACGCACGACTTCCTGGAAAAATTCGGTTTCGACCCGGCGCGCCAGCCGAGCAACCTGACCATGGCGCTGGGCACGGGTTCCGTCACGCCCGTGCAGATGGCGGGCGCCTACGCCCTGTTCGCCAATGGCGGCCACCAGGTGGAGCCCTATCTGATCGACCGCATCGTCGACGCCAGGGGCGCTGTGCTGATGCAAACAAAACCGCCCGCCCCGAACGACGACAAGACCCTGGCGCTGGACCCGCGCAACGCCTTCGTGATGGACAGCATGCTGCGCGAAGTGGCCCGCACGGGCACGGGCGCGGCGGCGACGAAAAAGCTGGGGCGCAGCGACATCGCCGGCAAGACGGGTACCACCAGCGACGCCGTCGACGGCTGGTTCGCCGGCTACGGCGGCGGCATCGTGGCCGTGGCGTGGATGGGCTATGACGATCCCAAATCGCTGGGCGGGCGCGAATTCGGCGCCACCCTGGCCATGCCGATCTGGATCGACTACATGCGCACGGCCCTGTCGACGCGCCCGCAGGTGACGCGCGCCGTGCCGGCGGGCCTGAGCCAGGTCGACGGCGAATGGCTGTACGATGAATTCATCGACATGAACGGCGTGAAAACCCTGGACATGGATGCGGAGACGCCGACGGATCCGGCGGCCGTGCCGGAGACGCTGCCGGTGGAGACGAACTAGCTTGAAAAATCAGGCCCCAACCGAAGGGCCGGGGTCGGACCCTGAGGGACTCGGCGTCCCCGTCCGACCCCAGATCTTGCTCTGGGGTTGAGAGCTAAAACTAAACGCCGCCCATGCTCAAATACCTGCGCACCGTACTGACCACGCTATCGGCAAAATCGTCGACGTTGACCTTCGCGGCGCGGTACTTCCAGCGCTTCACATACCAGTCCTGGAACAGGGCCAGGCAATGCGCAGCCAGCAGGGTGGGATCGCCATGCGGCTTCGGCTCGATTTCCCCGATGGTCGTGGCGATCAGGGTCTGGACGAACAGTTCGGAGTTTTTCGCCATGCTGCGCTGCTCCACCTGCAGCACGCGCGAATCCATGAAGACGAAATAAAACCACGGCTGCAGCACTTCGGACAGGTAGATCGAGGAGCGTATCATCGCCTCCAGGCGGTCCAGCGGCGACTTCACGTCGGCAAACAGCAGCGGCATGGCTTGCGTGGAATGGCGCACCACGTCCTCGATGATTTCGGCCAATTGATCCTTGCTGGTGATGTAGCCATACAGCCCCCCCATCGACAGCCCTGTTTCGCGGCACAGGTCGCGCAAGCTCATGGCGCGGAAACCCACGTCATTGGCCAGGCGGAAGGTGGCGACGAAGATGCGTTCGAGATTTTCCAGTGCCGGCTTGCGGCGCTTGACGCCGATACGTCCCGCGTGGCGGTCAAGAATATATTCCCAGATGTTTTCGCCATTTAAAGGCGTCATCTGCTGAAACTGTTCAAAATTGAAATGGGTCGACAAGTGCATTCCCAAGTAACGGTGTAGGAGCGACGTCATTGCCGCACCTGGGCGGCGCGGCAAGACGACGGGACGGCTGATGCGGGCGATTATAGCTCAGGAAAACAACTATTTGACTTTTCGACTATGCAATGGACGCATAAGCAACGCCGAATGACGACAGTTATTGCGCTGCATCATGCAATTCAAATGCAATTTAAATCCAGCAGTGCTACATTTAAAAAACCGAGCGCTCGCTATATTTAATGCATCGATAGAATGTGAAGGAGCACACGGGTAATCGCTACAGCATCGACATTTCCACTATTAATCGCCCTGCATTTGGCCGATCATTAATACATAACGGAGACAAAATGAAGACTCGCTTTTGGCAACTGCTATCCACCCTGCTCCTCACTCTCGCCATCCTGCCCGGCAGCGCCAGCGCCGCCGGCTACACGCAAACGAAGTACCCGATCGTGCTCGTGCACGGCCTGTTCGGCTTCGACAAGCTCGGTCCCGTCGAATATTTCTACGGCGTCCCCGACGCCCTGCGCAGCGGCGGCGCGCAAGTCTACGTGACCACCGTCTCGGCCGCCAACAGCACGGAAGTGCGCGGCGAGCAGCTGCTGTCGCAGGTGCGGCAAATCCTCGCCGCCACGGGCGCGGCCAAGGTCAATTTGATCGGCCACAGCCACGGCGGCCCCACGGCCCGCTATGTCGCTTCCGTGCGGCCCGACCTGGTGGCGTCCGTCACCAGCGTGGCCGGCGTCAACAAGGGTTCCAAGGTGGCCGACATCCTCAGCGGCGCCATCCCCAACACCAGCGGCGCGCTGGGCAATGCGCTCGCTTCCCTGATCGGCATTTTGTCGGGCAACAAGGGCCTGCCGCAAAACGCGGGCGCCTCGCTGGCCTCGCTGTCCACGGCCGGCTCGCTGGCATTCAACAGCCGCCACCCGCAAGGCATCCCGGCCTCGGCCTGCGGCGAAGGCGCCTACCAGGTGCAAGGCGTGTACTATTTCTCGTGGAGCGGCGCGCAGCCGTACACGAATGTGCTCGACGTGGGCGACCCGGCCCTGGCGGCCATCAGCCTGGCCTTCGGCGGCGTCAAGAACGATGGCCTGGTGAGCAGCTGCTCCAGCCACCTGGGCAAGGTGATCCGCGACGACTACGCCATGAACCACCTCGATGAAGTCAACCAGTTCGTCGGCATCGTCAACCTGTTCGAAACCAACCCCGTCACCGTCTTCCGCCAGCAAGCGAACCGCCTGCAAGGCCTGGGACTGTAAGGAGAAGCGCATGCACGCGAAATGGATCGCCGGCGGCAGCCTGGCAGCCCTGGCCCTGTATCTGGCACTGCGGCCGGGGGAGCCGCCGGCTCCGCCGCCGGACAAGGCGGAACCGGACCTGTTCGCGTTCGTGCGCTCGATGGAAGGCACGCGGCCGGACGGCAACGTGACGGTGGCCGCCGGCGACCAGCTGGTGGTCGACGCGGAGCTGGGCCACCTGTTCGACTACTACCTGGCGGGCCTGGGCGAAAAGCCGCTGGCCGCCATCCGCAGCCAGATCGAGGCGGAACTGGACAAGCGCCTGGCGCCCGCCCCCGCCCGCGAGGCGAAGCGCCTGCTGGGCGCCTACCTCGCCTACAAGCAGGCGCTGGCCGGCGCGGAGCAAGCCTTGCCCGCGCAGGCCGATCCCGCCCTGGCCGCGCGCGCGCGCCTGCAAGCCATGCGCGCGCTGCGCGGCAATTACTTTACGGCGCAGGAAAGCGCGGGCCTGTTCGGCGCCAGCGACGCGTATGACGACGATGCCGTGGCGCGCATGGCCATCCTGGGCAACGCCACGCTCGACGAAGCGCAGCGCCAGGCGCAGCTGGCCGTACTGGACCAGCAGCTGTCGCCCGCCCAGCGCGCCGCGCGCGCTGCACCGCTGCAGGTGGCGCAGCTGGATGCTTCCGTGAGGACGCTGCGGGCGCAGGGCGCGGACGAGAATGAAGTCTACCGCCTGCGCGCCAGCACGTTCACGCCGGCGGCCGCGGCCCGTCTGGCGGAGCTGGACCGCGAAGAATCGCAGTGGCAGCAGCGCATCATCGCCTACCAGGCGAAAAAGGCCAGCCTGCCCGGCGGCGCGCAGGATACGGCGGCCGTGCAGCAGCTGCGCGACGCCAATTTCACGCCCGACGAACAGCGCCGGCTGGGCGCCTACGAATAGGCTTCAGGCCAGCTGCGCCAGCAAAGCTGCCGCCGCCATCACATCCGTCGTGTCGCGCCCCTGCCGGTAGCCCGCATGCACCGGCGCCAGCAAGGCATGCGCGGCGCCGCCGCTGCCCTGCGCCTGCATCACGGCCGCCAGGCTGGTGGCGCAGCGCAGCTCCCAGCCCGCCGCCCGCTGCTCCCTGGCCAGCTGCAGCGCTTCTTCCAGTTGCAGCCGGACCGCCTGCAGGCCCGCCGCATCGCCTTGCGCCAGCGCCCGCCAGCGGTGGTGCGCGTCGCGGCGCAGCACTTCCGGCGCGCTCCACGGCGCCAGGCCCGTGCGCGCGCGGCGCAGCGCCTGGCTGTCGGCGGCCGCGTCGTGCAGGGTGGCCATCAGATCGATCTGTATCGGCCAGCTGCGCACGGGGGGCCAGGGAAATTCCGTCATCGCGTCGCCCGCATCGAGCAGGCGCTGATAGGCGGCGCCCCAGGCGCTCCAGTACAGCAGGCCATAGCGGGCCGCATGCTCGCACAGCAGGCAAATCCAGGCATGCGCCAGCCCCCGCTGCCCGCACCACAGGGCGACGGGAATGGCATTGATGGCCAGCGCCACGCACAGCGTGACGCCATTGTGCTCGAAGCCCACCGCCACCGCCTCGCGCGCCAGTGCCAGGGCGTCGTCGGGACGGCCCTGCATCCACAGGCAGCGCGCCAGCGTGCCGCGCAGGCAAACCTGGTGATCGGCCAGCAAGGCATTGTTGAAGCCCAGCTGTCCGGCGCCCTCGGGATGCGCGAGCACCATGCGCGCCAGCGCCGCCGACTCCGCGTACCGTCCGCACAAATACTCGCCCGCCGAACGCATGCGCGCCAGCACCAGCCGCATCGCCGTGTCGTCGCGCGCCTCGCACAGGACGGCCAGCTGCGCCACGTAGGTGTCGGCGCGCTGGAAATCGGCCAGCTTCAGGCTGCAGATCCACATGCCGCAAATCGCCTCAAAGCGGCGATTGTCATCGTCCGCGCGCAGGGCCAGCGCATAGCTGCGCTGGAAGGAACGCAGCATGGTGCCCGTGATGCCCTGCGTATGCAGCAGCAGGTGCGCCAGCGAGGCGTGCAGCTGCATCTCGCTGTCGGGGTCTTCCAGCGCATGCGTGGCCATGCGCTCGAGGGCCCGTTCGACGCGCACGCGGTATTCATCCATCAGCGACAGCTGGTAGAACAGGGTTTGCGCGGCCAGGGTCAGGGCCACGCCCAGCGCCACGTCGCCCTCCTCGCCGAAGGCCCAGTCGATGGCCGCGCGCAAATCGTCGACATGGCGGCCGTAGCGCGCGCTCCAGTGGGCCGGCGGCATGCTCTCCCAGTCGGCGGCGATGCGTCCGGCCAGGCCCAGGCAATGGCGCGCATGGCGCAGCAGCACGGCGCCGGCGCCCCCGCCCGCGGACAGCTGCGCCGCGGCGTAGGCGCGCGTGGTGTCGAGCAGGCGGTAGTACACGTGCTGGCAGCAGAACTCGATGCTGACGAGGGACTTGGCCGCCAGGTCGGCCACCGTGTCGAAGACGTCGCAGCCCGCCACGGCGCTGGCCGACTCCAGGCGGAAGCGGCTCCTGAACACGCTCAGCGCCTGCAGTACCTGGCGCTCCTGCGCGTCGAGCAGGCCGTAGCTCCAGTCCAGGGTGGCGCGCAGGGTCTGGTGGCGCAAGGGCATGTTGCGCGCGCCGCGCGTGAGCAGGCGGAAGCGGTCGTCGAGCTGGCGGCGCAATTCGTGCAGGCCGAAATGGCCGATGCGTCCCGCCGCCAGTTCCAGCGCCAGCGGGATGCCATCGAGGCGCCGGCAGATGTCCACCACCACGGGCACGTCGGCGTCGGCCAGCACGAACGCATCGTCGACGGCCGCGCAGCGTTCGCAAAACAGCTGCACCGCAGCGAAATGCCGGGCCGCCGCCGCATCGGGCACGGCATCGGCCGGCGGCAATTCCAGCGCGGGCAGGCGCAGCAGCTGCTCGCTGGTGATGCGCAGCGGCTCGCGGCTGGTGGCCAGCACGTGCAGCAGCGGCGCGCCCCTGAGCAAGGCGTCGGCCAAGGTGGCGGCCGCGCCGATCACGTGTTCGCAGTTATCGAGCACGATCAGCATGTGGCGCGGGCGCAAATAGGCCAGCAGAACGGGCATGGCATCGCCGGCCGGCACCGCCACGCCCAGCGCCGTGGCCAGCGCCAGCGGCACCAGGCGCCCCTCGTCCAGCGGCGACAGGTCGACGAAGCACACGCCGTCCGCATAGCGGCGCAGCACGCGCGTGGCCAGCACGACGGCCAGGGTGGTCTTGCCGATGCCGCCCGGACCGGCAATGCACAGCAGGCGCAATTGCAGCAGCTGGTTGGCCATCGTCTGCAGCGCCTCGGCGCGGCCCAGCATGCGCGTCAGCATGACGGGCAGGTTATGCCGCGGCTCGGCGCCCGCCGCACCGGGCGCCGGCTGGCCCGTGTGCGCCAGCGGCGCCAGGAAGCCGTAGCCGCGCCCGGGAATGGTGGTGATATAGCGCTGGCCATCGCGGCCATCGCCGAGCGCCTTGCGCAGCGCCGCCAGGTGCACGCGCAAGGTCGCGTCGTCCACCACGGCATTGGGCCAGACGATGGCCACCAGTTCATGCTTGTCGACGATTTCGCCGGCGCGCTCCAGCAAGGCCAGCAGCAAGTCCATGGCCCTGCTGCCCAGGCGCAGCGCGCGGTCGCCCTCGAACAGCAGGCGCTCTGGCGGCAAAAGGCGAAACGGGCCGAATACATAGGCCGGGACGGGACTGTTTATCATTCTTGCGTGGAGGAAAAAGTGTTAAAGCACGCGGCTTGCAGTGGCGATATTTTACTGAGCATCCGCGCCACGCCGCATGGCGCCATGTTTCCGCCCCGATACAAGGCCCGCCGGCGCGCCGGCGGCCAGCAATGCGGCCACCTCGGCCGCGGGCGCCGGGCGGTGCAGGTAGAAGCCCTGCACCTGGGGACAACCCAGCCGCTGCAGCTGCGCCAGCTGCCCCCGGCTTTCCACGCCCTCGGCCAGCGCCTGCAAGCCCAGGCCCCGCGCCAGCGCAATGGTCGAGGCGACGATCACGGTGTCGCGGCCGGCGCTGCCGCCGCCCAGCGCGCGGATGAAGCTGCGGTCGATCTTGATTGTCTGAATGGGCAACATCTTGACATGGCTGAGCCCTGAATGGCCCGTGCCATAATCGTCGAGCGAAATGGCCAGGCCCAGCGCGCGCAGCCGGCACAGCACCTGCGCCGCCTGCGCCATGTCGTCGATGCCGCAGCTTTCCGTCACTTCCAGCTCGAGCAGGCCGGGCGCAACGGCGTGCCGCTGCAGGCAGCGCAGCACGAAATCGGGCAAGTGCGGTTCGCCCAGCTGGCGCGCCGAGACATTCACGGCGACGGGCACCACAGGCAAGCCCGCCGCGCGCCACTGCGCCAGCTGGCGGCAGGCGGCATCGATGCCCCAGTTGCCCAGCGCGGCGATGGCGTCAGTCTGCTCGGCCAGGCCGATGAATTCGTTCGGGTAGACCAGGCCATGGCGCGGATGGTCCCAGCGCAGCAGCGCTTCCAGGCCGACCAGGCGCAGCTGCGCCGTATCGAACTTGCCCTGGTAGTGGAAGCAGAATTCGCCGGCGCCGATGGCGCCGTCCAGGCGCGCCTGCAGCTCGCGGCTGCGCGCCGTTGGCGCCGGCTTGCCCGCCGGCCCCTCCCGCGCCCGG
>NZ_WFLL01000076.1:0-15286 GCF_009208755.1 Janthinobacterium sp. FT14W | reverse complement strand
AGTGCCGCCGGCCAGGGCGCCAGCGCAGGGCGGGCCTGGCGGCGGGCGCGGCGGCGCCATGTTCCAGCTGCGACAGGATGCGCTTGCCATCGGCCTGCGCGGCGGCCGCCCCCGCCTTGCCCAGCAGGGTAGGACCGCTGGACTGGCCATCTCCGGTTTTCAATAAAGACAAAATATCACCTCCGCAATGGATCAAACTCGACCGACCTTGATGTAAATCGCGCGCATGCGGGTTGCGGACGCCTACGATCGAGCGATACTGCCGAGCACGCTGCCCGGCCCACGCCGATCCCCGTCACGGAGCGCCCCATGTTCGTCGCCCTGGTCCTGATGTATTTCCTGCTTGCCTGTTTTGCCTGCTGGCTGCTGCTGTTTCCCGGCGGCCGCGCCATCGTGCTGCACACGCTCGTCAACCTCGGCTGGCGCATGCAGCGGCGCGCGCAGGGGTTGCAGCGGGGCGGCGGCGCGCAGTGGCAGCGCGTGCAGCGGCACACGGGCTCGGGCGTGGCGTGCGCCTGGCAACTGCTGTGGCGTCACCGCTGGCTGTCGCTGGCGGGCAGCGTGCTGGTCGTCGTGCCGCCGCTGCTGGCCTGGCTGTCCAGCGACCGCATCGCCTTGCGTGGCTATGCCGATCGGCAATATGTCATCAATGACCAGGTCAGCGACTTGCTCAAGGGCGAGCAGCTGGTGCCGCCGCCGGCCTTGCCGCCGCTGCTGTTTGCCACGGCGGAAGTGACGCAGCTGCGCCCGCTGCTGGGCGGCGCCAGCCGCAACTGGCAATTGCTCGACCACGACTACGCGCAGCGCCTGCTGCTGGTCTTCAAGATCATGAAGGAGGTGCATGGCTACGACATGGTCTTGCTGGAAGGCTATCGCAGTCCCGCGCGCCAGGACCAGCTGGCGGCGGCCGGCCCGAACGTGACGAACGCCAGGGCGTTTCAAAGCTATCACCAGTACGGCCTGGCGGCCGATTGCGCATTCATGCATGAAGGAAAGCTCATCATTTCTGAAAAAAATGCCTGGGCCATGCGCGGTTACCGTTTATATGGCGTGACGGCCGAATCGGTGGGCCTGCGCTGGGGCGGACGCTGGACCATGATGGATTTTGGCCACACGGAATTGCCGCAACCGCGCGTGCTGGGCAAGTAAGCCGCGCCAGCCATTCTAGCGCCGCGCGGCGGCCGGATTTTCAGCGCTGCAAGCTTACTTGCGCGGCATCAATGGCCTGCCGACGCTTGCCGCGCGCTGGCGCCTGGTACTTGTCATATGTCAACAAAGGCGCGCCCCATTGCTGGCAGCATGGGCCGAATCCGCCTTGCTGCGCGGCGGCGTCCATCCTGTTTGCGACTTCACCCTGGGCTCATCATGCTGCGACGACTCTGGCATTTCTTCACCGACAGCCGCACTCTGACCATCGCCGGCTTCGTGGCGCTGGCCGTGTTCCTGTACCTGGGCGCCGAGGCGCTGGAAGTGGCGCTGGTCTGGGCGCTGGCCTTGCTGCTGCTGGCCTTTGTCACGTGGCTGGGCCTGTGGCTGTGGCGCCGGCGCCGCGCGCGGCGCAATGCGCAGATGCTGGGGCAAGCCATCTTCAACGAGGCCGAGATCGCCGCTGCGCAGGCGGCGACGGCCTCGGCGGCCGGCGGCACGCAGCAGGGCGAACTGGATGCCGTGCGCACGGGCATGCTGGCCGCCATCGAAACCATCAAGACGTCCAAGCTGGGCATTAAATCGGGCGCTGCCGCCCTGTACGAATTGCCGTGGTACATGATCATCGGCAATCCGGCCGCCGGCAAGAGCAGCGCCATCCTGCATTCGGGCCTGCAGTTTCCTTTCGCCGACGGCAAGATCGTGCAAGGCGTGGGCGGCACGCGCAACTGCGACTGGTTTTTCACCACGGACGGCATCGTGCTCGACACGGCGGGACGCTATTGCGCCGTCGACGAGCACCGGGGCGAGTGGTTCGGCTTTCTCGACCTGCTGAAAAAATACCGGCGCAAGGCGCCCATCAACGGCATCCTCATCGCCGTCAGCATCGCCGAATTGAAAGGCGACCCGGACGTGGGCATGCAGCTGGCGCGCAGCCTGCGCAAGCGCGTGCAGGACGTCATCGAGCGCCTGGAAGTGTTCGCGCCCCTGTACATCGTGTTTACCAAGGCGGACCTGATCGCCGGCTTCACGGAGTTTTTCGCGGACGCCGAACGCAGCGAGCGCGAGCGCGTCTGGGGCGCCACCATGCCCTACCAGCGCAAGCTGCCCACGGCCGACTTGCTGGCGTTTTTCGACCAGAGTTTCGATGAATTGCACGATGGCTTGACGGAGCTGAGCCTGGCCAACATGGCGCACCGGCAACGCAAGACGATGGCGCCCGGCGTATTCACCTTTCCGCTCGAGTTTGCCGCCATCAAGCCGGCCCTGCGCGCCTTCATCGCCACCCTGTTCGAGGAAAATCCGTTCCAGTTCCAGCCCGTGTTCCGCGGCTTTTACTTCACCAGCGCGTTGCAGGAGGGCGAGCCCGTCAGCGCCTCCTCGCAGCAGGTGGCGCGCCGCTTCGACCTGGCCTTCGCGCCGGCCCCGGCCGTGACACCGCCGGGCGCGCGCCAGCATGGCTATTTCCTGCTGGAGCTGTTCCGCAAGGTGATTTTTGCCGATAAGCACCTGGTCGCCAACTATGCCAACCGCGCCAAGCTGCGCTTCAAATATGCCGTGTTCTTTGCCGCCACGGTGTCGCTGGGCGCCTGCCTGGGCGGCTGGAGCTGGTCCTATCTGGGCAACCGGCAACTGGTGGCCAACGTCGAGGCCGATCTAGCTAAAGTGGTGAAGCTGCAGGAGCGGCGCCTGGACTTGCAGTCGCGCCTGGAAGCGCTGGAGATCCTGCAGGATCGCATAGAACAGCTGGAAGCGTACCGCACGCAGCGGCCGTGGTCCTTGCGCCTGGGCCTGTACCAGGGCGAACTGCTCGAACGCAAGCTGCGCGAGGAATATTTTGCCGGCGCCCGCCAGGTCATGCTGGCCCCCGTGGCGGCTGCGCTGGAAGCGCTGCTGTTCGAGATGAACGCCAGCGCCGACCAGCTGCAGCCCGCGGCGCGCACGCCGCAGACGCCGGCCGCCGCGCCTTCCGCGTCTTCCGCTGCGCCGCGCAGCGTGCAGTACCAGGCGGCCAGCGCGACGAATGTGGAAGATGCCTACAATGCGCTGAAAACCTATCTGATGCTGGCCGATAAGACGCATGCCGAGAGCAGCCACCTGAACGACCAGATGACGCGTTTCTGGCGCGGCTGGCTGGAAGGCAACCGGGGCGCCATGCCGCGCGAACAGATGATACGCAGCGCCGAGCGGCTGCTGACGTTTTATCTGGCGCAGATCGGCGATCCATCCTGGCCGCGCATCGAACAGAAGCTGGCGCTGGTCGACCAGGCCCGCGAAAACCTGCGCCGCGTGGTGCGCGGCATGCCGGCGCGCGAGCGCGTGTATGCGGACGTCAAGGCGCGCGCCTCGACGCGTTTTCCCGGCATGACGGTGGCGCGCATCGTCGGCGAACAGGATCAAGCCCTGCTGGCGGGCAGCTACGCCGTCTCGGGCGCCTTTACGCGCCAGGCGTGGCAAAAATTCGTCGAGGGCGCATTCCGCGATGCCGCCAACCGCGAGCTGCAAAGCGCGGACTGGGTGCTGAAAAGCGCCTCCACCGACGACCTGACACTGGAAGGCAGTCCGGAACAGATCGAAAAAAACCTGGTGGCCATGTACAAGGCCGACTACGCGCGCGAGTGGCAAAAGTTCGTGCAGGGTGTCGCCGTCGCCGACCTGAAAGGCTTTGACGGCGCCGTGCAGGCGATGAACCGCCTGGGCGACCCGCAGTCGTCGCCGATCGCCAAACTGCTGACGGCCATCTACGACGAAACCTCGTGGGACAACCCGGCGCTGCAGAATGCACAATTGCGCAAGGCCGAGCGGGGCATCGTCGCCTGGTTCAAGGAAACGGTGCTGCGCCGCGCGCCGTCGCAGCTGGCATCGAATCCCGGCATGCAGGCGCAGCTCGAGTCGGCCCGCCTGGACAAGCCGATGGGACCCGTGGGCCGCGAATTTGCCGGCGTGGGCAAGCTGGTGGCGGCCAGGGACAACAATGCGTCGCTGATGCGCGCCTACCTGGAAGCGCTGTCGAAACTGCGCAGCCGCTTGAACCAGCTGAAGAACCAGGGCGATCCCGGCCCGGGCGCGCGCCAGTTCATGCAGCAGACCCTGGAAGGCAGCGGTTCCGAACTGGTCGACGCCCTGAAACTGGTCGACGAGCAGCTGCTCACGGGGATGAGCGACGCGCAAAAGCAGGCCATCCGTCCCATCCTCGTGCGCCCGCTGATGCAGACCTTTACCGTCATCGTCGCGCCGGCGGAACTCGATATCAACAAGATCTGGGCAGCGCAGGTGTACGAACCGTTCCAGAAATCGCTGGCGAACAAATATCCATTTGCGCCCACGGCGCGCATCGAGGCGAGCAACCTGGAAATCGGCCAGTTCTTCGGCCCGGAAGGGCTGGTGGCGAAATTCGTCACCACCTCCATGGGCCCCCTGGTGGTGCGGCGCGGCGACGTGCTGGCGCCGCGCACCTGGGCCGACATGGGCATCAGCCTGGCGCCGCAGGTGGTGGCGCGCTTCCCCGGCTGGATCGCGCCGCTGGGCGCGGGCGGCGTGGCGGCCACCTCCGGCGTGGCGCAGACCGTCTTCCAGATCCAGCCGTCGCCCGCGCCCGGCACCCTGGAATACACGGTGGAGATCGACGGCCAGCAGCTGCGCTACCGCAATACCCCGGCGCAGTGGACGAATATGCTGCATCCTGGCCCGCAAGGCGCGGCAGGCGCCCAGGGCGCGCGCATCACGGCCGTCACCTTCGACGGGCGCACGGTGGAGCTGTTCAACGAGCCGGGGCAATTCGGCTTGAAGCGCATGATCGATGCGGCGGCCAAGAAGCGCAAGGACGGCGGCGTGTTCGAGCTGCGCTGGGCGCGCGGCGAGGTGGCCGTGGCGCTCGACCTGAAAATCACCAGCAGCGCCGAAACGGCGGGGGCGGGGGCGGGCGGGACTGCGGCGTTGCAGGAGCAGGGCTTTCGCGGCATGCAGCTGCCCGAGACCATCGTCGGCACGCCCGCTGTTCCTGCCGCGCCTCCCGCGCCGGCCATCGCCGCCGCGGCCGTGGCCGGGGTGGCGCCATGATGCGCGCGGCGCAGCAGGTGCGCCTCGCTTACTTCGGCAAGATCCCCGCGCGGGGCGATTTCATCAAGGCTTGCGACAATCACGCGCTGGTGCAACTGCTCGACGACTGGCTGGCGCAGGTCATGAGTGCCCTGACGGTGGAGCCGCGCTGGAAGCTCAATTACGACGCCTTGCCGCCGCTGCGCTTTGCCTTCGTCGGCACGCGCAGCCGGCGCGCCATCGCCGGGCGCCTGGAAGCAAGCAACGACCAGTCGCACAGGCGCTTTCCCTTCATGGCCATGGGCGTGCTGGAGGTCGACGACGGCGAGGCCTTTGTCGCCTGCAGCCCGCTGGCGCTGGCGCCCCTGTGGCAGCGGGTGGAGCAGCTGTCGCAAGGCATCGTGGCCAGCGCCGAACCGGGACCGGCCCTGCTGGCGCTGGCCGGCAACGTGGTGGAAGTGGAACCGGCCGCACCTGGCCACGCGGCGCGGCTGGCCGCCTTCTTGCAGGCGCAGACAGTGCATGGCTTGCAGGCGATGCTGGCCTCGCCCGCGTTCCCCGTGACGGTGCGCGAATTGCTGCTGGGCCTGGGCCTGCTGCTGCGGCCCGTGCGCCAGAGCGGCTTGCCGCGCCTGGAAAAAAGTCTGGTGCTGCCGCTGCCGCAGGACGCGCAGCTGCGCGAGCTGGTGGCCAGTTTCTGGCTGCATCTGATCGCGCCTTTCCTGCGTCATGCCGATTTCGAACTGGCGCTGTTCTTTTCCCACCTCGACGAGGCGCCCGTGCTGGTGATCGGGTTTTGCGGCGCCGACCCGCATGGCTTGCGCGCGCTGATCGATCCGCAGGCCGGCGGCGAACGGCTGATCGTCTTCGACCAGCTGGACTGGGTGGAGCAGCAGCTGGGACGCGATGCGGCGCTCAGCCGCTTTTCCGCCTGTTTGCAGCAGGAGCAGTTGTCGCTGCGCTCGGCCTGCGCCATGTTTGCCGATACCTTTGCCTGAAGGAGTGCGATGAAACCGTTTGCCACTTTGCTGCTGATGCTTGCCACCACCGCCAGCGCGCCCTGCCACGCCCAGGCGCAGGCGCCCCAGACACCCATGCCGGGGCAGATCCTCGTCACGGGCACCCTGGCCGACGAGGCGGGCAAGGCGGCCGTGCTGGCCCGCCTGCGCGAACTGTACGGTGCCGAGCGCGTGGTCGACCAGATCGCCATCGGCACCGTGGCCGTGCCGGCCAACTGGAACGCCTACGTGCAAAAGCTGATCGCGCCGAACCTGAAGCTCATTTCACGGGGGCAGATCAGCATCGACGGCAACAACGTCAGCGTGCGCGGCGAAGTGGCGAACGAGGCGCAGCGCCAGCAGATCGCCAGCGACATCGCCACCAGCCTCAATCCCACCTACACCGTCAACAACGGCTTGCGGGTCAGGGCGGCCGAGGCCGAGCAGGGCTTGCTCGATGCGGCGCTGGATAAGCGCATCATCGAATTCGACAGCGGCAAGGCGTCCATCACGCCCGCCGGCCTGGCCATCCTCGACGAGATGGCGGCCGTCATGCTCAAGCTGCGGGGACGCAAGGTGGAAGTGATCGGCCACACGGACGACACGGGCCTGCGCGCCAGCAATGTGGCCCTGAGCCAGGCGCGCGCCGAAGCCGTGCGCGCCTACCTGGCCAGCAAGGGTATCGTCGCCGATTCGGTGCTGGTGTCGGGACAGGGGCCGGACCGTCCCGTGGCCAGCAACGCCACGGCCGATGGCCGGGCGCGAAACCGGCGCATCGAGTTCAGGATTGCGCAATAGATTTGGTTGACACCTCACAAAACCGTAGCGAGCGGATGAGAGTTGTGGCCGAGAAGCGCAAGTGTGCGAATGCACATTGAGCATCGCCGGCCGCAAATCTCGACGCGCAGCAGGTTCTGTGAGGTGTTCAGGGCAGGGTGATGGTCAGGTGCGCGGGCCGCGGCGCCAGCTTGACCAGGTCCGCATATGCGGCCAGGGCCGTTTGCGTGCTGCGCGTCAGATGCGTTTTCAGACCCAGGTAGGCGCAGATGGCCAGCAGGGCGAAAATGCTCGACAGCGCCCACAGCGGCACGTCGCTGCCGCGTTTGTTGACCACCTGGTCGGGACGCTCCGCGCGCGGCGCGAAGCCCCGGCTCTTGCCCTTGATGTGGGCGATCTCGTCGCCCAGGCGCGCCGTCAGGTAGCTGAGTTTTTCGCCGTCGTCGATCGCATACCTGCCCTGGAATCCCAGCAACAAACACATGTGGAAGACCTGCAGCGCCTGCACGCGCATGGCGCCCTTGCCGCGCAAGGCGTCGAGGCGGTCGAAGAAGTGTTCGCCCGCCAGCTGGTCGCCAAAGATCAGCAGCTGCAGCGGGCGTCGCTCCCACTGCTTGCGCAGGGCGAAGGGCGAGGCCAGGATGATTTCGTCGACCGCCGCGCAGAACGCATATTTGGCCGCTTCGATATCGTCGCCATCGGCGCGGATTTTTTTCGCCTCGCGCTCGAAGTCGTCGAGGAAGGCCGTGATGCGGTCCATGAAGCTTTGCTCGTCGCCGGGCGCCGAGCCGTGCTTCAGCATGAACAGCATGTAAAAGCCTTCGTGCATCAGGTCCAGCAGGGCGCTGCCGGCATGGCGAGCACCTGCAGGGGCGGGACCGCGTGGTCCCAGCAGGGAAGGCGCCGCGCGCCGTTCGATGAGCTGGCTCATGCCGTCACCGCAATCAGTTCCAGCTGCAGGTCGCGTATGCCGGCCGGCACGTAGACGGAAATCGACTGTGCCTTGAGCATCTGCTCATACAGCGCGCCGCGGTTTTCCATCGCAAAATAATAGGTGTCGGGGCGCACGGGGATGGCGGCCGGCACCTGCGGCGCATGCGACAATTTGAGGCCGGGCATGGCCGTGAGCACGCATTTTTCCACGTCGTCGGGCGCGCCCACCTTCACCCGCAGCGGCACCACGTCCACCAGTTCGATGGCGGGCATGGCGGCGCGGATTGCCAGGTACAGGGTGGTGTGCTGGTCGATCTTGCCCGAATCGAGCTTGCCCAGGTAGTACGACGGCTTGTCCTCGACCAGGGTGATGGAAAAATACTTCGACGAGATGACGGTGTCGAGCAGTTCGCGGATGATGGCGTCGAGAGCGTCGAAGCAGGCGCCCGGCTGCGCGTGGTCGTAGGCGGGCAGGCTGGCCAGGGTGTAATGCTTGGAGTAGCTGAGCAGGCCACCCGCCAGGCCCAGCAGCGCTTCGTACAGGCGCTCCGGATGCAGGGCCGGATGGCGCACGTAATGCATCAGCGCGGCGGCGGCCGTGCTGACCGTGTGCAGCAGCCAGAACGAGGAAACGTCGCCCGAGCGGAATTCGATCACGTTGCGGCTCGGTTCGCGGTGGTGGCCGTGCAGCGCGCTCACCTTCGCCTGCAGCGCGTCCAGCAGGTGTTCCAGCATGCCCTGCAGGCGCGGCGCGCCGGCGATCGCCAGGCTGGGCGCCATGAACGAGGGCACGGGCTCGAAGCCGCCCGAGACCGTGCGCCGCAGGGCGATCAGCGGCAGGCAGTCGTAGGAACCGCGCGCCTCGCTGTCGGGAATCAGGCGCACGGCCTTCTTCAGGTAGGCCACGTCGGCCACGGCCGATTCCGTGAACAGGTCGGGCGTGGCGCGCATGGCGTGCGCAAAGCGCGTGCTGGCCGGCGTGCCGGCCTTGGACGCCAGCGCCGTGTAGTTCATGCCTTCGCCGTTGAGGATGGGCAGCGCCGCATAATAGGTCACTTCCTGTACCGCCGGCGGCAGCGCTTCCAGGTCCACGGGCGGGGGCAGGGTGTCGCTGCCGGGCGCGCCGTCGCCCAGCGCCTCGAACACTTCGCCGTCGCGGAAGATCGCCGACAGGGCCTGCAGGCGCAAGGTGCCCGTCCTCAAAGCCGCCAGGTCCCACTCCATGTGCGCCACGCCCCACAGGTAGGGATGCAGCGCGCTGGCCGTGTGATGCAGGCGCGCTTCGTGATATTGATCCTGGCGCTGGAAATGCTGCGGCCGCAGGAACAGGCCTTCTCCCCACAATACTTTCGCTGCCATGCCCATTGCGTTTCTCCTTGAGTGTGTGCTGCTGCCGTTACTGGCAGCGCAGGGCGGCCAGCGGCGCCATGCCGCTGTCCATGCCGGCCACGCTGAGCGCGCAGGCGTGCAGGCCGACGGTGATGCCGCCCCGTTCCGCGTCGGCGGCGGCAAAGGTGGCGCGCCAGCGCCGTGCCGCCGGCGCGCGGAACAGGGCCACCACGCCGATGAAGGCGGCTTCCTTGCTGACTTTTTCCTG
Source organism: Janthinobacterium sp. FT14W (assembly GCF_009208755.1). Classification (NCBI taxonomy): domain Bacteria; kingdom Pseudomonadati; phylum Pseudomonadota; class Betaproteobacteria; order Burkholderiales; family Oxalobacteraceae; genus Janthinobacterium; species Janthinobacterium sp. FT14W. Next base: position 5,797 of record NZ_WFLL01000076.1, on the reverse strand, counting down.
TATTTCGTAGCGCTGGCCCGGCACCAGCAGCACTTCCTTCACTTCCATCAGGTCGGCGCCCAGCGCGGCCTTTTCGCGCTGCGTGTCGAGGAAGCTGTCGTATGGCGTCTGCTCGAAGGCGGCGCTCTGGCGCAGCTTGTAGATGCGCGCCACCAGCGCCAGCGGCCGGCCGTCGGCATCCGTGTTGAGGCGCTGCGCCGCATGCAGGCGGATGCTGACGTTGCGTGGCGGTTTTTGCGCGTCGGGCAGTTCGGGCGGCGGCTTGGCCGCACCGGCCATGTGCAGCGCCGCGTTGGCCAGGGTGCCGATGGCGCCGCCCGCACAGCCGGCCTGCAGCAATGCCAGTAGCAGCATCGCGCTGGCGCGGGCCAGGTGGCGGAACGGGGCGTCAGATGGCATGGGCGCTCTTTGCAAAAAATGGTGCGTGGAAATGAATGTGGTGCAGTCATTTAAACGCATGCACGGGCGGCCTGCTTGCGTTGACGCAAAGTCCGTCTGCGATCAAGGCAATTGCTGCGCCAGATCAGGATACCTGTCACTGCACGTGGCTGTGATGTGGAACTTCTTCTTTGCTGATTAATCTCAATTTGGCAAAAAATGGGCGATCAATAATGGCCTCCAGCAAGGCGCCGCCCATCTTTCCCAGCGGTAGCGTCCTCCACGTGAAGGAATGCCCCGATGAAGCCAGCCACCATATTGCCCCGTATTGCCTGTCTCGCCAGCGCCGTGCTGCTGGCCGCCTGCGCCACGCCGGACCAGCCGGCGCCGAAGATTCCTGCCGCGCCGACCCTGGCGCAAGTGATGAGCGACGCCGATGCGGCCGCGCGCGCCGGCCAGTACGAGCGGGCCATGGCCTTGCTCAAGGGCGGCGGCAGCAGCTACCCGGCCGACAAGGCGCCATGGCTGCAAATGGCGCAGATGAAGTTCGACCGCGGCCAGTACGGCGACGCCATCGGCCATGCGCTCGAAGCGCTGGAGCGCGACCCGGACGACAAGGTCGCCAACAGCATCGTCGCCGTCAGCGGCCTGCGCCTGTCCGGCAAGGCGCTGGCCGACCTGTCGCGGCAAAACAATCTGAATGGCTCGCTGCGGTCGGAGGCGCAGGACCTGGCCAAGCTGCTGCGCGCGAGCATCGGCGAGGACGTGCTGCTGCCGCCGCCGGCCAAGCGCCCGCCGGCGGCGGGCAAGCGTGCTGCAACTTCCAGCACCGGCACGCCGGCGGCGAAGGGCGCGGCGTCGCCAGGCAGCGCGGCCGACCCGTTCAGCGGCCTGAAATAAGCCGGCATTCCCACCACCCCTTCGCAAAGGAAGCGACATGCCCAAGTCCGACAGCGTGCAGAAGCGCCTGCAAAAGATACGCGCGCCGCGCGTGCAAATGACCTACGACGTCGAGATTGGCGACGCGATTGAAAACAAGGAGCTGCCCTTCGTGGTCGGCGTGCTGGGCGAATTTGGCGGCAATCCGGACAGCGACAAAAAACGCTTAAAAGACCGCAAGTTCGTCGCCATCGACCGCGACAACTTCGACGAAGTGCTGGCCGGCGTGGAACCGGTCGCCCGTTTCGCCGTGCCGAACCGCCTCGGCGAGGCGGGCGGCACGTTTGCCGTCGACCTGCATTTCCGCTCGATGGACGACTTCCGCCCGGAATCGGTGGTGCGCCAGGTGGAACCCTTGCGCAAGCTGCTCGAGGCGCGCACCAAGCTGGCCGACCTGCGCAACAAGCTGGCCGGCAACGACAAGCTGGAAGACTTGCTGACGGAAGTGCTGAACAACACGGACAGCCTGGCCACCCTGAAACCGCAGTTCCCAGCGCAGGAGGATTGAGATGAGCGCCCAGGCAGAAGCCCTCGCAGTATCGACCGCCGGCGCGCCGGCCGCCACCGACTTGCTGGACCAGATCGTCGAGCAAAGCCGCGTCGCCAAGTCCGGCGCCGAACATGCGCGCGCGCGCGACCTGATCTCGGAACTGGTGGCGCAGGTGCTCGACGGCACGGTGCTGATGTCCAGCAGCCTGTCGGCGACCCTGGACGGGCGCGTGGCGGAAATCGACCGCCTGATCTCCGCCCAGCTCAGCGAAATCATGCACGCGGCGCCGTTCCAGCAGCTCGAGCAAAGCTGGACGGGGCTGCGCTACCTGGTCGGCAATTCGGATACGGGCACGCGCCTGCAGATCCGCATGTTCAACGCCACCAAGCGCGAACTGGTGAAGGATTTCCAGGCGGCGCTGGAGTTCGACCAGAGCAGCATGTTCAAGAAGGTCTACGAAGAGGAGTTCGGCACGTTTGGCGGCGCGCCGTTCGCCGCGCTGCTGGGCGATTTTGCCATCTCGCGCCAGCCGGAAGACATGTATTTCGTCGAGCAGATGTCGCACATCGCCGCCGCCGCGCATGCGCCCTTCATCGCCTCGGCCGCGCCGGAACTGTTTGGCCTGGAAAGCTACGGCGACCTGGGCAAGCCGCGCGACCTGGCCAAGGTGTTCGACACCATCGAGTACGCGAAATGGAAAGCCTTCCGCGAATCCGAGGACGCGCGCTACGTGGGCCTGACCTTGCCCCGCTTCCTGGGCCGGTTGCCGTTCAATCCCGTCGACGGCACCACCGTGGAAGGCTTTAACTTTGTCGAGGAAGTCGACGGCAGCGACCACCACAAATACCTGTGGTGCAATGCCGCGTACGCCTTCGGCAGCAAGCTGACGCGCGCCTTTGCCGATTATGGCTGGTGCGCCGCCATCCGCGGCGTGGAGGGCGGCGGCCTGGTAGACGACCTGCCCACCCACACCTTCAAGACGGACGAGGGCGACGTGGCCCTGAAATGCCCGGCCGAAGTGGCGATCACCGACCGCCGCGAAAAGGAGTTGTCGGACCTGGGCTTCATCTCGCTGGTGCATTGCAAGAACACGGCGTATGCGGCGTTCTTCGGCGCGCAGTCGGCGCAGAAAAGCCGCAAGTACAACAGCGACGCGGCCAATGCGAACGCGGTGCTGTCGTCGCAGCTGCAGTACATCTTTGCCGTCTCGCGCATCGCCCACTACATGAAGGCCATGATGCGCGACAAGATCGGCAGCTTTGCCGCCGCCGCCAACGTGGAAGATTTTTTGAACCGCTGGCTGATGCAGTACGTGCTGCTCGACGATAACGCGAGCCAGGAACAGAAGGCGCAGTTCCCCCTGCGCGAAGCTTCCGTGCAGGTGCATGAAGTGCCGGGCCGGCCCGGCGTGTACCGCGCCGTGTCCTTCCTGCGGCCGCACTTCCAGCTCGATGAATTATCCGTTTCGCTCCGACTGGTCGCGGAGTTGCCGAAGTCGACCAATTCCTGATCCACCGGATCATCTTTTAACCAGAGGAGCACACCATGGCAATCGATGTATATCTGCAGATAGACGGCATCAAGGGCGAATCCACCGATGACAAGCACAAGGACTGGATCGAATGCAAATCGGTCAGCTGGAGCGTCGAGCAGCCGAAATCCGCCACCGCTTCGACGGGCGGCGGCCACACGGCCGAACGCTGCGAGCACAAGGACATCGTCATCTCCAAGCTGGCCGACCTGGCCTCGCCGGTGCTGCTGCAGACCTGCTCGGCCGGCAAGACCATCCCCAAGGCGCGCTTCGAATTCATGCGCGCCGACGGCCAGGGCGAACGCGTCAAGTACTTTGAAATCGAGATCGAAAATGTGCTGATCGGCGCCGTCACTCCGAACGTGGAAGAGGGCGACATCCTGGGCGAACACGTGGGCTTCAAGTTCTCGAAGGTGAAGTGGAAATACACGCAGCAAAAAGTGACGGGCGGCGCCGGCGGCAATACCTCGGGCGGCTGGGACCTGGCCGCGAACCGCGTGGCTTGATTCATGGCGCGCGGCGCGCGGCGGCCACCTGCGCCCGCGCGCCGCGCCGGCTTTTCAGGAGAGCGCATGGACAGTTATGTACCCGGCCTGTTCGACCGCCTGATGGGCGGCGGCAGCGCGGCGGCGGGTGGCGTGGCGGCGCGCCTGTCGCTCGAACAATTGAAGGATGCGGTGGCGCGCGACCTCGAGGAACTGCTCAACACCCGCGTGGCCCTGCCGCCCGGCGCGCTCGACGCCTACCCGGAATGCGCGGCCTCCATCGTCAACTACGGCCTGATCGATTTCGCCGGCATGTGCCTGTCCAGCAGCGATGACCGCGCCCGCATCTGCGCCGCGCTGAAAGCCGCCATCGAACGCCATGAACCGCGCCTGCGCAATGTGCGCGCCCGCCTGGAGCGGGACGCGGGCAGCATCAACCGGGTCGGCTTCGTCATCAGCGGCACGCTGGCCGTGATGGCGGGCGGCGAGACGGTCAATTTCGACGCCGTGCTGCAGCCATCGTCGCTGCGCTATTCGATCCACCGCAAGGGAGCTGCCGCATGAGCAATAACTTGAAAACCCTGATCGCCAAACTGAATGACACGGCGCGCACGGCCGCCACGCGCGCCGCCGGCATCTGCGTGGGGCTGGGACAGTATGAAGTCGATATCGAACACCTGTTCCTGGCCCTGCTGGAGCAGGAGCGCAGCGATTTCGTCACCATCGCGCGGCGCAGCGAAATCAGCCTGACGGCGCTGGAAGCGGACCTGCGCCGCGAGATCGGCAGCTTCAGGACGGGGAGCGCGCGCACGCCCGTGTTCTCGCCGCACTTGCCGCTGCTGTTCGAACATGCCTGGCTGATCGCCTCGCTGGACACGGCGCGGCCGGGACCCATCCGCAGCCGCCACCTGCTGCTGGCGCTGCTGACGGAGCCGGAACTGTCGCAGCTTGCGTACCGCGGCTCGAAGCTGTTCGCCCGTTTTAGCGTCGAGCAATTGAAGCACCATCCGGACAAGCTGACAACCGGCTCCGTGGAGGAGGAAAGCGCCGGCGTGCCGCAGCTTGCCGAAACGACCGTCGACCCGGTGACTGTCCTGGCCAGCAAAACCCCCGCGCTGGACCAGTTCACCAGCGACCTGACGCAGCTGGCGCGCGACGGCAAGCTCGATCCCGTGATCGGCCGCGAGGCGGAGATACGCCAGGCCGTCGACATCCTGCTGCGCCGGCGCCAGAACAATCCGATTCTCACGGGCGAGGCGGGCGTGGGCAAGACGGCCGTGGTGGAAGGCCTGGCCTTGCGCATCGCCGCCGGCGACGTGCCCGAGGTGCTGCAGGGCGCGCGCATCCACGCGCTCGACATGGGCTTGCTGCAGGCCGGCGCCAGCGTGAAGGGCGAATTCGAAAGCCGTTTGAAGAACGTCATCGACGAGGTGACGAAAAGCCCGCACCCCATCATCCTCTTCATCGACGAGGCGCACACCATGATCGGCGCCGGCGGCCAGGCGGGGCAGAACGACGCGGCCAATCTGCTGAAACCGGCGCTGGCGCGCGGCGCCCTGCGCACGATTGCCGCCACCACCTGGAGCGAGTACAAAAAGTATTTTGAGAAGGATGCGGCGCTGGCGCGGCGCTTCCAGGTGGTGAAGGTGGAAGAACCCAGCGAAGACATCGCCTGCGCCATGCTGCGCGCCATGGCGCCGCTGATGGAGCGCCATTTCGGCATCCGCGTGCGCGACGCCGCCATCGTCGAGGCGGTGCGTTTGTCGCACCGCTACATCAGTGGGCGCCAGCTGCCCGACAAGGCCATCGGCGTGCTCGATACGGCCTGCGCCCAGGTGGCGCTGGGCCAGCGCGCCACACCGGCGCAGCTGGAAAACGCGAACCGGCGGCAGGAGCGCATCGGCGCGGAAATCGCCGCCCTGGCCCGCGAGGCGGCCGATGGCGAAGCGCCCGACAAAGCCGGCGCCGCGCGCC
>NZ_WFLL01000075.1:0-16278 GCF_009208755.1 Janthinobacterium sp. FT14W | reverse complement strand
GACCGTGATGGGGATTGGACGGCAGATGGGGGGCAAGTTTGCGCCACTGCTTTTCAGTAAGGTCAGTTCGGCTCATCGTCCTATGACCATTCAACCCTAATTAAGTTCAGTCAGACAGACCCTAGCGGGCGGCGAAGTCGAAGCGCCACGCGTCCTGGCTGCGGCGCAAGGTGACGTCCACTTCGGCAGCCGAGACCGGCATCGCATACTGCGTCATGTCCGGGAAACTCTCCAGGCTGTAGGTCTGGCCCGCCGCCGGCCGCATGGCCACGACGAAATACAGGCTGGGCTGGTATTCGAAACCGACCGTCATGTTGACATCGACATCGGGCATGGTCGCGACCGGCCGGTCGTTCACGTACCAGTTGCAGCTGAACGGGATGAATGGACTGGTCTCGTTCATGACGCCGCATTGGGCCGGCGTCAGCTTCGATTGCGCCAGCGAGGCGGCGGCCGGCTGCAGCAGCGGCGACAAGCCATGCGGGCTCACGGCCGACAGCAGCTGGCCCGGCGCGATGGCCTGGCGGCCCGAGACGATCCTGTTGCCGGTGATGCCGAAACTGTTCACGTCGGTCGAGATCCTGTCCTCGTAGTGGAACGATTCGGTGGCGCCGGCCGACCCCGTCAACACCTGCCAGGCGTGGCTGCGGTAATGGCTCTGCGGGTTCTGCAGCTTCAGGAAAACCAGCACGGAGTTGCCTTGCAAATCGTCTGTTTCCACGTTGTAGCGGACGTTGAATTGAATGCCCATCGCTTGCTCCCTGCCTGGAATCTGCACGAACTCAGGAAAGACGGCGCCGGAGGACGAGTCCACGATTTCCTCCGGCGCCGGTGGTCACTGCCCAGATTCGCCCTGCAGCAGGCCCTGCCGGTGCAGGGCCTGTGCACGCTACCAGCGGACGATTACTGCGCCAGGTAGCGTTCCGAACGGGGACCGTACAGCAAGCCATTCGGCACGCCGGCCGACAGCAGGCGCGCATTGGCCGTACCGGCGAGAGGATGGCTGGCATCGGTGCTGGTGTTGATGATCTGCTTGACGGCCGCCGTCACCAGTGCGCCGATCAGGCCGCCGCCACCGCTGTTATTGCCTTCATTGCTCGAAGCGCTGGCCGCGCCCTGCCACAGCAATGCGCCCGTCTTCAGGTCGACCAGCTTGGCGTCGACCGACACCACCGTCACGCTATCGATCACGGCGTAAGTCGTGCCGTACTTGGAGATCGTCACGTACAGGCCCGCATCGGCGCCAAAGATCTCGTTGAGCTTTTTCGCATCGACGCCGTGGATATCGGCGGCGTTCGTCAAGCCGTTCTGCTTGAAGGTTTCACCGACCACGGCGACCGGCAGCACGTAGTAGCCCGCTTCGGCCAGCGGATACGTCACTTGCGCGTAGACGCTGTTGCCGGCATTGACTTCCGGCGAGTTGTTCAACGGCGGCAAGACGACGATCGAACGGGGCTTGGCAGCCTTGAAGGCCGTATAGTCGTACGCGGCCTGCTTGGTGGCGCAACCGACCATGAAGATGGCGGGACCCAGGCACAAGGCCATTTTCAACATGCGCGACATCATAATTTCTCGCCTTTTTTCATTTTACCCAACAGGAAGTCCATGTACGGCGTCGATTCCGGGAACAGCTTTTTCTCGTCTTCGAACTGCGCTTCGACCTGCTCCGGCTTGCCCGTGATCGAGTACAGCATGCCCAGGTGGGCATGGAAACCCGGCGGCGCATGGTTGCCCTTCGCGCCGATCACTTGCAGGTCTTTTTCCATGGCGGCGATCTGCTGCTCTGGGCTTTCGCCCTTCAGGTATTCATACACCTGCGGCTGGTAGCCTTCCCATTGGTACAGGCTCTTCGATTGCGTGGCGCAACCGGTCAGTGCGGCACAGGCGAGCAGCGCCAGCAGGGCTGCGCCCTTGTTCATCATTGTCTGTTTCATGGGATACCTTATTGTTTGCGCAGTGCGCCCGCTTCGACGCCAGCCACCAGGCGCTCGACCGCTTCGCGCATGGCCAGATCCAATACCTTGCCGTTGAGGGTGGCGTCATAGCTGGCGGTGCCGCCAAAGCCCAGCACCTCACGGTTCGACAGGCTGTATTCGCCGCCGCCGGCGGCCGAATACACGACTTCCGAGGTGGCGATGTTAACGACGTTCAATGTCACTTTCGCATATGCCACTTGCGTCTTGCCGCGGCCCATGATGCCGAACAATTGCTTGTCGCCTACTTCCTTGCGGCCGAATTCGGTCACGTCGCCGGTCACGACGAAGTCCGCGCCCTTGATATTCTGGCCCTGCTTCTTGAACTCGGCTTCCTGCTTGAGTTCCGCCATGTTGTCGCGGTCGAGGACGTTGAAACGGTTGGACGTCTGCAGATGCGCAATCAGGATCGTTTTCGACTGGCTGCCCAGGCGGTCGACGCCATCGGAAAAGATGCCGCGCATGAAGTTGGAGCGGTTGTCGAACTTGCCGACAGCGATCAGGGTGCGGGGACCAACGTAGGGACGGGCTGCGCTGGTGACCGTAGGGACAGCCAGGGCTTGCGACGATTCAGAAGCACAGCCAGCCAACGCCGCGCCAATCAGCGCTGCAATCAACAACGCGCCGGGTTTATTCTTGTTCATAGTGCCCTTATGAGATGGATGATCAGGAGCAACCTGCAAAATTGATTTTAGGCAAGTTAATTTCCTAATTGCAATTATATGGCATTGCATGTCTCACAATTCTCTCCAAAAGTAACGATGACAAGGATTGCATTATTTCTGGCGCTGATCAGGCGCACCGCATGCCAACACACCTGTGGAAAGGAAGCAGCGCCGGCTTGACTTCTACAGTCCGATTCATTAACTTGGCAGCAAAAACCGGCCTGCGGTAAGCGCCGGATTTCACTGCCACCGGCAGACCTTGTCCGCCGGCCTGTCCCACCCCGGCGCCAATTCCACGGTACGTTTTCACATAGATGGGTCACCAGGCCATGCCGACACACGATCATTCCCCGGGCCATCCGCTGGCCACGGCGCTGGCCCTCTCGCTGGGTGCCGCCATCGCGCTGGGCCTGTCGCGCTTTTCCTATGGCTTGCTGCTGCCGCCCATGCGTGCCGACCTGGGCTGGTCCTACCTGCTGGCCGGGTCCATGAACACCTTCAATGCGCTCGGCTACTTTCTCGGTGCCCTGGCCGCGCCGGCGCTGATGCGCCGCCTGGGCGTGTGGCGTTTGCTGATCGCCGGTTCCGTGCTGGCCAGCCTCTTCATGCTGATGTCGGGCCTGGTCAGCGACACGGCCGCCCTGTTCCTGCAGCGCGTGTGCGCGGGCGTGGCCAGCGCCTTCATTTTCATCTCCGGCGGCGTGCTGGCAGCCCGGCTCGGTTCCATGCACAGCCAGCGCGCCGGCTTCTACATCGGCCTGTACTACGGCGGCACGGGCTTCGGCATCGCGCTGTCGGCCCTGCTGGTGCCGGCCGCGCTGGCCTCCGCGCACGCGCACGGCGCCGCCCATGCCTGGCAATGGCCCTGGCTGGCACTGGGCATCGCCTGCCTGGCCGCCACCGCCCTCATGGCCGTGCCGGCGAAGGCCATCGGCGAAGCGCCGCGCACCCTCGATGCGCCGCGCCCCTTCGCCTGGCGCGATTTTGCCCCCAGCCTGGCCGGCTATTTCATGTTTGGCGTCGGCTACATCGGCTACATGACCTTCGTCATCGCCCTGCTCAAGCAGCAAAGCATGCCGCCCACGCAGATTACCGTGTTCTACACGCTCCTGGGCCTGGCGGTGGTGGCGTCGTCGCGCATCTGGGCGCGCATGCTCGACCGCTACAAGGGCGGCGAATCGCTGGCGATCCTGAACGCCGTGCTGGGCGCAGTCACCATCCTGCCCGCGCTGACCAGCTTTGTGCCCGTCGTCTTCATTTCCGGCCTGGTATTCGGCGCCGTATTCCTGTCGGTGGTGGCGTCGACCACGGCCCTGGTGCGGCATAACTTGCCGCAGCCATCGTGGACGGCCGGCATCAGCGCCTACACGACGGTGTTCGCGCTGGGCCAGATCGTCGGCCCCATCGTCGTCGGCTGGATTGCCGACGGCCCCGCGGGACTGGAGCGGGGCTTGATCGCCTCGGCCATCGCCCTCTTCATCGGCGCAGTGCTGGCTGCGCGGCAAAAAGCGCTGGCGCCGGCCGCATAGTAGACTGCAAGCCTGTCCCACTTTCGCAGGAAGCACACGATGAACACCGATGCACGCAAACTCCCCGCAACGATGGATGCCGAAACCCTGGAATTCATCCAGGGCCTGTTCGCGCTGGTGCGCGAAGGCGATACGCAGCAACTGGGCGCCATGCTCGCGCAAGGCGTGCCCGTCAACTTCCGCAACGAAAAAGGCGACAGCCTGATCATGCTGGCCAGCTACCTCGGCCACCTGGAAACGTCGCACCTGCTGCTCGCAGCGGGCGCCGACGCCAACGTCCCCAACGACCAGGGCCAGACGCCGCTGGCCGGCGTGGCCTACAAGGGCTACCTGGACATCGCCGAACTGCTGCTCCAGCACGGCGCCAATGTGGAAGGCGCCAGCCCGGACGGCAAGACACCGTTGATGATGGCCGCCATGTTCAACCGCCTGGCCATCCTAGACCTGCTGCTGCAGCACGGCGCCCGCATCGACGCCGTGGACAGCCGCGGCATGAGCGCCGTCTCACTGGCCAAATCCATGAATGCGCAGGAGACCCTGGCACGGCTGGTCGGCCTGGGACAGATGGCATAACCGATGCAGGTATCTGCAAATGCCGCCAGGTAGAAGACTAAACGCTGGAGCTTGGCTGTTTCATTGATTCGGCATTAGCCTTACGACGCCAGACGGGAGATCATTCCCACTCGATGGTCAACGAGGTGGCTAAGCGCTTGATTTTTCAGTGTTTTCCAAACTATTCAGTTACCGATACCCTCAAAAATACCCTCACCTGCAAAATCAGCTACTGCCGGTTTGTCGCCACCGGGATGGAAGACACCAGTCCGCTTGCCAGCACCTGTCATCCGATTCTTCTGGGCGAGAACGCCTTCATTTCAGCACAGCTGCAATCGAAGCGCTCCAATGAATTTAAGGATATGCCGATCTTCAGCGCCACGCTGTCACCCTGTCATTAACGCAATATCAGGCCCGCTATAGCGAGAGAGACGAAACAATAGGACGCGCTTATCTGCCTACCGCTTTTACCCTGTCCCACACTACCGCCGCTTTTCACGTCTCGAGCAGGACAGGCAGTCGTGCCGTATCTGCATTTAATAAAGCGCTACTTGCCGCAAATAAAGATGAGCAACGCTGAGATCGCGTACAAATAGCTTACCTGACCCCGGCCTGCACGGTGCCGTCAATCTTTAATTTCCACGATTTATCAACGAGATTGACTTCATTACTTGCCCCAACTATTCTTTCGGTGCGTACACGCGAATGTATGAAACTGTTTGATCTGGATCGTCTTCCAACGAACTGCATGAGCCACCAATGCTTAGCCCCATGCATTGCCGACCATTAAAGTAGAACAGTTCGTCACCAGAATCGAATTCAATTTCGCAGTGCTTCGCGAGTTCAGATACTGGCGTTCCAAATCCAACTTCATTAAAAATTCTACCTTTGTAGTACTCAAGTGACGCTCCATAGACTAGCGAAGTCATCAGGTGAACCAAGACGTCGTCCTTAAACCCCATCACAAACAACTCATCCAGAGTCGGCGAATCCGGTGCCCGACTTACAGGGTCGCGTAAAATAATTGCATCCGGACTCTCCTCTAGAACAAGTTTTGGTGAATTTGGAAATTGCACGACAATACTGCCATCAATATCACCATTCTCCACTTTGTGTGAATGCAATGCATCCAACACCTCTTGCCGAGATACGCCAAGCGTTAGTCCCATCATCGAAATGCCTGGCAAAATTGGCGCAGACCAATCTAACTTAGATTTCATCAATTTTTCCTCCATGTCCTTGTCGCAGCATCATATGTGATCGGCTGCCCTTGTTGATTGACGTATTGCATTCGATTTTCCGGCGCCCCCATCTTGTATGTCTGGGGATCAATTACCTTCACTTTACTTCCATCTTGATACGTGAATTTATAGTATTCACCAATATGCTGCGATTGGTCGGCACGTGCCAAATCGGCTGTCGATGGACTGTACTGGACTTCCTTGATTAATGGATTCCCCTCGACCTTGAAGATTTGGGCGTTGCCAGACGAAGAGGCGTGGGCAGCCTTATCTACTACGGTATAGCCGTCCATTTGATACGAACCCTTCAAATCACTCAGGTTTGAACCCCATACGTTTTCAAGGCTACGCGGGATTCCAGCCTCACGTGCGAGACTTTCTCTGAGTCCAAGTCCTGAAACAGAATTCGCCTGCCCTCCCGAAAGAGAAGTATTTGCCCCGCCACCCAATAGAAGAACACCTGGTTTTGCGGTGCTCGCCACTGCCGAATTTCCTACGCCAGGCCCTTGTAGCAAGGCAGGAACCTGGGCACCAGTGGCCTGCTGCGCCACTGCCTCATACCCGCCTGTCTTGGCATTTTGGATTGCGACAACAACACCATTGCGATCCAATATTTCAGCATTCCGGATGATGGTCGTGGTGCCGCCAAGCATATCGGCGCCGGCCTTCGATACATTCACAGCAATGCGTACACCACCGGCAAGCGCCGCACCGCCAAGTTCCGCGGTGAGTACGTTGACAGGTGCAGTCCGGACCAGATCCTCCATCTTTCGACCAGCAATGTAACCCATTTCAGACTGCCGTCCCTGAATTTCCAGCAGCGTACTGTACGCAGCACTTTCGTGCATTTCATCGAACATTCCTACCTTGTCACTCGTCGCCGATTGAATCAAGTACTTGGGAATCGATACAATACCGCCGATGAAATTGCCGACGTCACCGAGGATCGTTGAATCCCTGCGTGCGTCCTTTTGCCCCTTCGCAAAGCCAGCGTCGTACCGAAGCTGCGAGCCGGCATCCCGGCGGGTATCGATCTGGTTTTTCAGGAACGCGTTGACGTTGGCATTGGCGCCGCCGGTGTCTATCATTGTCCTGAGGTTAATTCGTTCGTCACGATATTCGTTCAGCGATTTCACCACGAAACCAGCGTGCCGGCCGGCATCATCGGCGTAGCTCAATTTGGCCGAAGCGGCTTCCTTTTTGATGAATGCCTCGGTGCCTGCATCGCGACCGTTAAGTGCCGCCCAATGCTCGTCAACCATCGCGGCGCCGAAACGGTCGAGTGCCTGACTGGCCTGTGCTTCCGTCAACTTCTGGCCTTTTCCCTCCATATAGGCGATATACCGCCCGATACGCGATTTGTCGTGCAGGAAATCTATTTCGCTCAAGTGCAGCTGACGGTTATTGAGGTCCACCGTCTGCGCCGTGCCTGCGCCCTGCGCCACGCCAGTCAGCGTGCTAGCGCCACCCTGGCCACCTGCGGCCGAAGCTACAAGTCCTCCCAGCGCTCCACCCAGCGTGGCGAAAGTTTCCTGATAGGTGTTGACGAGCGTTGTCCTGGCCTCGTCCGTCAAGTCCAGTTTGGCGGCCGCAGCTTCGCCCAGCGACTTACCCAGTTGCTGGCCCTGATTGCCCGCCACGACGCCACCAGCGGCGCCTAACGCGCCACCACCACCGTTCGCAGCACCGCCAATCAAGCCTTGGGTAGCCATGTGCAAACCTATCCGGTAGACGCCGTTGTCGCCCCAGTTGTAGGCTGTCTGCTTTGCTTCCGCAGCTTTAGCGCTGTAATCGTTCGCCTGCTCGATATCGCCATTCTTCTTCGCTTGCTCGCTCAGCTCGTCATACCTCAGGGCGTCGCGCAGCGCAGCATCTTGTTTCTCCTTGCCGATTTCACCCACCAGGTTCGCCGCCAGCGGCGCCGCTGCCTTGATGAATTCCTTGGTCACCTCCATCGTCGCCTGCAGCGCTGCCTTGTCAAAGTTATTGCCAATCTTGCCACTGCTATCCACTCCGGTCGTCACATCGCGGTTCACACCGGCGACAGCTTCTTCCGTGCCCTTGCCCGTCGCCGCGCGCTGAGCCGCATCGTCGGTGATGACGATTGTGCCGCCGCTGATGCCGCTGCGGGTCGTGCTGGCGAAATTTTCGCTGAGGGAAACGATAGCTGGCAGGCCCGCAGTCGTAGCATCTTTTTTGCCACCGACATCCGTCAGGTTCTCATTTCGTGTTCCCGTGCCCGCAAAGGACATGCCGCCCGACACTCCAACACTGCTCCCCTTCGATATCGCATGATTGACAATATCGCTATGCGTCAAGGTAGCCGTACTCAGGCTGCTGTCCAGCTTGCCCGCCTCCGTGGCACTGATGACGGCGCCTTTCAGGTCCGTATTGCCGCCGACCTTGATCTGGAAGCCGCCGTCGCCCGCCTTGATGCCGCTTTGCTCCTGCACGCTGGCATAGTCGTTGTGCATATTGCTCTGGCTGTAGCTGGCGCTGAAACTGGCGCCATAGCCGACCGTGCCGCTGGCGGAGAAGCTCTGGCTCTTGCTGTCGAACTTGGCCGTGTCCTGCAGGCTTTCCAGGTTCAGATTGCCCTTGATGTCGGCAATCACCTGGTTGGCGCTGGCCACGGCGCCCTTGATGTTGGTGTCTCCGCCGCTGCTGATGACCAGCTTGTCGCCCGCACTCACATGCGTGTTGAGCTGCGTCGTGCCGTCCCCATCCTCATGCCCCTTGCTGCCGCTGACGCTGGCAGTGAAGCCGAAGGACATGCCCTTGGTGCTCACACTGGCCGCCACGCCAGCCGAGGCGCTCATGCTCGAGCTCTTGCTGTGCTGGCTTTCCGTGTCCTGCGCGGCCAGCAGATTGACGTTGTTATCGGCATGCAGGCGAATATCATTTTTCGCGTTCAGGTCGCTGCCCAGGATATTGATGTTGCTATCCTTGCCACCGCCCATGGCCGTGATATTGATATTATTGCCCGTCAATACGCTGCCGCTATGCGTGGTGCTGGCCGTCGTTTGCGTCTGGATGCTTTCCGAATGGCCCGCCGTCAGGCTGATGCTGATGCTTGGACCGCCGTCCTTCATCATGTCCTTGGCAGCGTCCTTGGCGGCCATGGCCGCCGTCGCCGCCGCCATCGCCGTGACGCGGCCATCCTTGGCCGTGCTGGCTGCAGTACTCATGGTTTGCAGGGTCTGGATGGCGCTGATCACGCTGCCGCCCAAAGCCAGGGTCAAACCATCCTGCGTCGTCTTGACTTCAAATTTCCCCTTCTCATTGTCCTGGCCCGGCTTGATGGTGACGCTCTTGCCGATGATATCGAGATCGGTAGCGGCAAGAATATCGCTGCCGCCTATCGTCACGTTATTGCCGGCGACCATCGTCAGCGCACCGCCCGTCGCGCCTATCGAGCTGCGCGCCTCGCCGCTTTGCAAGGTGGCGTCCCGCTCCTGATCCACCGTGGTAGTTTTTGTGCCGTAGCTGAAGCCGATGCCGCCGCTACTCATGAAGCCGCTTTTCTTGGTGCTGGAATGGTGCAGCTCGTACACGGTATTGGTGGCCGCATCGATCGTGATGTTGTTACCTGCCAGTAAACGCGTCGCATCGTCGCTCAAGATGCTCGAGCCGGTGACTTGCAGATCGTGCCCCGCCTGCACCGTCACGCTGCTGCCGCCCAGCGAGGTGCCGATCGCCGTGGTGGTATCGACCACATCATGCTTGGTCGTCGTGGTCTTGTTCCAGAAGCCTTCCTTCGTCGATTTGCTGGCGGTATCGCTCACTGCATTCTGGAAACCATTGACCAGGCTGATGTCATTGCCCGCCGTCACCCCCAGTGCTCCGCCCGCCTGCACGTCCGCCGCACGCGCTGTCAGGTCATGGCCCGCCTGCAGATTGACATTGCCGGCGCCCATGATCTGGCTGCCTACTTCGTTGGTTTTGCTCTGCTTGCTGTAATTGTCCGCGTTGCGTACCGTGTCGTGGGCGGAAGCGACGGTGACGGTATTGAGGTTCAGGTTATTACCTGCGATTAAAGCAGTCTGGCCATTCACGCCCGCATTCGCAATGACGCCTGCCGTCACGGAAATATCGCGTCCCGCCTGGGCTATCAATGCGTTGCCCTCGCCACTGCCGGTGACATACATGCCAGCCACCTTCTCGACTACCGTGCTGCTGTCGCTGATGGTGGTTTTGCCATCCTTGCGCACATGGGAGTCGCTGACGGTCGTCGTTACCAGATTGATATCGCGACCAGCGCTGGCCTGCAACTGATTGACAGCGGTAAAGGTGCTACCCCCATTATTGATATCGCGGCCGGCAATCGCAGCCAGGGCCGTCCCCGCCTGCACGCTCGAGTAACGGGCATTGATGTCGCCACCCGCATCCATGACCACGCTACCGGCAGCGGCAATCGTGCTACCCGTTTCGTGGGAAGTGCCAGCCTTGCCTGCACTATAGGCAGCTCCCCAGACCACGTTGGCATCATCGCCTGTCGCGATGGTTCCCAGGATCAGGTTGCCGCCCGCCTTGATCACTGTGGCGCCGTTTTTGCCGCCGTTGTTAATCTCGCCGGCCAGCAGGGAGATGTCGCGCCCGGCCGAAGCGGCCAATGTGCCGCCTTCATCGCTTACGTACAGGCCCGCCACCCGGCCAATACTCGTCCCCGTCAGCACGGCATCGCCCTGGCGACCGGTATTGGTATTGACCGCCGATGTGATGTTGATGTCACGCCCTGCGCTGACAATCAGTTCGCTGTTGGCGGAAATGGTGCCGCCGATATTATTGAGATCATTCCGTGCGGCAATACCGACCGCATCCCCATCAATGCGCCCCCCCATGTTTTGCACGTTCTCCGCCGTCAGGCGGACGATATCGCGCCCCGCGATGGTACCGCTATTGGTCAAATCTCCCTTCAGATTGATATCAATGTCCTTGCCTGCCAGCAGCGCACCGCTTCCGTCTATGTCGCCTTCGCGCAAACGCACATACACCTGCGGCACCAGTGCTTTTTGTGTCGAACCATCGGCCAAAGTGACATCCTGCTCCACCAGCCAGACGATATCGCTGGTCAAGGCCGCCATTTGCTCAGCACTCAAGGCCACGCCAGGGCGCAAGTCCCATTGCTTGGCAAAGTTTGCACCCGCATCCATCAAGCCCTTGTATTGCTCTTCATCGCCGGTGTAGTCGCCGACGAAACGCTGGCCCGTCAACTGTGCAATTTGCTCACGCACCAGACGTTGCTCGTAAAAGCCGTCGCCCAGGCGTTTCTGCGTCACGGACGGGTCCAGTTGTACCTGTGCCAGCATGTAATCCGAGCCGGTCCATTCACGCTGATTGGTAAAACGTGGATCCGTTTCAACCAGGAAGCGCGCGCCTGGCGCAGGACTCAGTTTGAACAGGCTGGCGGTAGGCAATTGCATCGATGGCAGGGTCGTGCGCACCACTTGCGCGCGGCCGGACGGGCTCGCCAATGCGACCTGGCCAACTGCTTGCATCCTGGTCCCGGCGGGGGCGTTCGTCCCGGACGCGGCGTTGACGGCTTCGCCTGCTGCCGCGCCGACCGCGGCACCGGCCAACGGCCCCGCGGAATTCTCCGCCGCCGCGCCGCTGGCCGCACCCGCCTTGGCACCACTGGCCACAGTAATCAAGCCGGGCTGGCCCGCACTGCCCGTGCGGTCGCTGGCATGCGGTCCATTGACCGCAGCCACCGTTCCAGCAGCACCGCTATGGACGGCACCGGCAAGTGCCGATGGGTCGGCCATGCCGGCCGCGCCGCCATTCGCCGCGCCTGCGCTGATGCCGGCTACCGCAGCAACTGCCCCGCCGCGTCCCGCGTCGCCGGCCCGATCGCTATGATTGACACCTGCAGCGCCCGTGATGGCGCCAGGCACCTTGCTATTTGACACTGAGTCAAAATTCTTTGCATCTACCGCGCCTACCGTCCCGCCATTCGCAGAGCCAGCGGCGACGCCGGCGACCGCAGCAACAGAACCGCCGCTGCCCGCATTCCCCGCCCGGTCACTATGATCAACGCCGGCCGCGCCCGTGGCCGCACCTGGCGCCTTGCCGTTTGCCGCGCGCTCCAATGCTTTTG
This sequence comes from Janthinobacterium sp. FT14W, assembly GCF_009208755.1. Taxonomy (NCBI): domain Bacteria; kingdom Pseudomonadati; phylum Pseudomonadota; class Betaproteobacteria; order Burkholderiales; family Oxalobacteraceae; genus Janthinobacterium; species Janthinobacterium sp. FT14W. Next base: position 4,221 of record NZ_WFLL01000075.1, on the reverse strand, counting down.
CATCGACGCTACCATCTGCCGTCGCGCGCGGGTTCGCATTGCCTGCCGTCACGGCGCCGACGGCACTGACAACTCCACCCTTGACGCTGTCAGCAAGCCTGGCCGTATTGTTGGCATCACGACCTTGTGCCCCCGTGCTCACGTCCGATGCCCGCGACAGGCCGGCGCCGCCCTGCGCTCCCGCACCTTGCACCGCAGCGGCAGCAGCGCCTGTCGCCTTTGCCACGTCGCCAGCCTGGCCTGCCGATCCCGCGTGATCGGTCGAATTGACCGTACCCGCCCCTGTGGCAGCGGCTGCGCCTTGTCCATTGACATTTTGCACCGTGGCCACGCCCGTGCCGCCTTGCGCTACGCCAGCCAGGTTGACGCCTGCATTGGCCTTGCCTGCGCTGCTGGTACCTGACAGGCCGCCTATGCCGGCAACGGCATTCGGTCTCGTTCCAGTAGCGCTCACCGCAGTGTTGCCCTCGACGCGGCCGGCAGTAACTGGCGCCCCCTGGCCTGCTGTTTCCCATGTATAAGGGTCACTACCAAGAAATTCGGGCACCGATTCCATCGGTATATCCATCCCGCCACCGATTTCGGTTGGAATGCGATACCGATCGGCGTAACCACTTTCAGTGACTTTGGAAACGCTTTCTGCGGATTTATTCACCAGCGCACCTGGCGTAATGCTCAGCAATCCGCCTGCGATGATATGGCTGTTTTCATTAAAAACCATACCTGATGAAATTATCAGACTCCCCCCGGCCACGATCTTTCCTGGATCAGAGGTCAATATGCTGCTGTTGGTGGTCGTACGCGTATATCCATATTCGGTAAACTCGATGTAATCACCGCGCCACTTCTGACATCCTGGCCCCATGCAGTTAGGCAAAGGAATCGTGGTTCGACGCCCTTGTTCCCCCTTCACTTGGTACTCAACGATCTCTTCGACCGTATTCGCCCCCAATTGCAGGGTGAAATGCCTGTTCAGGTTATCGACACGCGCAACGTCAAGCCGCATATTGCCCAGCGCCTCGATCTCCGCACTGGCGTTGGTCAACTGGACAGCTTGCCCTACCGCAAAGCGGCTGGCATCCAGCGCTCCGCCGATCGCCATATCGCCCGCACTGAAAATCAGCGCATGCTCATTGTTGGTGATCGTCTGCGCACCGATGTCCAGGCGGGTACGGGCGGCGATGACGGCGGCTCGGCCCCCTTCCACATTGTTGTCGATGGAGGTCGCGGCAATGCTCAGGTGATCGCCATAGATGCGGCCGGAACCGACGTTATTCAGGGCTCCCGCATTGACTTCCGTATTGACGCCATCGATCAGGCCGCGATTGTTCAACGCCCCGGACGTGCTGGCCCGGGTCGTAGTGGCATGGATATCGCCACTCATCGCGTTGTCGAGACTGCCTGCACGCAAGTCAAGCAAGCCGCCGGCCTGCAACGTGCCCGCATTGCTCAGGTTTCCGCCCACAAAAATGTTGGCATTGCCGTTCGCCGTAATCTGGCCGCCATTCCCGTGGCTGTAGTTGCCCGACAAATCCAGAGTCAAATCCTGTTGCGACAAGAGACGGCCATCGCCACTCAGGCTGGCGGCACGCACTTCAAGATTCGTGCCCGCAATTGCCGTACCTCCACTATTGCTGAAGGACAGGTTGCGTGCCGGGCCCAGGTCAAGCATGCTCAGCGCATTGCCCGCACTGATCAATCCCAGATTGTTATTGATCACACCAGAGCTGAGCACCGTCAGGTTATTGTCGGCGCGCAAAGCTCCCTGACTGTTGATGACATTCGATGCGTTCAATGCCAGGTTAATGCCCTCGATCCCCTGGTTGCTTGCTTGCGTATTGCTATTGTCGATTACCGCCCCCGCCAGGGTGACCGTGCCGCCGCTGCGTATGAGTCCTTGCTGATTGGCAATAGTTCCAGCGGTACTCAAACCGAGATCGCCCAGCACCTGGATTTGCCCGCCTTGATTATTCAAGCCGTCGAGGGACAAATTCAGCGTGGATTGGCCGACGATCGCCCCATTGGCCGTATTATCGACCTGACCGGCATGGCCAGTGACAGCGCCGGCGGCACCGACATAGCCACTGGCATTGTTCACATTGCCCACCGCCAGATTGACAGTTCCGCCGCTGGTGATGTTGCCGGCACTGGCATTGTTCAGCAGCTGGCCATGGGTATCTATCGCCAGGGAGGTACCGCCCTGCACCCGGCCACCGGCATTCAGAATAGCGCCTGTCTGCAGATTGACGCTCTGCGTGCCGGCAATTGTTCCCAGGCGATTATTCAGCTCCAGGCCGTTGCTATCAATACTGACATTGCGCCCGGTAATGCTCGCGCCATCGCTGTTCGTCAATCCGCGGCTATTCAGGAGCACATCGCCAGCCGCCTGCACTTTCCCGCCGGTGTTATGCATCAGTCCCGACAGCGTAACCTGCACATTCCCGCCAACGGAGGCGAGCGTACCACCGGCATTCTCGAGCGAGGCGCCTGTCACGCTGGCGTTGCCTGTGGCCGCCAACAGGCCACCGGCATTCTCGATGGCATTCCTGACGCCTACTTCCAGGCTGGTGCCAGCCGTCACCTTGCCCTGTTGATTTAGCAGATCACCGGCAGTGATGGAGACCTTGCCACCGGCTGCAATCAATCCCTTGTCGGCACTGTTCTGCTTGCGGTTGTCCAAGGTGCCCGTAATCGCCAGATCGAGCTGCGCGGTACCAGCGGCCTGCAAGGTGCCGAGCCGGTTATCGAGGTCGCCGGCCTTGATCGCGATGTCGCCATTGCTGGCGACGACGCCCTCACTATTGTCGAGCCGTCCGTCGACCTTGATATCGCCGTGTGCCGTGCCCAGCTGGGTTATGCTGCCTTTGGCATTGTTGAGCGTCTGCGCCTCGATGCTGACTTGCCGCGCGACCATGCTTGCGCCAGCATGATTAAAATTGCCCGCGTCGATACTCACCGAGCCGTTCGACGTGATCCAGCCGCGGTCGCCGGCAAAGTTGCCCGCGCCAATGGCAAATATGCCGGTGGACGCATGCTCCATCTTGCCATCGACGTTCAGCAGCGTCTTGGCAGCCAGGCTGAAATTATTGGCGTTGACGGCAATACGTCCACTCGTATTGTCCAATATGCCCGTCGCCGAATTCACACTGATGGCCCCATCGCCGGTGCCGGACTGGATGATGGTTCCCTTGCTGTTGTCCAGGTTGGCTACATGCACCGACAATTGACCGGCACTCGCCTCGCCCATGCGGTTAATCCAGCTCTGGCTATCCTGCGCCCCCGCATTGACTGTCAAGGTGCCCGATGCACTGACGGCCGCGCTGCTGGTCGTTACATTGCCGCTATTGGCGGTAAGTGTAATGTTGCTGGCGCTCGTTTTGCTACCGCTGACATCCACGGAAGCAGCGGTGAATACGGCATTGCCCGTCGCCAGATTCTGGCCTCCGGCAAGCAGCCCCTGAGCGGCGGTGATGTTCAAGTTGGCCGAATTGACCAGAGTTCCGTCCGCCTTGATGCCAGCGCCCAACAAGCTGGCCGCTCCCTGGCTGCGGAAGCTGGCAGCGTGAATGTCCATATTGCCCAGGGCAGCGATCACGCCCGTGTTTTCCACACTTCCACTGGCCTGCAAGAGCTGCTTGCCCGCCGCATACAAACTACCACTATTATTTACGTTGACCACAGTCGACTTCAGGTCACGACCCGCATACACGCTGCCCCCCTTGTTGCCAAGGTCCGTCGCCTGCAAGGCAAGATCGCCGCCGACGGCGCGCATGCTGCCGCCTTGGTTGTCGATCGAAGCTGCACTCAGCGTCAAATCCTGCACCGCCGCGATGACACCATCCGTGTTGACAAGAGCTGACGTAACATCAATGTTCGCGCCCTGATTGGCGTTGATCTGGCCACCGGCATTGCCAAGCGTACCGGCGCGAATGGCCAGCATGCCGTTGCTCGCGATCTCGCCCTGTCCATTGTTCAATGCATGGTCGACCTTGATGTCTGTCAGTCCCAGGCCAGTCTGGACCAGGTGACCACCACGGTTGTCCAGGCTGCCCGCCTGCAGCGTCACCTGCTGCGCCACCAGGGTGGCGTCGCGGTGGTCGATCTTCCCGGCATCGATGCGCAGCGCACCGTTGCCGATGAGTTTGCCGCCCTGGCCGTTCAGGGTGCTGGCCGTGATGGCCAGCACGCCAGTGCCCGCATGCTCGATGCGGCCGTTGATGT
>NZ_WFLL01000074.1:0-18912 GCF_009208755.1 Janthinobacterium sp. FT14W | reverse complement strand
TATGCCTGATGACCATAGCAAGTTGGTCCCACCCCTTCCCATCCCGAACAGGACCGTGAAACAACTTTGCGCCGATGATAGTGCTGCAACCAGTGTGAAAGTAGGTTATCGTCAGGCTTGTTATTCGAAAAAACCCCCATCGGTGATCCTGTGGGGGTTTTTTTACGTCCGCGGGTTTTATCCATGTCCGCGATTGCCGGGTTTTTGAAAGGGATATCTTGTCTGCTTTGCACACACTGGAACAATTACGCGCTGGCCAACTGGCTGGCGTGCGGCGCCTGAAGCTGTGCTGCGGCTTGACCGACTTCCCCCGTGAGATCTTCGACTTGGCCGACAGCCTGGAGATTCTCGATTTGTCCGGCAATGCACTTTCCATGCTGCCTGACGATTTGCCGCGCCTGCACAAGCTGCGCATCATTTTTTGCTCCGATAACCTGTTCACCACCTTGCCTGCCGTGCTTGGTTCCTGCCAGGAACTGAGCATGATCGGCTTCAAGGCGAACCGCATACGCCATGTGCCGGCCGCCGCCTTGCCACCCAGGCTGCGCTGGCTGACCCTGACCGATAATGCCATCGAAGCCTTGCCGGACGAACTCGGCAACTGTCATGAATTGCAGAAACTCATGCTGGCTGGAAATTGCCTGAGCCGCTTGCCAGCGACTTTGGCCAATTGCCGCCAGCTGGAACTGGTGCGCATTGCCGCCAACCGTTTCACGGCCTTGCCCGACTGCCTGCTGACCTTGCCGCGCCTGGGCTGGCTCGCGTATGCGGGCAATCCCTTCAGCGAAGCGCGTGAACTGGCGGCCCTGGCCCATGCCGGCGCGGCCGGCGTGGCGTGGGCGCGCCTGGAATTGGCACAGCAGCTGGGCGAGGGGGCATCGGGTGTGATTTACCGCGCGTGCCTCGATGGCTGTACCGATGTTGCCGTCAAAGTGTTCAAGGGGGCGATGACCAGCGACGGCTTGCCGCGCAGCGAAATGGCCGCTTGTGTCGGCGCCGGTACGCATCCCAGCCTGATTCCCATCCTTGGAACGCTCGACGGGCATCCGCAACGGGCATCCGGGCTCGTCATGCCGCTTATCGATGCTGCTTTCGGCAATCTGGCAGGGCCGCCGAGCCTGGCGTCATGCACGCGCGATGTGTATGCCGATGGCGCGCGCTTTGACGCATCGCAAGCGTTGGCTATTGCCCATGGCATCGCCTCGGCCGTATGCCAGCTGCACGCGCGCGGCATCGTGCATGGCGACCTCTATGGCCACAATATCCTGCATACGGCCGCTGGCGCCTGCCTGCTGGGCGACTTTGGCGCGGCGTCCATGTTTGTTCCCGGCTCGCCGCAAGGGGACTTGCTGCAGGGCATAGAGGCGCGTGCCTTTGGCGTATTGCTGGGCGAGTTGATCGCGCATGGTGCGGCACCGTTGCCCATCTTGCAGGCCTTGCACGAAGCTTGCCTGCAGGAGGAGGTGCTGCGGCGACCCACCTTCGACGTCATCGAACGCACATTGCGGGAAATGCTCCCCACATAAAAAAATGGCGCAGCCTGCACAGGCTGCGCCATTTTTATTTCAAGCTGGGAAAATTCAGCCTGGAACCTGGATTTCTTTTTCCGGCAGGGCGATCTGGTTGTCAACGCTGAACTGATAGTCCTTGAAGACATGTTCGGCCGTCAGGATCTGGTACTCGCCATTGTCCAGCTTGTGCGTGGTGTCCTTCAGGCGGTACGTATAGTGGCCGCAGGTCCAGCAGTTGAAGTTGCGCATGTGCGTGCACAGGCAGGTCTTGTCCATCACGACCACGGTCTTTTGCTCGGGATGGGCCGCCACTTCGCGGTTGTACGAGTTGATGTAGGCACAGTTGCCCGTCGCGTCGAGCAGATAGCCATACGATTCGCAGCCTGGACGGATGCCGGCGCCGATGGCGGGCGTGTTCTTCAGCATGCGCATCGGGTAGCCGGTCGGCGAGACGCCATTGACGATGATGTCTTCTTCCGAGGCCTTGTAGTATTCCTGCTTGACCTTGTTTGGCAAGCCGCATTCCTTGGTGACGGTAAAGCGCGTCGCCACTTGCACGCCAGCCGCGCCCGCTTCCAGGAAGGAGACGGCATCGCTGCCCGTGAAGATGCCGCCGGCGGCGATCAGCGGGATGTCCAGTTGTTCCGCTTTCAGGTAGGCCAGCAGTTCGGCCGTGATCGTGTGCAGGTCATAATTGGCCCAGTCCATGCCGAAACCCAGGTGGCCGCCGGCCAACGGTCCTTCGACGATGATGAAGTCGGGCAAACGGTCCAGTTTGGCGTTCTTGCGCAGGAAAATCTGCAGGGCGCGCACGGACGAGACGATGATGCCCAGTTTGGCATCACGGAAACGTGGATGGTCGGCCATCAAGGCAAACGAGCCGAAGTGCAAACCGGCGGACAGGGTGATGCCGTCGATGCCCGCATCCAGTGCCGCATTCAGGCGTACGCGCAAGGTTTCGCGGGGGCCGTTCATGGTCAGCTTTTCCATGCAATTGACGAAGATCAAACCATCGCCTTTTTTTGCTTCCATGGTGCGGCCGATATGCAGACGTTGTGCTTCCGCCAGGCGGCCCAGGTCGAACTGCACCACGGCCTTGTCGCTGTTGTTGATGTTGAATTTGTACAGTTTCGTCTTGTCTTTGACGAAGGTGGTGTCGAAACGGCGGTCCGACACGTCTTCCACCATGGCATCGGAGATATGCCCGATACCGTTCAGCCGGGCCGCTTCCAGGGCCAGCTCCGACGTGGAAATATCCACACCCATTCCGCCTATCATGATGGGCACATATTCTTTTTTGCCAAATCGCAGGCGGAAATCATCAACACGTTTCATTGCTATCCTTAGACTACCGTGGTTATCACTGAGCCAGATGTACGGTCAAGCCCGCTGCCAGTCAGGCGCGCGGGCGCATGTAGCTGTGCGCAGCTTCAATTTTACCTCAAGCGGGCAGGCTCTCCGAGGCAGAGCCTGCCGCAAGGCCGCGCGTACGCAGGCCGGATCGTGCGCTTGATCGAAATTAATCGCGGAAATTGTTAAATTCCAGCGGCATGTCGGGCACGTCCTTGCGCAGCATGGCCATGGCTGCCTGCAGGTCGTCGCGCTTGGCGCCCGTGACGCGCACGGCTTCGCCCTGGATGCTCGCTTGCACTTTCATCTTGCTGTCCTTGATGACGCGCACGATTTTCTTGGCATCATCCGATTCGATGCCATTCTTGATCTTGATGACCTGCTTGACCTTGTCGCCGCCGATCTTCTTGATGTCGCCTTCGTCGAGGAAGCGCACATCGACCTTGCGTTTGGTCAATTTGTTGGTCAGCACGTCGCGCACCTGGCTGAGCTGGAATTCCGAATCCGCAAATGCGGTCAATTCGTTTTCCTTGTGTTCGACGCGGGCGTCGCTGCCCTTGAAGTCGAAGCGGGTCGTAATTTCCTTGTTGGATTGCTCGACTGCATTCTTGACTTCGATCATATCGGCTTCGGAGACTACATCAAATGACGGCATGGTCTGTTCCTTTTCTTGTTAAAGCGAGCGCACGCTCGGCGCGCTGGGCCTTGGCGGCTGATTCTGCGCCATGGGACGGCCCTGTTAAAGATGCGACATTTTAACGGACAACGGGCAAGTCGCCCTTGTCCTGAGGTGGTTTTTTGTCGCTTTCGCTCTATAATCGAGCAAAATTTCCCTATCCCACGTCTGCAGAGCTCACCATCGAACACAATTACTCCCTCCAGCGCCTGAATACCTTCGGCATCGCAGCCAAGGCGGCCGCCTACGTGCGCATCACTTCGCAGGCCCAATTGCAGGCGGCGCTGCAAGATCCCGCCCTGTCCGCCATGTCCCGCCTGATATTGGGCGGCGGCAGCAACATCGTGCTGACGGGCGACTTTCCCGGCGCCGTGCTGCACATGGCCACGCGCGGCATGCGCCTGGCGCAGGCCGATTTCGAGACCATCCTCGTCACGGCCGCGGCCGGCGAAAACTGGCACGACTTCGTGCAGTGGACCCTGGCGCAAGGCGTGGGCGGGCTGGAAAACCTGTCGCTGATCCCCGGCACGGTGGGCGCGGCCCCTATCCAGAATATCGGCGCGTATGGCGTTGAAATCAAGGATTATCTGCATAGCGTGAGCGTCATGCACAGCGCCAGCGGTATCGTCTTCAACATGGACCGCGACGCCTGCCGCTTTGCCTACCGCGACAGCATCTTCAAGCAGGCGGACGGACGCGAGCTGATCGTGCTGGAAGTGACGTTCGCCCTGCCGGCCCAGTGGCAGCCGAACTTGCGCTATGCGGAACTGGCGCAAGCCGTGGCCGAGCGCAATCTTGCCGAACCGACGCCGCAACAGGTGGCGGAGACGGTGATGGCGATCCGCCGGAGAAAATTGCCGGACCCGGCCGTGATCGGCAATGCGGGCAGCTTCTTCAAGAATCCGGTGGTATCGCGGGAGCAATGTCTTGCCCTGTTGGAACGTTTCCCCACCTTGGTGCACCATGCGCAAGCCGATGGCACGGAAAAGCTGGCGGCGGGATGGCTGATCGATCAGTGCGGCTGGAAGGGGAAAAACCTGGGGCCCGCGGGAGTGTATCCCAAGCAGGCGCTGGTTCTGGTGAATAATGGCGGCGCTCGTGGCGCGGACATTACCCGGCTGGCGGAAGCGATACAGGATGATGTAGAGGCGAAATATGGCGTGCGCCTGTCGCCCGAGCCTGTGTTTATCTAAATAGTAGATCCGCGCTTGAAAAAATGGCCAGGGCAAGGCGCATTGCCGAAGACATTACGCATGGTACGGCGAGGCAGTGCAACGCAGCCATGGACGTTTTTTCTGCGTGGATCAGCCAAAATGGCAGACGTAGTCTACGGTCTCAGTCGTTTCAATATCAAAATAGCTATTGCCCGGCACCTTGAATTGCGTGCCCGCGCCATAGCTGTTCCATTCTGTCGCGTCGGCCAGGCGTACCTTGCACAGGCCGCCGACGATTTCCATCGTTTCCGGCGCGCACGTGTTGAAGCGCAGCGATGACGGGAAAATCACGCCCACGCTTTTCTTCGTGCCATCGGCCAGGATGACGTTGTGCGAGACGCACTTGCCGTCAAAGTAGATATTCGATTTCTTGACGACGCTGACATTGTCCAGTTGTGTGCTCATGCTTCACTTTCCTTGCTGTTAAAAATCAGTCCTCGACGTCATCGGCGTTCAGCACGCTGTTGCGTCCGCCGCGCTTGGCCGCGTACAGGGCCTGGTCGGCGCGGTTGATCAGTTGCTCGACCGTCGAGTCCGGCGAAGGCACGATGGTGGCCACGCCGATCGAGATGGTGACGATGCCGGTGGCTGCCGCCGGGTTTTCGATCTGCAAACCTTCCAGGTGGCGCCGGCACGCTTCGGCGATCAGCAGGGCTCCCGCGGCCTCCGTTTCCGGCAGGATCAGGGCGAATTCCTCGCCGCCATAGCGGGCCGCCAGGTCGGCCGGGCGCTTCAAATGTTCCGTCAGCACGGCGGCCACTTTTTTCAGGCACAGGTCACCCGGCAAATGGCCGAAGTGGTCGTTGTAGCTCTTGAAATGATCGATATCGCAAAAGAGCAGGCTCAGCGGCGTCTTGTCGCGCTGGCCCCGCTGCCATTCGAATTGCAAGGTTTCATCGAAGCGGCGACGGTTGGCGATGCCCGTCAAGCCATCGAGGGCAGCCAGTTTCTGCAGTTCAATATTCGCATCGGCCAGGTTTTTCTGGCTTTCACGCAGGAAACGAAATGCCTGGTCGCGCTGCAAACGGCTGATGTGCGCGTTGGAATGGTAGCGTATGCGCGCCAGCAGTTCCAGGCGGTCCGGCAGTTTCACCACGTAATCGTTGGCGCCGACGGAAAAGCTGTGGGCCTTCAGTTTCGGGTCATCCTTGGCCGACAGCACGATCACGGGCACGTGCGCCAGCGCTTCGTTTTCGCGGTACAGCTTGATCAGGGCGAAGCCATCTATGCCCGGCAGCACCAGGTCCTGCAGGATGACGGTCGGTTGCAACCGCAGCGCCGTGTCCAGCGCCTGCGTGGCGTCCGTCACGTAATGAAATTCGATGTCCTGCTGGTCGCTCAGCATGCGCCGGATTGCCTCAGCAATGATCAACTGGTCGTCCACCAGCAGCACGCTGACCTTGAATTCGGTCAGTGCGGGCTCATGCTGGGTGAAACTGGAGGAAAATTCTGGCATTGCATTCTTTTCAGATGTTAGGGGAGGGCTCCCACCAATTGTTGAGTTTGGCGCCCAGGCGGCTGCGCAGGTTGGCGCCTATTCTATCCAAGGGCAGGATTTGCTGCGCCGCATCGAGTTCGGCCGCCGCTCGCGGCATGCCATACACGGCGCTGCTGGCCTGGTCTTGCGCAATCGTCGTCTTGCCCGCGCGCCGCATGGCCAGCAAGCCGTCGCCGCCATCGCGGCCCATTCCTGTGAGCAACACACCGATGGCGTCGCCACGCCAGTGCTGCGCCACGCAGTTGAAGAAGACATCGACGGAAGGGCGGTAAACATACTCGCGTGGTGCTGCATCGTAACTCAAACGATAATTTTGATCTAGAAGCAAGTGATCGTTGGTCTTGGCAATCAGCACCGTGCCGGCCACCAGCTCGTCGCCGTCGGCGATCACGCGCACGGGCATGTCCAGTTGGTCGTCCAGCCATTTGGCAAAATGCGAGGCGAAGGTTTCATCGATATGCTGCACCACCACGATGGCGCAGCCGGGCGGCGCCGTCCAGCCGGACAGCACCTTGGCCACGGCCGACGGGCCGCCCGTCGAGGCGCCGATGGCCACCAGCGTGGTGGCTTGCCCGTCGCTGCGTTCGCCGCCATTGCCGTTCGCCTGGCGCGGCGGCGGCGCTTCGGCGCTGTGGCGTATCAGCTTGCCGATGGTCTTGATCTTGGCCAGCAGCTCGCTGTCGCCGCCCACTTGCCCCTGCAGCACGGGCGTGGCCGTGACGTCGAGCGCGCCAGCACCCAGTGCGCGGAAAACCTGGTTGACATTGTCTTGCGGGCGGCCCGTGACCACCAGGATGGCGCACGGGCTTTGCTCCATGATCAGGCGCGTCGCCTCGACGCCATCCATCTCCGGCATGTTCAGGTCCATCAGGATCAGGTCGGGGCGGTTGCCCTCGCACATGCGCACCGCTTCGAGTCCCGTGCGGGCAATCCACAGTACCTGGTGTTCCTGCGTGCTGGCCACCACCCGGCGCAGGGCCTCGGCGGCCATGGCGACATCGTTGGCAATGGCAATTTTCATGAAGCGCAATTCATAAACGGGCATCTCCTATCAGGTCGGCCACCGCGTCGAGCAAGGTCTCGTCGTGGAAGCTGCCCTTGGTCAGATAATAGTCTGCGCCGGCGGACAGGCCGCGCGCGCGGTCCTCCGGGCGGTCCTTGTACGAGACGATCATCACCGGCAGCTTGTGCAGGTGCAGGTCCTTCTTGATCAGCGAGACCAGTTCGATGCCATCCATGCGCGGCATGTCCACGTCGGTGATCACCAGGTCGTAGTCGCCGCTGCGCACCACGTTCCAGCCGTCGATGCCGTCGATGGCCACGTCGACTTCGAAACCGCGCGCCAGCAGCAGCTTGCGTTCCATCTCGCGCACCGTCAGCGAATCGTCGACCACCAGGATGCGCTTGGCGCGGCGCTGCTGCGCATGGCCCGCCTGCGCCAGCTGGTGCAGGCCGCCCTCGTGCAGCAGCTTGTCGATCGACAGCAGCAGGTCGGGCACGTCGAGGATCAGCACCGGCTCGCCGTCGTCCAGCAGGGCGGCGGCGGAAATGTCGCGCATCTTGCCGAAAATGGGGTCGATGGCCTGCACGGCCAGGCTTTGCTCGCCGCGGATGGCGTCGACCACCAGCGCATAGCTTTGCTTGCCACGCCCGATCACCACCACGGGCAGATCGTCGGCGCTGCTGGCCGCCTCGCCCAGTTCCAGCACCTGCGCCGCCGACACCAGGCCCAGGTGCTCTCCCTTGAGTTCGAAGAACTGCTTGTTTTCCAGGGTATGGATGGCCGCCTGCGGCACGCGCACCACGCTTTCCACCTTGACGATGGGGATGGCGTAGGCTTCGCCGTGGACATCGATCACCAGCGCGCGCACGATCGATTGCGTCAGCGGCAGGGTAACCAGGGCGCGGAAACCCCGACCCGGTTCCGATTCCAGGCGCACCGTGCCGTTTTGCTGGCGTATCGTCTCGTGCACGATATCGAGGCCCACGCCGCGTCCGGACAGCTGGTTGGCCGTGGCCTTCAGGCTGAAGGCGGGCAGGAACAGGAATTCCAGCAGTTCGCCCGGCGACAGCGCGGCGGCCATGGCGGGACTGGCCATCTTGCGCTCGATGACGGACTGGCGGATCTTTTCCAGGTCGACGCCGCGCCCGTCGTCGCTGATCTCGATGCTCAGCATGCCGGCGCGGTGGCGCGCTTCCATGCGTATCGTGCCCAGCGCTTCCTTGCCCGCTTCGATGCGTTCGTACGGGCCTTCCATGCCGTGGTCGATGGCATTTCTCAGCATGTGGTTCAGCGGGCTTTCGATCTTTGCCAGGATGTCGCGGTCGACCAGGGTGTCTTCGCCGTCGATCTCCAGCTGCACTTCCTTGCCCAGGCTGCGCGCCAGGTCGCGCACCATGCGGGGAAACGCGTGGATGCCGTCGCGGAAAGGGCGCATGCGCAGGGCCAGCACTTCGTCGACCATGCCTTGCGAGACGGCCAGCAAGCGCCGTTCATAGGTCTCGATGTCGGCGATGTGCTCGAGCATGAACTGTTTCAGGGGCTGCGTCTTGTGCAGCGCCAGCAGGGATTTTTCCATCAGGCCCGGGTCGGCCGAACGGGCAATGGCTTCGTGTAGGTGCTCGATGGCGGAAAACAGGCTGCTCTGGTTGCGCTTGAAGCGCTGCAGCGCGCCGACGAAGGGGTGCATCTGGTGCGCATTGATGCGCGACTCGCTGGCCAGCGACAGCAGCTTGTCGAAATTCTGTGCCGGCGCCTTGGCGCCGGCGCGCGGCGCGGCCGCAGCCGCGGACGACTCCACTTCCTCGCCCGCCAGGCCGCTGGCCACGGGGGCTTGCGCTTCGGCGGCGTCGGTGCTCTCCGGCGGCAAGGGGGATGGCGCTGGTGAAGGCGAGGGTGAAGGCAGCGAAGGCAGGGCCGGCAATTCGGGCAGCTCGGCAATGCCGGCGATGGCGTTCAGGGTCTGGTCGATCTGTGCCGCGTTGGCGGCCAGCCACGCTTCGGCGCCCGCATCGTCGAGGCGCGACAGCTGCACGATCAGGTCGACGCCCGACAGCAGCACGTCGACCCGCTCCGGCGTGAGTTTCAGGCGGCCGTGCTGGGCGGCGACAAAGCTGTCTTCCATGCCGTGCGCCAGCCGCACCACCACTTGCAGGCCGACGATGGCGGCGGCGCCCTTGATCGAGTGCGCCGCGCGCATCATCGCCTCGACGGCGGCCGCGTCGCCCGCATGGCGCTCCATGGCCAGCAAGCCATCGGTGAGAATCTGGGTCTGGCTGTCCGCTTCCATGCGGAACAGGTCCAGCATGGAAAAGGCACTGAGGTCGCCGTGCTGGTCCTGGCTCATCGTAATAGTCTCGCAAGTTGAAAGCCGATCAGCGCCGTGTCCAGGCAGCCGATGCGCATGTCGCCCTCGGTGATCACGCCCGACAGAAAGCGCGACAGGCCCTTGTTGATGGTGGCCGCGGGCGCTTGCACGGTGCTTGAGGCATAGCGCACGATGCCATGCAGGTCGGCCACGGGCAGGGCGTAGGCCTGTTCTTCCCAGCGCATCAGCAGCAGGCGCGCGAACGCGTGGCGGCCCTTGGCGGGCGGCGCGCCCTGTTCGTCGATGCCCAGCAGGCTGGCCAGCGACATGCACGGATACAGCTTGCCGCCGATATTGACGATGCCCGCCAGGCCGCGTCCGCCCCGGTGCGGCAGCACGTGCGGCTTGGCCTGCGGCGCCACGGAGTCGAACACGCGCGTGGGCAGCGCCAGCCATTCGCGGCCGATGCGGAACACCAGCGCCGAACTGTCGCGCACTTCGCCGCCCGCATCGATCTGGCGGAAGTGGCTGGCCCAGTCGCGCTGGTAGTGCTCGTCCACGGGACGCTGCAGGTTGCGCTGGGCGGCGCCCGCATACACGTCGCAGTTGCGGCAGTGCACGTTGGCGGGCAGCTTGGGGCAGCTCTGGTCGCCGACCACGCCGATATGGTTCCAGCAGTCGTCGATGGCGGCGGGGGACTCGGTGGCGATGCGGTTTGTCATGCTGCTTGCCCCTTAGTTGGACGCCTGGCGGCGCTGGTAGATGCGCGCCGCGCGCGCCTTCAGGGTGGCGGCGGCCGTATGGTTGCCATTGCGTTCGGCCAGCAGCGACAGGTGGCACAGCGCCTCGTAGTGGTCCGGCTGCAGGTAGATGCAGCGGCGCCAGTAGTCGTCGGCCAGGTCCATCTTGCCGGCCAGTTCATTGATAATGCCCAGCATGAAATACGCTTCCGCCGCCTCCGGTGCGCGGGCCAGGTGGGCGTGGCATTTTTCGCCGGCCTCGCGCAGCTGGCCGCGGTCGGCCAGCAGGCGCGCCTCGGCCAGCAAATCGGCGGGCGCCGCCGGTGCCGGCGGGGACGATGGCACGGACACGGGGCGCGTGCGCTGCGCCGCCGGTGCGGCGGGCGCTGGAGGCGGAGCTGGAACTGCCAGGCGTTTTGGCGCAGGCGGCACGCTGCGCAAGGCAGGCAGCGGCGCCACCTGGAGGGCTGCTGCCGGCGCCGTCGTTTCCTTCTTCAGCGCGAAGGCCTGGCGGAACTGCAGCGGCGCAAAGCCATTCTGGCAGAACGACGGCACTTCCGCATAGCCGGCCAGCAGCATGCCGTCGTCGGCCAGCAGGGCGGACAGGTTGTGGATGGCCGCGCGCGTGGTGGGCTTGTCGAAATAGATCAGCAGGTTGCGGCAGAAGATGACGTCGTAATGGCGGCTGTAGGTGGCGGTGTCGAACTGCAGCAGGTTGCCCTGCCTGAAGGTCACCTGTTCGCGCAGGGCGTCGATGATGCGGTAGGCGTCGTCGGCCACGTGCGTGAAATAACGCTCGCGGAAGGCCACGTCCTGCGCGCGGAAGGCGTTGCGGCCATAGATGCCTGCCTGCGCCCGCTCGATGCAGCCGGGGCTCAGGTCGTACGCGTCGATGCTGAACGCCTGTTTCGGCACGCCGCCGTCGCGCAGCGCCATGGCCATCGAATACGGTTCCTCGCCGCCCGCGCACGGAATCGACAGGATGCGCGTGGCGCGCCCCCGCGCCCAGCGTTCCTGCACCAGTTCGACGGTGGCGTAAAACGCCTGCGGATCGCGGAACAGCCACGATTCGGGCACCACCACCAGTTCGATCAGCTGCGTCATTTCGGCCGGCGTGAGCGCCTGCAGATAGGCTGCGCTGTCGGCAAAGCCGGTCTGCTCCATGCGCTGGCCGACGGCCCGCTCGGCCACGGACTTGGAGACGGACAGGCCGGTCGCGCGGCGCAGCAGCGATTGTGCCGTCATGCCGCGCCCGCGTCTTGGAACAGCAGCGCGCGCACGTCCGGTGGCAGCAGGTGCTCCAGTTCGACCAGCTGCACGATGCCGTCGGCATCGCTGGCCACCTGGCCCAGGAAGGGCGCCGTGGCCACGCCGCTGTCGTCGAGCTTGTCCGCATCGATGTCGGCGATGCCGCGCACCTGCGAGGCCATCAGGCCCAGTACGTGCGCGGTGCCGCCAGGGGCGCGGTAGTCGACGATGACGATGCGCGTGTCGAACTGCGCGGCGGCGGCCGGCAGTCCCGCCAGGCGCGACAGGTCGATCACGGGCACGGGCGTGCCATGCAAGTCCATCAGGCCGGCCACGTAGTCCGGCGTGAGCGGCAGCTGCTTGAGTTCCAGCAGCGGCAGCACGCGCACGATGCCGGCCAGGGGCAGGCCATAGCGGTCGCGTCCGATGTGAAAGAGCAGCACTTTCATGGGATCAGATGGTCACGGCGAAAGTCGAGACGCTCGATTGCAGGTCGCCCGCCGCGTATTGCAGCTGGTGCACCGCTTCGCTGGTGGCCTTCAGCGACTCCACCGTTTGCTGGGTGGCGTCGTTGAGCTGCATCATGGTGTCGGAAATCTGCGAGGCGCCGATGGCTTGCGACTGCATGCCTTGCAGCACGGCGTCGAATTGCGGCGTGAGTTTCTGCACCTGGTCCATCACGGACGACAGCTGCTCGGCCACTTGCCGCACTTCGCCCACGCTGCGGCGAATTTCTTCCGAGAATTTATCCATGCCCATCACGCTGGCCGACACGGCCGACTGCATTTCCTTGAGCATTTGCTCGATATCCCACGTGGAGACGGAGGTCTGGTCGGCCAGGCGGCGGATCTCGGTCGCCACCACGGAAAAGCCGCGGCCCGCCTCGCCCGCTTTTTCCGCCTCGATGGCGGCGTTCAGCGACAGGATGTTGGTCTGGTCGGCCACTTTCGTGATGGTGATCAGTACGCTGTTGATATTGCTGGCCTTTTCCGACAGGGCGGCCAGCTTGGCGTTGATGGAATCGGTGGCCGAGACCATGTGCTGCATGGTCGAATCCATGCGCTTGAGGTTGTTTTGCGCTTCGGCCGTGGCATTCGTCGTGTAGTCGGCCACGGCGGTGGCGTCTTCCATGGTTTTCAGCAACTGGCTCGTGTTGGCCGAGATTTCCTTGGTGGTGCTGAGAATTTCCACGCTGGTTTGTGCTTGCTCAATGCCCGTGGCTTCCTGCTGGCGCGCCGAGGCGGCGATTTCCGTGGCCGAGGTCGTCACCTGGATACCGGCCTTTTGCACATTGTTGAGCAGGCTGCGCAGGTTTTCAAACATCTTCGCCAGGCCGTTGCCCAACTGGCCGATGGCGTCGCTGCCCGTGATGCCGACCTTGCCCGTCAGGTCGCCCGAGGCCGCCTTCGACACCACTTCCAGCAGGGAATCGACCTTGGCCCGCAAGCTGTTCGTGGCGGCCAGTTCGTTGGCCTGGTTGTCCTGGATGGTTTGCGCCATGCGGTTGAATTCTTCCGTCACCTTGCCCAGCTCGTCGCGCGAGATGATGGCGGCGCGCGCGCCCTGTTCGCCGCCAGCGATGCGCCCGACGGCATCCGTCAGGTTGTTCAGCGGACCGAGGATGGCCTTGGCCAGGATGAAGGAAATGCCCAGCGCCAGCACCACGCACAGCAGGCCGCCCAGCGCCAGGGTCAGCAGCATGGTTTCCTGCAGGCGGCTCGAGGTGGCCGTACGCTCGGCCAGCAGGCGGTTTTCTTCGGCGGCAGCGTCGTCGAGCAGTTTGTTGGCCTGTACGATGCCGGGCGAGCCGGCCGGCGGCAGCAGGCGCGCCATCGTTTCCGTGGCGCCCGGCGCATTGCCCAGCGCGCGGCGTTTTTCGATCAGGGGGGTGATCCACTCCTTGACCCAGTTGCTGCTCAGCTGGTCGATCTTGCGGAAGCGTTCCGACTGGGGCTTGTTATCGACCGTCATGGCGATGGCTTTTTGCGTGTGCTGGCTCAGCACGTCCATTTCATTCGATTCCGGCGTCAGCGAGGCTTCGTTGCCGGTCAGGATGAAACCGCGCGCTTCCACCTGGATTTGCAGGATGGAATTGTGAATCTTGTCGATCTCGACCAGCACTTCCATCGTGTGCCGGTCCCATGCATTGGCTTCCGACAGCCGCGAAAAGCTGTTGTAGGCCACGCCCAGCAGGACCAGGATGATGGCCACGATGGAGCCGAAGCCCAGGTACAGTTTATTCTTGATACTCAGGTCTTTGAACATGGGAGCTCCGGAAGCGGGAAGTTTTCGACTAAATTGCACTGTAGCATTTTGCCATGAGGACAGCAAAATGGGGGCAATACAGGGACTTGCGGGGCGCTAAATCGCGGTTGAGTGCGTTTCAAACGTAAAAAAGCCGCCCGGAGGCGGCTTTTGGCTGGTGCGGGAGGCAGTGCCTCCCGGCAGCTAATTACTTCTGGCCCCGCTTTTCGCGGGCGATGGCGGCGATGCGCATGCGCAAGGCGTTCAGCTTGATGAAGCCGCCGGCATCGGCCTGGTTGTAGGCGCCGCCGTCTTCGTCGAAGGTGGCGATGTTCATGTCGAACAGCGAGTCCGTCTTCGAATCGCGCGAGACGACGATGACATTGCCCTTGTACAGCTTGATGCGTACCCAGCCGTTCACGGTTTCCTGCGTGTGGTCGATCAGGGTTTGCAGGGCAACGCGCTCGGGCGCCCACCAGTAGCCGTTGTAGATCATCGATGCATAGCGCGGCATCAGGTCGTCTTTCAGGTGGGCCACTTCGCGGTCCAGGGTGATCGATTCGATGGCGCGGTGGGCTTTCAGCATGATAGTGCCGCCCGGGGTTTCATAGCAGCCGCGCGATTTCATGCCGACGTAGCGGTTTTCCACCAGGTCCAGGCGGCCTACGCCATGCTTGCCGCCAACTTTGTTCAGTTCGGCCAGCACGGTGGCGGGCGACATGCGCACGCCGTTGATGGCGACGATATCGCCTTTTTCGTATTCGATGTCCAGGTATTCCGCTTCGTCCGGCGCCTTTTCAGGGCTGACGGTCCAGCGCCACATGGTCTCTTCCGCTTCGGCGCTGGGGTTTTCCAGGTGGCGGCCTTCAAAGCTGATGTGCAGCAAGTTGGCATCCATCGAGTACGGCGCGCCGCCGTTCTTGTGCTTCATGTCGATTTCGATGCCGGCGTCTTCCGCGTATTTCAGCAGTTTTTCGCGCGACAGCAGGTCCCACTCGCGCCATGGGGCGATGATTTTCACGCCTGGCTTCAGCGCGTAGGCGCCCAGTTCGAAACGCACCTGGTCGTTGCCCTTGCCGGTGGCGCCGTGCGAGATGGCGTCGGCGCCCGTGGCGTTGGCGATTTCGATCAGGCGCTTGGCGATCAGCGGACGGGCGATCGAGGTGCCCAGCAGGTATTCGCCTTCGTACACGGTGTTGGCGCGGAACATCGGGAAGACGAAATCGCGCACGAACTCTTCGCGCACGTCTTCGATATGGATGTTTTCCGGCTTGATGCCGAATTTGATGGCCTTGGCGCGCGCCGGCTCCAGTTCTTCGCCCTGGCCCAGGTCGGCCGTGAAGGTGACGATTTCGCACTGGTAGTTATCTTGCAGCCATTTCAGGATGACGGAGGTGTCGAGTCCGCCGGAATAGGCCAGGACTACTTTTTTAATGTCGCTCATATTGCTTCCAGTTGTCGTTGTCGATGTATGTAGTGCGATGCTGCCAGGTGCTCTGCAATGCCTGGCGAATTAGTTGATTTTACCCAGTAACAGGTACTCGATCAGCGCTTTTTGCACGTGCAAACGGTTTTCCGCCTCGTCCCACACCACCGATTGCGGGCCGTCGATCACTTCGGCGGCCACTTCCTCGCCGCGGTGGGCGGGCAGGCAGTGCATGAACAGCGCGTCGGGCGCGGCGCGGGCCATCTTCGCGCCATCGACGATCCAGCCGTCGAAGGCGGCGATGCGGGCCGCGTTTTCCGCTTCGTAGCCCATGCTGGTCCAGACGTCCGTGTTGACCAGGTGCGCGCCTTCGCAGGCGTCCGACGGGTTGGCGAAGAAGGTGTAGCGGTCGGTCTTGACTTGCGACAGGTCGATATCGTAGCCCTTCGGCGTCGACACGTTGACGTGGAAGCCGAACACTTCGGCTGCCTGCAGCCACGAGTACAGCATGTTGTTGGCGTCGCCGATCCAGGCGACGACCTTGCCGGCGATGGAGCCGCGGTGTTCGATGTAGGTGAAGATGTCGGCAAAAACCTGGCACGGGTGGTGTTCATTGGTCAGGCCATTGATCACGGGCACGCGCGAATTGGCGGCGAAGCGCTCGATGATCTCCTGGCCGAACGTGCGCACCATGATGATGTCGCACATGCGCGACATGACCTGGCCCGCGTCTTCCACCGGCTCGCCGCGGCCCAGCTGGGAATCGCGCGTGTTCAGGTAGATGGCGGCGCCGCCCAGCTGGTGCATGCCCGCCTCGAACGACAGGCGCGTGCGCGTGGAGTTCTTTTCGAAGACCATCACCAGGGTGCGGTCGATCAGTGGATGGTAGATTTCGTAATTCTTGAACTTGCGCTTGATCAGATGGGCGCGTTCGATCACATATTCGTACTCTTCCAACGTGAAATCGGAGAACTGGAGGTAGTGCTTGATCGGTTTTTTTGTCGACATAATGACCACTTGAAGATGCGCAGGCCGCCGGCGGCGTGCCTTTCCCGCCGGGTTGCATCAGCGTACAACATCTCGTCTGATGACTGCCTCGCCCGGCGCGCTGCTGTGTTGATCGGTGCCAGCGCGACGCCTGTCGCGCGGGCCGATGCGGTTTGCCATGTTGAAAATATTGCAATGGCAAGTACGTCAGCCGTTCAATTATAAGGGTTTTGCTTTTAGATTGGAAAGACCGTCCGGGCGGGTACTTGTATAGGCAAGCCCGCGCCCGGGCAACGGGGCGGCGATTAATAGATGCTGGCGGTGGCAGCGCCGTCCAGCTGGGGCGCCACCAGGGGCAGGTCCAGCGTGAAGCGCGTGCCGGCGGGGCTGCTGGCCACCTGGATGCTGCCGCCCAGCAGGGCCGTGACGATGTTGTAGCTGATCGACAGGCCCAGGCCGCTGCCCCCCTGGCCCAGCTTGGTTGTAAAGAAGGGGTCGAAGATGCGCGACAGATGCTGTTCGGCGATGCCGCCGCCATTGTCGGCGAAGACGATCTGCACGCGCCCGCCCGCTATCGCGGCCGACAGGCGCATGCAGCCCGTGCCGGCGCCGCCATCGTTGGGCCCGGGGGCGAAGGCGTGCAGCAGGGCGTTGTTGATCAGGTTGGTGATGACCTGGCCGAACGGGCCCGGATAGCTGTCCATGGCGATGCCGAATTCGATGTCCGTCTCGATGCGGTGGCCCGAGCTGCGGATGCGGTTCATCACGGTGGCGATGATTTCATTGCTCACTTGTTGCAGGTCAAACTGGCGCCGCTGTTCGGTGGTGCGGTCGACGGCCACCTGCTTGAAGCTGTTGACCAGGTCGGCCGCGCTGTGCAGGCCGCGCATCACCAGCGCCGACGCCTTGCCCGCATCGTCGATGTAGGCGGCCAGGTCGGAGCGGCGCAGGCCGGGACCGTTCATCAGGCGTTCCACGTCTTCCGTCTTTTGCTGCATGGTGCTGGCGATTAACAGACTGTTGCCGATCGGGGTATTGAGTTCATGCGCCACGCCGGCCATCAGCGAGCCCAGCGCAGCCAGTTTTTCCTGCGATACCAGTTGCGCCTGGGCATCTTGCAACTGCCGGTAGGCGCTGGCATTGTCGAGCGCGATGGCGCCATACGCGCACAGGGTGCGGAAGATCAGCCGCTCCCGTTCGCCGTAGGCATTCGCATGGCAGGCCTGCACCGTCATCACGCCCAGCACGCGTTCGCCCACCATCAGCGGCACGTACAGCACGCTCTGGTTATGCAGGGTGCCGGGCACCGTGTAGGCGTGGCGCCGCGGGGGGACTTGCGCGATATACACTTCGCGCCGGCCCAGCAGGCAGCGCACGGAGTAGGCGCGTGGATTGTTCAGTGGAATGGCGTTGTCGGGCAGGGGACGGCCCGCTTCCATGCCGTGCGCGCGGCGCAGCGCCGTGCCGGCCGGATCGAGCATGTAGACGGCGAAGGTGTTGACTGGCAACAAGGCATGCACGTGGCGGTCCAGCACCTGGAACACGGCGCTGGCGTCCAGGTGGGTGGTGATTTCCTGGCCGATGGCCGACAGCCGTTCCAGGGTGTCGCTGGTCTGTTGCAATACTTCGGCGCGGCGCGCTTCGGAGGCGGCCAGTTCGCGGTGATGATAGCCTTCCGAGCGCGCATGTTCCGTCTGGTGGTAGACCTGCATGGCCGTGGCGCGGTTGCTGGCCTGCTGGGTGTGGCTTTTTTCGCGCGCCATGCCCGCATCGAGGGCGATATCGTAGGCGCGCGCATAGTCGCCCGCATGCGCGTATTCGCGCGCCAGCGCATCGAGCAGTTCGCCGGGCGGCGAATAGCCTTCGATGGAAGCGGCCACCTGCAGCGCCTGGTGCAGGAAATGCAGGGCGGGATTGCGTTCCAGCATGCCGGCTGGCGCCGGCAACTCGTGGCGCGCATGCAGCATCGACAGGACGCGCAGCGCCGCCACCTGGTGCATGGCGTCGCCCTGCGCCGTGGCCAGCTGGCAAGCCCGTTCGGCCGCCTGCACGGCTTCATCGGGACGGTCCAGGTAGGACAGCGCGTGGGCGCTGCCGCGCTGCGCCATGCTGCGGAAATCGGCCTGGCCCAGCGCTTCGGCCCGCTGCGCCAGCCGGCTGAAGGCGTCGAGCGCCGTGTCGTAGTCGCCCTTGTCCAGGCTCAGCTCGCCCAGGTGGAACAGGGCGTTGGCGTAGGTGCGCGCACCGGACACGGGCGCCAGGACGTGCAGCGCTTCGCGCAGCAGGTCTTCGGCGTCGGCCAGGCGCCCCAGCTTGCGCATGGTTTCGGCCGTATGCGTCTGGCAGGCGCCGATGCTGCGCGGCCAGCCCGTGGGGCGTGCCAGGTCCAGCGCGCACTGCATCCATTCGAGGGCCGATTCGTTGTCGTTGAGACTGGCGAAACAGTCGCCGATATTGATGGCGGCCGTGATCGCGCCGCGCAGCTGGCCGCTTTCCAGCGCCGCCTCGTAGCTTTGCATGTAGTGGCCGGCGGCCGTGCCCAGGTCGCGCGAGGTATGCGCGAGCAAGCCGCGGAAGTCATGCACCCAGGTGGCCAGCGGCGCGGGCAGCTTGCTGCTGGCGCTGTCGCCCTGGAAGCGGCTGCCCCAGCGGGCCTGGGCGGCCGGCGCGTCGCGCAGGACGGCCCAGCGCGCCGTGGCCGCGTCGGCCA
>NZ_WFLL01000073.1:0-19325 GCF_009208755.1 Janthinobacterium sp. FT14W | reverse complement strand
GCAGGCGCACGTCGGGCGTGCGTTCCTGCTGCTGGCGCAGGAGGCGCTCGCGTTCTTGCTGGCGTATCAGTTCTTGGCTGGCATCGTCGCGCTGGCTGCTGCCAGGCGGAATGGGAAGGGGCGGCGCAATGTCAGGACGGGTCTGCGCGGACACGGCGGCACACAGGGTGCCGCTAAACAAAAATACACCGCACCATGGCGTCAAGCGCAGGTGCATAGTTGCCTTACGTAATTATTTTCTCAAGTAGATTATAAAATAATTATTTCCGCATGGCAATTTTATTTATTTCTTGAGAACTTTATGTCTTTGGTAACTGCCATTCAACTATCACATTACCACTAGTAAAACAGGTGGGCAGGCGATGGTGATGCGTACCGTATTAACCAAGATCGCGTCAGAATGCCCCCAGCCTTCCCACCGTCTTGATCGGCAAGCTACGCACCCTGCGCATGCAGCGGGACAAGGCCAAGGTCGTGTAAGATTTACGAAGCTGACCACGCCCCACTTTCGCCAGTCAGGCCATCCACCTTGCCACCCTCCTCGTGAGTCCACCGGCATGGCCTATCCACCGGCGACGGATGGCTGGCAGAAGGATTGCTTAGGCCACGCACAGGAGTCGGGTGGCACGGTCAGCACCATGTTCAAACTCGCCGGGATTCATCCTGGCTTCAACCAAGGTAACAATGCAAGATGATCAGCACCCAACATCAGCCATCCCTGAACGTCAGATCAGGGCCACCTACGACGAATCGACCATCCGTGTCTATCAAGCCTATCCGGATGCGATCGCGGATGGAGCATTAACGAACGGCACATTTACTTCGCCCCCATTCAAGATGGAACGCATGACCTGGATTAAACCGTCTTTCTTGTGGATGATGTATCGTGCGGGCTGGGGATTCAAAGACGCTGGTCAGCAACGCATACTGGCGATCGATATCAGCAGAGCGGGATTTGAGTGGGCACTGGAGCACGGTTGCCTGAGCCACGCGGATGCATCCATGAGCAAGGACGAATGGTCGGCGAAGAAAGAGGCATCGCCCGTGCGCATCCAATGGGACCCGGAGCGGGATCTGCTGTTGCGGCCGCAAGCTCACAGAGCCATTCAGATCGGCCTCAGCAAAAAGGCGGTAGAACTTTACGTACATCAATGGATAACCAGGGTGGTGGATGTGACGCCGCTGGCCCACGCAATCCATGCGTTGCTCGCCCAAGAAAAGTTTGAGGAAGCAAAGCACATGCTTCCGCAAGAAAAACCGTATTCGTCAGTATTTCATCCATCCTGAGCGCTGACATCCAGGACCTGAGAGCGAGGTCAAGCAAGGTAGCTCATGCAACGCAGGCCGCCTCTTGACAAGCTCAACTGCGCCCCACGCCCTCCCCTGCACGTGGCAGGGTCAGCTCCCACGGGGCAGGGTCAGCTCCGGCACTCGTACACGATCTCGACATTGGCCGTGCCGACCGGAAGGAATACGAAACAAGGGAGGCCGCCAGGCCGCTCCCTGGCAGTAAAATCACTGCTGTTGACCAAGCTGTGGCTAGCAAGACGCTCTCGTTCCTTTCATCACTGTGGAGACAGCTGCGTCACAGCCGGTCATTCATGAACGTTGTAGATTGAAAGGCAATATATATGTCTGGCAACACCCATGTTTCTGAGCGCCTCAAAAGCTGCCGCGAGAATCTTCGTATCTCTCAAGTGCTGCTTGCCGAACTGGCGGGCATCAATCCCACGCAACTGTATCGCTACGAATCAGGCAAGGCCAAACCACGGCCGGAAGCGGCAGATAGAATTGCCGCGGCCCTCGGCGTCAGCACCGCCTGGCTTGTGCATGGGACATTGCCCATCGCCAGAGGGACACAAATCGACCCGCCAGTGCCGGCAGGAGGGAGGTTGATCGTGAAATTCCTGGAACTCTCCCCCGCGCTTGCCTTCGTCGTGAAGCGACTGGCCATGCAAAACGGCAGTACCGTAGAAATGGAATTGCTGGACCTCGTGCATCAAGGCCTCGAAGCCATGCACAAAAAAAAACTGCCTTGCGCTGAGTCCGCAGCGAGGTCGGCCTTGCCTGCATCTGGCGAAAATTCGACGGCGCCTTGAACGGAACTTCCGTCTGCCGGAAGGTGCGGTAGGCCGCGGATCCAGTCAACGAAATCGATCGGCGTTCGCCGGGACTGAACCCCTTGGCGCAAGGTGCGTTAAATGGATTGCTGGTTCAATTACAGTAGATGAATGTTGATTTGCAGCGAAATCTGACCCACTTCACCGCATAATTTGCACACGAAACTGACCCACGTATAAGACACAATCCTGCTCATGACATTGAGTGGGGAATTGGAGTGATCGACGTGGCATTACTAGGCATTATTCGACGCTGGCACATTCGCGACCAGGTCCCATTGAGAGAGATCGCCAGGCGATTAGGTATCTCTAGAAACACCGTCCCACGCTATCTGCGATCGGAAACCATTGAGCCAGCCTACTCTGAGCGGCGCTCTACCCGCGCCATCGACAAATACGCGTTCCAGCTTTCTGCGCTCCTGAAGACCGAGGCAGCGCAATCACGCAAACATCGGCGCACGCTGAAGCAGATCCATGAGGACTTGAAGGAATTGGGGTTCGAGGGGTCTTACGACAGGGTCGCAGCGTTCGCGAGGGTGTGGCGGGAGGGTCAAACTGAGAGGGGCAATCCTGCCAGCAAACGAACAGCTATGGGTGTATTTTTTTGATGTGCGCGCCAGTGATGCTCCTCGTTATTGCCTGAATGCATTTACCATCCAGGTAGCAACAGTCAGTTCCGACTGGAGCTCGAATGTCAGAACCAACGTGTCGGAAATAGGCTGCCTGGTCTGTCGAAGAATTTGACAGCCGCCACAGCAACTGCTGCTCCCCCCACCTTAATGCTCTTTATGAATCAAGAACTTGCGCCTCTTGGCCCTGTTCTTGCTCTGACACATGCTGCAGACAAGACCTGCCTGCGAGGCCTGTCTTTCCCCTACTCGCAGCACTTTGAAAGAGGACGTCATGAACACCTTTTCTCGAACAATTGCGTTGGCATGCGCGCGCTGCGGCTACTACGGCGCCGCCGCGCTGGCCGCCGCCAGCCTACTGATGGCGGCACCGTCCGCTGACGCGGCATCGTCCCGCACCGACCTGCTGAGCGGCGCCGGCAACGGCTGGCTGGCCAGCTCCAATGGCGTCAACGGCTGGATCCCCGCCTATGGGCCCTATCCCAATCCACACACAATGCCCAATCCCTTCCTGAATGCGCTGGGGATACATGCCAAGCTGATGTGGTACTGGCCCGGCCCGGGCGTTCCCGAAGCCGGCAGCCCGCCGAGCACTGCGTATTTCCGCCACCAGCTCCACCTGGAGCCGGAAAATGGGATGAAACCGCAAATCGTCGCGCTGGTGGCTGCGGACGACGAGATGACCCTGACGGTCAATGGCATTCCAGTCGGCACTTACCAGTTATCTGCACATATGATGCCCAATGGTCAGCCAGCGGCCGTGGCGATCGACATGACGCCAGCACTGCGGCTGGGCGACAACCAGATCGATATCCGGGCGACCGACAATGGGGTGTATCACTGGGTATTTTTTGACAGCTACAACATCAATGCATCACCAGAACAGGTACTGGTGCAACGGGCGCCGGCACAGATCAGCCTGGTCGGCGACAAGGATGATTTCCATCCCGGCGACCTGGCAGACACGGCACCCAGGTCGCAGCACGTGCTCGACATGCTGGGCAAGCTCGCGGCGGAACCCGCCGTCGACCTCGACCAGCCAGCGCATAACCGGTCCGTGGGGCTGACACATGAGGTCAGCGTGCCGGAAGGCGCCATCATCACCTCGGCCACCGTCAAATTGCACATCAAGATGACAGGCGCCGTAGTCGATAACGACATCATCCTGTTTAATCAGAGCAATGTCTCCGACGAGGGGCAAGCCAGCAGGGTGATTGCCCTGCACGATGTGCTGGGCTTTCCCCCGCAAGCGGGTGCCATCTACGACCTGATCTGGAACCTGGCGAAGACGCCGCTGCGCAATGTCGCTTCCCCTATCGTGACCGGACAGCCCGACCAGGTGGTCAGCCTCTTGCCCATGCTGGTCAGCGACCAGCGTCTGGACGTCCTGGCGACGGACGGCACCATGGTCGATTACTCGGAGCTGAGCGTCACCTACACCAGCGTCAGCGCCGCGCCTGGCGACTTGAACAACGACGGCGCGGTCGACCGCGCCGACGTGAACATTCTGCTACTGGGCCTGAACACCCTGGCATCGGGCCCGAACGATCCGCGCGACCTCGACCGTGACGGCCGGATCACCGCGCTCGACGTACGCAAGCTGGTGGCCAATTGCAGCCACCCTTTGTGCAATTAGGCCGGCACTTTCCCGCCGGCCGTACGTGACCGGCTTCCTCAATTCACGGGAGACTCATCATGAAGAAGCTATGTATTGCAGCAATGTTATGGCTGGCGTGCCTGAGCTGGACGCCACTGGCCCAGGCCCTGCAGATGTCCCTGGTGCCACGCGGCGGCTACCAGATCTCGCCGGGCGGCCTGCTGGTGCTTGACCTGAACATCGCCGGTCTGCAGTCCGGCGGCCTGAACACCGAGCTGGGCGTCTTTCACCTGGACCTGTATTACGATCCGACCCTGCTGTCCTTCCTGCCCGGCGCGCCATCGGGCTGGGGCACGGCGCTGGGCCAGACGGCCGGCGGCGCCGAGGCCCTGGCGTTCGCGGACGCCAGCACGCCTGGCCTGTTGCGCCTGGACGAAATGTCGCTGCTGGACGCCCTGACGCTGGACCAGCTGCAGGGCGATAGTTTCCGGCTCGCCACACTCGCCTTCCACGTCCTGGTACCGCCCAAGCCGGCGCCTGCCAACACCATCCTGTTCGCCGATGACATCCTGCTGGCCGATGCGGGAGGCAATCTGATTCCGGTGGCGCTGGACCAGGTTCCGCTACTGATTTTACAGGTGCCTGAACCGGGCACGCTGGCCTTGCTGGGCCTGGGAATGGCGGCGCTGGCCTGGCAACGGCGTCGGCCGCCCGGGCGCGCATAAGCGTGCTAGCGTGCTGGCCGCCCGTCAGCGGGCGCCAGAGGGCAAGCTGGCCCGCCGCAGCACGGCGCACCATGCCAGGGTCGCCGCCGCCACCAGGCAGCACAGCAGCAGCGGCCCCGCAGCGGGAACGGCAAAGGCAAACATCTGCCGCAACCCTGGCACACCCAGCACCACCAGCAGCAGCGACACGGCCGCGGCGGCGCTCCAGCCCGCATACGGGTTCGTGCCGCCCGGCGGCTCCCCGTCCCTGTTCCCCACACGGCGGTTGGCATGGATCAGGGCCAGGTTAGACAGGGTCAGTGCGATGAAAACGGCGGCGCGTGCCGCCTCGTCGGACTGGCCCGATAGCCGCGCATGCCAGAACAGAACAAGCAGCAGCGCCAGCAGGCCGGCGCCCTGCAGCAAGCCCCGCAGCAAGATAGCGCCGTCGAACAGCCGCTGTCCCGGCGTTCGCGGTGGCTGGCGCATGGCGCCCGCTTCCATCGGCTCGGCCTCGAAGACGATGGAACAGGCTGGATCGATGATCAGTTGCAGAAACAAAATGTGAACCGGCAACAGCAGCAGGGGCCAGCCCAGCAGCACAGGCAGGATCGACAGGCCCGCGATTGGCACGTGCACGGCGACGATGAAGACAATGGCCTTGCGCAGGTTGGCGAACAGGCGACGCCCGTGCCGCACGGCCGCCAGCAGCGAGGAAAAATCATCCTTGAGCAAGACCAGCGCGGCCGCCTCGCGCGCCACGTCCGTGCCGCGCGCCCCCATGGCCACGCCGATATGCGCCGCTTTCAAGGCAGGCGCATCGTTGACGCCGTCGCCCGTCATGGCAACGATGTCGCCGCGCGCGCGTAAGGCCCGTACCAGGCGCAGCTTTTGCGCAGGCGCGATGCGGCAACACACGCTCGCCCCGGCCAGGCGCTCCTGCAGCGCGGCATCGTCCATGCCGTCGAGCTGGCCGCCCGTCAGTGGCGCGCCCTGCGTGGGGATGCCGGCCTGGCGCGCGATCGACAGCGCCGTGGCAGGATGGTCGCCCGTGATCATCACCACGCGCAGGCCGGCCTCGCGGCACTGCGCCACCGCCGCCGGCACTTCGGGGCGCACGGGGTCTTCCAGCGCCAGCAGGCCGAGAAAGGCAAAATCGAAATCATGCTGGTCCGACGGCAGGGGCGGCGCGGCGAAGGCGGCACAGGCGACGCCGATCACGCGCAAGCCGCTGGCCGCCATGGCCGCCACCTGCGCCACGAGGCGCGCGCCGTGCGCGGGCGCCAGGTGGCACAGGTCCATGATGGCTTCCGGCGCGCCCTTGGCGGCGATCACGTAGTCTTGCCGGCTGGGCGAGCGCCACACGCGCGACATGGCCAGCATCTGGCGCGACAGCGGATAATCGTCGATCAGCATCCAGTCGCCATGCAGGTGTTCCGTGTTCGCCAGCAGGCGCGCGCCGGCCGTGCCGATGGCCGCCTCCATGGGATCGAAGGCCTGCCGGTGGCTGGCCAGCACGGCATATTCGAGCAGGCCGTGCAGCGCTTCCGGCAAGGGCGGTTCCGGCGCCTGGCCGCACGCGTACGCGGCCTCCTCCGTCCACAGCCTGCGCAGCTGCATGCGGTTGCTGGTCAGGGTGCCCGTCTTGTCGACGCACAGCACCGTCGTCGCCCCCAGCAGTTCGATGGCCGGCATGCTGCGCGCCAGCACGTGCTCGCGCCCCAGGCGCCAGGCGCCCAGTCCCAGGAACAGCGTCAGGATCACCGGCAATTCCTCGGGCAGCAGGGCCATGGCCAGGGTCAGCCCGGCCAGCAAACCGCGCAGCGCGTCACCGCGCAGCCACCAGTAGGCCAGGCCGAGCGCCACCGCCAGGCCCAGCGCGCCGATGGCGACAGCGCGCACGACGCGCCGGGTTTCCTGCTGAACCGGCGTCAGCTCCCCGCCCTGCGCGGCCAGCGCGGCGCCGATGCGGCCCAACGCGCTGTGCTGGCCGGTGGCCGTCACGCTGCCGCTGGCCGTGCCCTGCGTGATCAGGGTACCCGCGTACACGCAGCCCGGCACCAGCTTCATGACCGGCACCGACTCGCCCGTCAGCATCGATTCATCGGCCATCAGGTTCGACGCCCTCAGCAGGGCGATGTCGGCCGGCACACGGTCGCCTTCGGCCAGCAGGACCAGGTCGCCGCGCACCAGTTCGCGCCCGGCGATGCGCACCTGGCGGCCGTCGCGGATCACCAGCGCGCGCGGGCTGGACAGGTCGCGCAAGGCGGACAGCGAACGTTCCGTGCGCTGCCGCTGGACATAGCTGATGCCGATCACGAGCACCACGAAGCCCAGCAGCATGGCCGCTTCCTGGCGGTCGCCCAGCAGCATGTAGATGGCACCGCAGGCCAGCAGCAGCAAGAACATCGGCTCGCGGACGATCTCGGCCAGCAGGCGCCAGTACCCCAGCGGGCGCGCCGCCGGCAGTTCGTTCGCACCATCGGCGGCAAGGCGCGCCGCCGCCTCGGCGGTCGTCCATCCGCTGGACTGCGGGCGCTGAGGGGGCATGGTCGTCCTCCTGTCAAGGGCATGCCTACATCAGGGCATACGGCTGGCGCAAGGCTAACATGAATTGCCGCCGCAGCGCACCCTGCGCCCGGCCCCGAGCGCCCAATGATTGTCCCGCCAATCGCCGCACACATGATGTAGATCAGATGCGGGGGGCGGGCGCCTTGCTACGCTGGCAGTCATTCATTGGAAGGGAGCAGCCATGTACAAGACGATCGTGGTGCACGTGGACGGCGCGCCGCAAGCGCGCGAGCGCATCGCGCTGGCAGGGCTGGTCGCCCAGGGCCAGCAGGCCCATCTGGTCGGCGCCGCGACTGCGCCACCGGGTCCACCCGAGGCCAGGCGCCCCGCGCAGGAAGCGCTGGAACGCTTCGAGACGCAGGCGCGCGGCATCGACGTCTCGTATGAAACCCGTCTGGGCGAGCAGGAGGCTGCGGCGAACCTGGCACTGCAGGCGCGCTATGCCGACCTGGTCGTGCTCAGCCAGAGCAAGCCGGACAGCGGCATGGCGCAGCAGCCTGCGCCGCTGCCCGAACAAGTCGCGCTGCAGGCGGGCCGGCCCGTGCTGATCCTGCCGCACATCGGCACTTTTGCCCACCTGGACCGGCATGCGTTGGTGGCCTGGGACGGCAGCCGCGCCGCCACGCGCGCCATCGGCGATGCGCTGCCGCTGCTGCGCGCCAGCAAGCTCGTCACCGTCGCCGTCTTCAATCCGGAGCGCGAACATGGCGTGCACGGCGCCCAGCCCGGCGCCGACATCGCGCTGTACCTGGCGCGCCACGGCATCCAGGTGGCAGTGCAGCGGCAAACCACCTCGCCCGAGCAGCCGGTGGGCGAGGCATTGCTGTCCCTGGCGGCAAATCTGCAGGCCGACCTGTTCGTCATGGGAGCGTATGGCCATGCGCGCTGGAACGAAATCCTGCTGGGCGGCGTCACGCGCACCCTGCTGCGCGCCATGACCTTGCCCGTGCTGATGTCGCACTAGGCGGCACATATGCCGGCCACTTCCGCCATGTCCGGCACGCCATTTTCCCTGCAGGGCAAGCGCGGCCTGATCCTCGGCCTGGCCAATGCGCACAGCATCGCGTATGGCTGCGCCTGCAGTACCCAGGCGCTGGGCGCCAGCCTGGTGCTATCGTGCGCGGACGAACGCGCCCTGCCCTACGCCCGCCCGCCTGCCCACAGCCTGAACATCCCCCTGCTGACCTGCGACGTGCAGCAGGACGGTGCGCTGGCGCAACTGGTGCACGCCGCGGTGGCTCGCCTGGGCGGTCTCGATTTCGTCATCCATTCCATCGCCTGGGCGCCCCTGGCCGACCTGCACGGGCGTGTCACGGACAGCAGCGTGGACGGCTTCCTGCGCGCCATGGATATCTCCTGCCATTCGTTCGCGCGGCTGGCCCGGCTATGCGAGGCGCACATGCCCGCTGGCGGCAGCCTGCTGACCATGAGCTACCTGGGCGCGGAAATACCCATGCCACAATACGGCCTCATGGGTCCCGTGAAGGCGGCGCTTGAATCGATGGTGCGCTACCTGGCCTGCGAACTGGGGCCGCGCAACATCCGCGTGCACGCGCTCTCGCCCGGCCCTGTGCCGACCCGCGCCGCGTCCGGCCTCAAGGATTTTGATGCACTGCTGGAGCGTACCCGCCGCGATGCCCCGCTGCGGCGGCTCGTCACGCTGGCCGAGATCGGCCAGTTGGCCGCCTTCCTGGCCAGCAACGCCGCATCGGGCATGAGCGGCCAGACCATCTATGTCGATGGCGGCTACCATGCCGTGGCGGGCCGGACATGATCGATGCGCCGCCATCCGCGTTGCCGGACCTCCTCGTCAACGTTCCGTACGACGCGCTGCGAGTGGGCCAGACGGCCGAACAGAGCCGCACCCTGGGCCGTGACGACATCGCCGCGTTCGCCGCCGTGTCCGGCGATGTCAACCCGGCCCACCTCGATCCCGCCTATGCGGAAACGACGCGCTTTCATGGCGTGGTCGCACACGGCATGTGGGGCGCGGCCCTCATTTCGCGCCTGCTGGGTACGTGCTTGCCCGGTCCCGGCACCATTTACCTGGGACAGACACTGCGTTTCCTGCGGCCCGTGCGCATCGGCGATACCTTGCGCGTGCACGCCTGCGTACTGTCGAAAGAGGACGGCAAGCGGCGCGTCGAGCTGCAGTGCGAAATACGCAACCAGACGGGCGCCCTGGTACTGGACGGCATCGCCAGCGTGATCGCCCCGGCGGTGCGCGTGAGCCTGCCACGCACCCATCTGCCGCAGCTGTACCTGTTCGACAGCGCGGCGCGCTTTAGCGCCCTGCTGGCGCACGCTGCCGGCCTGGCGCCCTTGCGCTGCGCCGTCGTCCACCCCTGCGACGCCATGGCCCTCGAAGGCGCGCTCGACGCAGCCGCGCGCGGCCTGATCCTCCCGGTACTGGTGGCGCCAGCGGCACGCCTGCGCGCCGCGGCCGCCGCATGCGGACGCTCGCTCGACGGCATCGTCAGCGTGGAGGTGGCGCACAGCAGCGCCGCAGCCGAGCAAGCCGCGGCCATGGCCGCCGCCGGCGAGGTAGCGCTGCTGATGCAGGGCAGCTTGCCGCTGGACGAGCTGCTGCAGGCCGTCGACGCCCACGCCGCCCTGCGCACCGGTCGCCTGCTGTCCCATGTCTGCCATCTCGATACGCCTGCCTGCGACCGGCCGCTGCTGCTGTCCGATGCCGTGCTGAACCTACGGCCCACACTCGACGAGAAGGCCGCCATCATCCGCAACGCGATCGAGCTGGCACAGGCGCTGGGCATGGCCGAACCCAGGCTGGCCATCCTCGCCGCGCAAGACACCATCACGCCCAAGCTCGCCTCGACCCTCGATGCGGCCGCGCTGTGCAAGATGGCGCAGCGCCAGCAAATCCGCGGCGCACTGCTCGACGGCCCCCTGACGCTGGCCAGCGCCATCGCGCCGTCCGCGGCACTGCGCCACGGCTTGCCGCAACAGGTGGCAGGCCAGGCCGACATCCTGATCGCGCCCGACATGGAGTCTGGCAGCATGCTGGCAGGGCAGCTCGAATGCCTGGCCGGCGCCTGCGCCTGCGGCCTGATAACGGGCGCGGCCGTGCCTATCGCCCTGAGCAATGGCAGCGACAGCAAGGAATCCAGGGTCGCCGCAGCGGCCATGGCGCTGGTCCTGGCCCATCACCAGAGCGGCAAGCGGCTGCCAGCCAGCTGAAGCGGCGTGGTTCCCGCACGCTCCGCCGCGGCTACATCCGTCACGCTGTGCAAGTCTGTGGCGCTTGCCGCGCCTGCCTTCCGGCACCGGCACGGCTGCGCCGCCGATGCCTGCACCCCGCACAATCGATCAGGCCCGGCACTGGCCTGCGAGTGCAAGCAGCGTCGCGTGTGTCCGCTGCCTGCCGCGGCAAGACCGAGCGGCAGCCTGGGTGCCCGTTACGCCTGAGTTCACGGTGTTGTCATGCGCAATGCCGGCGTCATGCACGTCACGCTTGGAATTCCGGCATCAGCACAGCCGCCCCATCAATGCTGCCGTCGCGCACGGCCGCCAGGGCCCGGTTCGCCTCGACCAGGGGGAATGTCGTCACTACCGCCCTCAGTGGCAGGCTGGCGGCCAGGGC
Source organism: Janthinobacterium sp. FT14W (assembly GCF_009208755.1). Lineage (NCBI taxonomy): Bacteria > Pseudomonadati > Pseudomonadota > Betaproteobacteria > Burkholderiales > Oxalobacteraceae > Janthinobacterium > Janthinobacterium sp. FT14W. Next base: position 8,103 of record NZ_WFLL01000073.1, on the reverse strand, counting down.
CAGGAACGCCTCGCCGTCGGCGCGGGTCAGGTTGGCCACCGAGCGCAGGCATTGCTCCTGCCACAGCAGCGCATAGGGAAACGCGGGAATGGCTGACATGTGAATGCCGGCGCAGACGACTGTCCCGCCCTTGGCGCAGGCGGCCAGCGCGGCCGACACCAGCGCACCGAGCGGCGCGAAAACGATGGCCGCATCGAGCCGCACGGGCGCGGCGGCATCGCTGCCGCCCGCCCAGGTCACGCCCAGCGACAGCGCGAACCGCTGCGCGCGCACGTCGCCAGGGCAGGTGAAGGCATACACTTCGCGTCCCTGCGCCAGCGCCACTTGGGCCAGCAGGTGTGCCGCAACGCCAAAGGCGTACAAGCCAAGGCGCAGGCCATCGCCTGCCATGACGTAAGCGCGGTAGCCGATCAGGCCTGCGCACAGCAGTGGCGCCGCATGCGCGTCGGCGTGGCGGGGCGGGATGGCGAAGCGGTAGCATGCATCGGCCAGCACATACTGCGCATAGCCCCCATCGCGGTCATAGCCGGTGAACCAGGGCCGGTCGCACAGGTTTTCGCGTGCCGTGCGGCAATACGAGCACCGCCCGCAAGTACCTCCCAGCCATGGCACGCCCACGCGCTGGCCAACCTTGATGCCGTCGACATGGGTGCCTGCCTGAACTACCTCTCCAACGATTTCATGCCCCGGCACCAGAGGCAGGCGATGCGGAGCCAAGCCCCTTCGAGGATATGCAGAACCGTGCGGCACACGCCGCAGGCCTGCACGCGCAGCAGCAACACGTCCACACCACATACTGGGATGGGCAGACGCACCCGCCGCAATGCCTGGCCTGGCCCCTGCCATAGCATCGCCAGCATGCTGCCTTCCCGCGCCGGCGTTAGCAAGATCGCTCCAGCGCACTCAGCTTACCTGCAAATACTTGCTCCGGCCGGATGTCTTTTTCGGCAAGCGCAGTTCCAGTATGCCATGGCGATATCGCGCCGTCGCTGCACTGTCATCGAGTGCATGCTCCAGCGTAAAGTACCGGTATTGCACATTCCTCTGCCGTTCCGCCCCTCCGCCTTGCTCCTGGCGTGGCGCCTCGGCGAAGATCAGCACGGCATTGCCGTCGATTTCCACCCGCAAGGCATCCTTGTCAAAACCAGGCAATTCCGCCTGCACCAGATAGGCATCGTCATGTTCCGTGACGTCGAGCCGGAAATGCCGACGTCCGCGCATGGCGCGCAGCGCATGCCGCAGACGCCATAGCCGAAAACGCTCTTCCAGGCGCACCGCGGACGGAAAACGCCCCGTCCTTGGCAAAGGCGCATCAGCACCCGCTTGCAGAATCCCCGCCATATTGGCCTCCTGTAGAAAACCGCTGTAGAAAGAGCGGTGCCGGCATGGGCGGACGCCGGCACGCTTGGGCTACTGAATGTGCAGCGTCCGGCCACCGCCGCCAGGCTTTTTCGGCAAGGTCAGCTCCAGGATGCCATCGTGGCACCTGGCTTCGGCCTTGCTCTCGTCGACCTCCTGCGGCAGGCTGAAGCTGCGGTACTGCTGCCCGTAGTAGCGCTCGTTGCGCACCATGTTGCCGTTTTCCTGGCGCTCTTCCTTCTTTACCTCGGTGGTAATGGATACCTGGTTGCCATCGATGGCCACCTTGATGTCTTCCTTCTGGACGCCGGGCACTTCTGCCTTGAGCATATACGCCTGCTCGGTCTCCGACATATCTACCCGGATAAGCGGCGCAGCGTCGGCCATGCGCATCCGCGGCAACGCCGCATAGTCTTGAAAAAAGTCATCGATTTCCCGGAAGGGATCGAAACGGGCGAGGTCACGCAGTGGATTAAACGGCATTAAACTATTGGCCATGGGGTCTCTCCTTGAAGGTAATGTGCCCGTGCAATATTCTGCGCACCCTGAACCCGCTTCGCGAGATTCGCAGACGCTCGCACATGGGCATCGGCAGACAACCATTCCAGCTTAGAGGGTCACGGCAGGGAGCATCTGACATGCATCAAACGAACCGGCTTGCCACTGCTCAAACAAGCCATTGCAAAAATCACTCTTCTGTTGTGCCCGACTACGCCGTCCTCGCGTATTAATGCCGCTTCGCATGATGCCGATCAAGGTGTGTTCATGCACGATTGCAGCCGCCAGGATAAGGTAGATGCACGGCTTGTCCATCTCCATCTTCGTCACCTTTCCAGGCAAAGGAGCACCATCATGCTGCTGGACCATCACTCCCGACAGTTCGTGCTGCACCTGCTCGATCAAGTACCCGACATGACTCTGGCCACTATGCGCCCAGATGGCTATCCGCAGGCAACCACGGTCAGCTATGCCCATGACGGTCTGACGCTGTATGTCGGCGTGGGCCTGGGCAGCCAGAAAGCCTGCAACATTCAAAGCAACCATAAAGTCTCGCTGGCCATCACCCGGCCCTATGCGGACTGGCGGCACATCCAGGGACTGTCCATGGCCGCCACAGCGCGGATCATCGATGACCTGGAAGAAACGCAGCATGCGTCAGGCTGCCTGTTGCGGCGTTTCCCCAAAATCAAGGAGATGATGCAAGGCACGGGCGCGCTGCCTTGGGCGGGGGTCGTCTTCCTGCACATCACGCCCAGCGTCATTTCCGTGCTGGACTATGAGCAGGGTTTCGGCCATACGGTCCTGTACGACGTAGCTTGACGAACAAGCCTCCGATACATGCGGGTGCCCGCCACCCGCGCCGCACGGCGCCGCGCTCCTGGGCGGCCTGGCGTGCCAGTGCAATATCGGCTGAAAAGCACGCCATGCTCGCGGACATGGCGGAATGGCGTTGGCATTGCCCACTTGAAGCTTTCAATTTGGCAACACCAAGTTACATTCACGCACATGCGCTCACCCGATGAGATCACTCGCTGTGATCACTTATCTGGCATTTCCTGCGTAACTGCTACTGTGCCGCCGGGAAAAAGCAAGCTGCCTTGCTCCTTGAGCAGGACAGCAGCACGTCGCTGCAAGCGCTCGCGCAGGCGCAGCGCCAGCGCGGCCACCGCCTCGCTGCCAAATCCCGCATCATTGACGACCGCCACGGTATCGGCCGCCTCATCGCCGCGCACACCCTGCGCATCAGCGTATGCCATCTGGTAGGCCAGCACGGCATGGTCAGCATCGGAAGGGTCGCCGCCGGAACGTGCCCGCGCCACCAGCCGTGCTCGCAGCAGGTCCAGCGGTGCGCCCACCTGCAGCAACAGGAAGGCGGCCTGGCCGCGCCGCGCCAGGCGCCGAAAGGCCAGGCGCCGCTCGCGCTCCAGAAAGGCGGCATCGACCAATACCGCCAAACCTGCCGCCAGGCCAACGCGCGCCAGCTGCGCGAGCCGGCGGTAGGTGGCGGCATTGCTGGCACGGTCATACATGCCCGCGCCAGGCAAGGATGGAATGGCGGCGACGGTCTCCTTGGCATGCAGCCGCTTGCGCTCGACATCCGAACGCAGGCGCACGGCCTCCAGCGGCTCGACCAGCGCATCGCATAACCATGACTTGCCGCTGCCGGAGAAGCCATGGGTGATGATCAGCGATGGCCTGCCAGGCGCGGTGCACGCATGCGCGAAGGCCAGGTAACGTGATGCCCGGGCCAGCGCCGCGATGCGTCCCGGCTTGCCGGACGCGGCGCGCAGCAACGCGACCTTGCAGCGCACGAGTGCCCGCTGCACCCGATAATAGGGCAGCACGGCCAGGCTGTCATAGTCGCCGCTGCGCTCCAGGTAATCGTTCAGCAAGCGCGCAGCCAGGGCGCCCTGCCCCTGGCATTGCAGGTCCATCCAGATGAATGCCAGGTCCTGGGCCACGTCGATCCAGCGCAAGCCTGCATTGAATTCGATGCCATCGAAGACGCGGACACGGCCGTCAAGCGTCAGGATATTTCCACAATGTAAATCACCATGGCATTCCCGCACCCAGCCTTCCGCCTTGCGCCGGGCAAACACCCGCGCCAGGCGCTGGTGCTGCGCCGTCAGCCAGCTTGCCACCTGCAGCAGCAAGACGTGCTGGCGCCGATCGCCGAGCAAGGCTTCGACGCCAGCGAGGTCCGCCATCGTACGGGCGGCAACCAGGGTGCTGCCGCCCCAGGGCGAACTGCGCCCGCTGCGCAAGGCGCCGGCATGAAAGTTTGCCAGCAGCACGGCAAGATCCTTGGCCTCGGCCGCTCCCAGTTGTCCGGCGTCAAGCCGTGCCTGCCACAAGGCCGACTGCGCGAAGCGGCGCATGCGCACAGCCACCTCCAGCACTGGCCCATCCCCATCGATGGATGGACGCGTCCGGATGCCGCGGATGTTGGCCACGCCCAGATACAGTTCCGGGGCAAGGCGCCGATTCAGGCGCAACTCTTCTTCGCACGCCAGGCGCCGTGCTGCCAGGCTGCTGTAGTCAAGTACATCGCGCCGCATGGCCTTCTTGAACTTGTAGGCCAGGTCGCCCGTCAAGAGTATCCAGGAGATGTCAGTTTCGATCAATTGCACAGGCGCGCCATTGCCGTCAAGGCAACGAGCCAGATGCCGCAAGAGCAGGGTCTGTTGCCTTGCTGCCAGCTCCAGTTGCCTGCCTGACGGTACAGGGGGTTGCCGCGCCTCGAACGACGAGTTCAATTGGGTCTGCCTCGCAAAGTATCCTCCGTGCCGACTGGCATCCTCCCTGCCTGTTGCGACATGCAGACAGTAGCGCCCACAGCATTTCCTCGGCCACTGACGGACGAAGGCAGCTGACACCAGTGTGCCGTCGACTACGTGTGACGCAATCGGTGCGGGCGCTGAGTGCCAGGCGCCGAGGGGTTGGTCAGCGATACACGAGCACCGGCAAGGTGCTGTGCGTTAATACCTTCTGCGTCTCGCTGCCCAGCAGCATGCCCCGCATCCCACGGCGGCCATGCGATGCCATGGCGATCAGATCGCAATGGTGGATACGTGCCGCCTCGATGATGGCTTGATAGGGGTCCTCGTGCTCCACGATCAGCGTTTCATAGACGACGCCCTGCGCGCGCGCCGATTCGGCGACCTGTTCCAGGCAAGCCCTGGCCCGCGCCTGCCGATGCGCCGCGTACGTCTCAGGCGTATCGCGCAGCATCTCCACATCGGTGGTGAGCACATGGAAAGGCAGCACGACATGCACGGCTGTCAGCCGCGCACCGCAGGCTTTCGCAAAAGCCACACACTGCCCCAGCGCCGTCCGGGAAGGGGCTTGGCCATCGGTAGGAAATAAGATGTGTTGAAACATGGCACACTCCCTGCAGGGCACGATCGTTAAACTCCAGCGTGAACGGAACGTCACCCGGCACGGCACCGCGATGCCGTGCAGCCCGGGTCACCGCCAGTACGGCAACGCCTGGGCAAGCCGCAGCGCCGCCAGCGCGAAAGCGGTCCGACCGGTGCTGCCGGCGACGAGGCAGGCCCTACCTGGCGGCGGTGGAAGCGTTGCCCAGCGCTTGCTGCAAGGGCTGCGCCTGGGGATTGCTGACCGTCCCCGCAGCGATATCCTGCGGCCACAATGCACGTCCATAGTAGGCATTCGTCATGCGCTGATTGAAACGGATGTCGTTCACGCCCACCGTCAGCACGTCGCCGAACAGGCCCTTGGAGGCGCTCCAGGCCACCACGTCGCCGTTGCCTGCCGTGCCCTGGGCCAGCTTGCTCCAGTTGACCACCGTCAGCCCCGCGTCGGCGCTCAGCGAAAAGTTATTCCTTTTCATGAATTCCTGTACCGCCTTGTCGTTGTTGAGCACCATCGCCATCGCGCCCCCTTCGATCCCGGCCTGCAGGCCGACCGTCAGGCCGCCCAGACTGTAAAAAGCGGGACCGCTCCAGCCGCCATCGGCGCGCTTCAGCAGCAGGAGTCCCGCCCCGCCATGCGCGCCGACGCCCAATGCGGCCCGTCCGTAAGACGGTACGATGAGCACGCCTTTTGCCTGCTGCAGCAGTTGCTTCATGCGGGGCTCCGCGTCGAGCTGCCGCACGACCGCCAGCGCCTCCGTCACCCGCTGCGCCGCCGTCTGCGCCGACTCGGCGCCGCCCTGCGCCTGGGCAGCCACGCCATCGCCCGATTGCGCCGCAGCGCCGCCGGCGATCGCGCCGATGAATCCGGCAAAAAGCCACGCCTTGATATGTTGCTGGATATGCATACGACCTCCTGTACTTGCTGCCTATGGTGATGCGCCGTATATGCCCGGCGCGGCAGAACCATACTAGGACGGCACGCGATCACCACCTTGATGTGCGACAAAGCCGGGAAAAATGCCTGCTCGATGATTGACGAACATCACGATGACAAATGCTGAGTCTGGCACTTATCCGGTCCTGCAGCGCCGCCGTCATGCAGCGCACCGTGACCGCGCCGCGCGGCGAAGGCAGCCGCCGTGAACTCTTTCGCCGGTCCGCGGGTCGAACCCACATCCGGATGCACTCGGTCCCTGCACCTTGTCCAGCCCCCGAAACTGCCAGCCTTACCTGAAGGAGCAAGTCATGAGCCCTGAAACCAGCCTGCTGACCAGCGATCCGCAGTTGCATAATCTGCCACTCGACGACGGACAGGCTGCACTGACGCCGCTGAGCCAGACGCTGCTCCAGGTGCTCGAACTGCGGCGCAGCGACCGCCTTTTCTCCTCGCGTCCCCTACCGATGCCGGTGCTGGCACACCTGCTGTGGGCGGCGTGCGGCGTCAACCGCCAGGCAACGGGGCAGCGCACCGCGCCGTCGGCGAAGAACTGGCAGGAGATCGATATCTACGTCGCCCGGGAAGACGGGCTGTTCCTGTTCGAGCCGGCCGCCGCCGCATTGCGCCAGCTGGACCAGCGCGATGTGCGCGCGGCAACCGGCTGGCAGGACTTCGTTGCTGGCGCCCCCGTCAACCTGGTGTATGTCGCCGATCTTGCCAGAATGGATCAAGCACCCCGCCGGGAGCAGAAATTCTATGCCGCGCTCGATACGGGCTACATCAGCCAGAATGTGTATCTGTTCTGCGCCGCCCAGGGTCTCGCCAGCGTTGCCCGTGCCTGGGTGGACCGGCCTGTGCTGGCGCACATCCTGGGCCTGCGGGAAAACCAGCGCATCATCCTGGCCCAGACAGTAGGTTTTCCGGGCCCCGCGATGCGGGCGGCCCCCCCGGTGGACAGGCCCCTGGACGGCCGCACCAACTGATGGCCAGCATCTCGCAGGACGACACAGCGACGCCACCAACACTCGCCCACCGCCAACACTCGCCCATGGAGGAACACGTCATGAAAAGTTGCCTGATTGTCTACTATTCGCGCACCGGCGTGACTGACCGGGCCGCCCACGACCTGGCCACGGCCTGCGGCGCGGACATGGAGGCGCTGCAAGCGCTGCGCCCCTACCGCAATGCGGGTGGCTTCCTGCGCGCCGTATGGGACGCCGTGCGCGGCAATCCCGCCCCCATCGCCGCTACGCAGCGGCATCCATCCGACTATCCCTTCATCGTGCTTGGTACGCCAGTCTGGGCCGGCCATATGAGCGCGCCCATGCGCAGCTACATCGCGCAGCAGCGACAGCACTTCCACCGGGTCGGCCTCTTCTGCACCATGGGTGGAAGGGGCGGCGATGACGCGCTCGACGAAATGGCCGCTCTGTGCCACAGCAAACCCGTTGCCAGACTATGCTTGCGGGAACCCGAAGTGCGGGCAGGCCGGCATATCGACCAACTGACGGCCCTGGCGGCGGAACTGGGCCGGCTCGGCCCAGCCCCTGCCGCCTTCGCGTCCCCGCTGTTTACGATCTGAACGTTTACACAGAGCAAATGCAACAGGCAACAGCGCAAACCGGAAGCCGCGCGCCCTTCCCTCCGGACGGCAGACAAAGGCAGCAAGCCAATGACGAGGGAGAAGCAAGACAAGGGACAAGCAGCGCCATAACGACGAGGAGCCACCAGTCGGGCAAGGGGACCTTGGCGCTGCGCCGCCCTGCCCCCGCCCTACTACGCCAGCGGCACCGCGCTGGCGACTAGGGTCTGTCTGACTGAACTTAATTAGGGTTGAATGGTCATAGGACGATGAGCCGAACTGACCTTACTGAAAAGCAGTGGCGCAAACTTGCCCCCCATCTGCCGTCCAATCCCCATCACGGTCAC
>NZ_WFLL01000072.1:0-19496 GCF_009208755.1 Janthinobacterium sp. FT14W | reverse complement strand
GGGAGCTGTTTCCCTTCGACGACGCCTTAACCGATTGTGGATGCACGGACTAGAAGGAGATTACGAAAATGGACCAATACAAAGAATTCTGCCGGCTGCGCGACTACCGCAAGCCTGGCGTCGAAGTACCGCACCACACCGAGGCCGAAGCATTCGCCTTGGCGGTGCAAAACAAAGGCGGCCATACAGAAGCAGCCCAGCGCAAGAAAAACCCCACCACGAAAGGAATCAAGTAATGAACGCAGACCGAATTATTTACCGTCAGGACTTATACAAAATGCTGGGCGTCACTTCGGAGACGCTGCGCAGATGGGTGAAGGAGAACAAGCTGCCGCCGGCGGACGTTGCCATAACCCAGCGCACGCTGGGATGGCGCCTTTCAACGCTCCAAGCCGCTGGGATCAGGCTGCTTTAACAACCAGTCGGCGAAGGCCTGAAGCATCACGCGGCGCTGCTTCAGGTACTCTGCGGAGTTGTAGACCCCGCGCACACCGCCGTCCTTGTGCGCGAGCTGCACCTCGACGTGGTCCGAGTTGTATTCGTGCTCGTTGGCCCAGGTGGAACCGACCTTGCGCCAGCCGTGGCCCGTCATCTTTCCCTTGAAGCCGATACGGTGAATGAGGTAGAGAATCGCGTTTTCACTCATGGGGCGGCTGCCGCCCCGGTCGTTCGGGAAAACGTAAATGCTGCCCCGCGAACGCAGCTTCATTTCAGCCAGCAGGTCCAGCGCCTGGGAAGACAGCGGCACCAGGTGCTCGCGGCCCTTCTTCATGCGCTTGCCCGGTATCCGCCAGACATCGCCCTCCACTTCCGCCCAGGTCATGCGCCGCAGCTCGTCCGTGCGCGTCCACGTCAACGCCAGCAGCTTGCAGGCCAGCACAGACTGAATCTCATCTTCCAGGGCCAGGCGCTCCATGAACGGATGCACCTCGGCCAGTGCCAGGGCGGCGAACCCTTCGCGCGGCTTGCGGGAAAAGGCGACCTTCGAATTGATGTTCGATGCGGGATTCTCTTCGCAGTGGCCATGCTGGATGGACCAGTCGAGCACCTGGCCCACCCACATGCGCACGCGCCGGACGTAGACGGACAGGCCGGCGGCATCCATCGGGCGCAGTGCGGCCATCAAGTCTTCCTTGGTAATTTCACGCACGGTTTTCGCGCCCAGCGTCGGCGAGACGTACATGGCCAGCGCGCGCAATGCATTTGCCTTGTAGCCGGCGCTGATGTCCGTGCGCCCGGCCCAGTAGGTATCGATGGCGGCATCAAGTGCAATGGATGGGCTGCTTGCCTTGCGCTTGGGCTTGAGGTCGTCGCCGTCGATCAGTTTCAAACGCAAAACGTCCCGGCGCTCGCGCGCTTCCTTGAGGCCGATCAGAGGATACGGGCCGATGACGGCAGTTTGCTGCTTGCCCTCGTCGTTACGATAGGCCATGCGCCAAACCTTGTTTCCACTTGGCAGGACGGCCAGCATCAGGCCGTGGCCGTCGAAGAGCTTGCGCAGCTTGCCGTCGTTCGGCGTGGCGCGGCGGCAGTCTGCATCGGTAAGCGTATTGATGGCCATGCGAAATCCTGTAGGTACGGGTTTGAGAAAAACCGCATGATACCTACATTTCAGCCTACGCGTGATTCTGTGGGATGGTTTTTGGATGGTTCCGAATCTGTGACTCGGAGGGATGAAGATCAAGCTAAGTCGTTGATTTTCAATGAAATTCGGTGGAATATAGGTTGAGTATACTCACGAATTTTTTATGTACTTGGCGGAAGCGGTGAGATTCGAACTCACGAACAGTTTAACCCGTCGCTAGTTTTCAAGACTAGTGCCTTCAACCACTCGGCCACGCTTCCAGATGGCAGCATTATACATAAAGGTCTGTGGCTTACCAATGGCTAGCACTCCCGTGGCCTTATTTCCCCAGGCGGCGAGGACTGGGGTCGTGCCCGGCGGGTCTGCCCCCGGCTTGTCGCCGGTGGGTTTCATACCGGCGCTGGCACACTAACGCAGCAACCTTACACGCCCCAGTTTTCCCGCAGCGTCTTTTCGAACTCCCCGGCCGGCAGGGGGCGCGAGAACAGGTAGCCCTGGACTTCGTCGCAGCCCGAACTCTTCAGGAACGCCAGTTGCTCTGCCGTTTCCACGCCTTCCGCGATCACTTTATGATGCAGCTGCTGGGCGATGCTGATGATCGTGCTGGCGATGGCGCAGTCGCTGGCGTCCGTGGGGATGCCGGTGGTGAAGGAGCGGTCGATCTTCAGGGTGTCGATGGGGAAGCGTTTTAAATAAGACAGGCTCGAATAGCCGGTGCCGAAGTCGTCCAGCGACAGGGCCACGCCCAAGGCCGTGATGCGGTCCATGATGCCGATCACGCGCTCGATGTTGTGCATCAGGGTGCTTTCCGTGATTTCCAGTTCCAGCCAGCCCGCTTCCAGGCCGTAGCGGGCCAAAGTTGCCGCCACCCTGGCGGGCAACGCCGCCGTGAATTCGCGCGCGGACACGTTGACGGCCAGGCGGATGGGCGGCAGGCCGGCCAGTTTCCACGCTTGCGCCTGGGCGCAGGCCGCTTCCAGCACCCACTCGCCCACCTGCACCACCAGCCCCGTCGATTCGGCCAGGGGGATGAATTCGGCGGGCGGGATCATGCCGTGCTGCGGGTGGTGCCAGCGCACCAGGGCTTCGGCGCCGATGATGCGCCCGCTGGCCAGCGCGTATTTCGGCTGGTAGTGCAGCAGCAGCTGCTGCGCCGACAGGGCCTGGCGCAAGCCCGTTTCCAGGCGCATGCGCGCTTGCATGCCCACATTCATGTCCTGGCTGTAGAAGGCCACGCTTTCCGCTTCGCCGCCGCTGTCCTGCTTGGCGCGGTACATGGCGATGTCGGCCAGGCGCAGCAGGGTTTCCGCGTCCTGCCCGTCTTGCGGATACACGCTGATGCCGATGCTGGCGCCCACGCGCAAGTCGTGGCCTTCGATCAGGAACGGTTCCACCAAGGAAGCGAGCAGCTTTTGCGACACCATGCTGGCCTCGAAATGCTGGCCGATGTCGAACAGGCCGACGGCAAACTCGTCGCCGCCCAGGCGCGCCACCAGGTCCTGGTCGCGCAATGCCTTGCGGAAGCGCAGCGAAACCTGGCGCAGCAGCTCGTCGCCGATGCGCCGGCCCAGGGTGTCGTTGATCAGTTTAAAGCGGTTCAGGTCGATGAACAGCACGCAGCCCAGCATCTTGCTGCGCTGCGCCACGCTCAGGGCCTGGTCGACCAGCTTGGCCAGCAAGGTGCGGTTCGGCAGGCTGGTCAGCGGGTCGTAATACGCGAGGTGATGCAGGCGCTCTTCAGCCAGCTTGCGTTCCGTGATGTCCGTCAGGTAGGCGATGAGTCCGATGGGCTTGTCGTCCATGTCCTGCAGCGGCGACAAGGACAGGCTGGCCCAGAAGATCTCGCCTGACTTCTTTCGGCGGCGCACCTCCATCAGGCGTCCTCCCTGCTCCAGGAAAGCGTCGTGGAAACCCGTGTCTTCCTCGTCGTACAGGAACAGGATGTTGCGCCCCACGGCTTCCACCGAGGTATAGCCGAACAGGCGCTCGGCGCCCTTGTTCCAGCTGGTGATGTAGCCCGTCAAGTCCATCGTCAGCACGGATTCGTGCAGCTGGTCGAGGATTTGCGTCTGTTGCGCCAGCAAGGCTTCGACTTGCGCGTAAGCATGGGTCGAGCGTTGCGCCAGCGAGTGCACTTGCAGCACGCCGGCCGTCAGCGAAGCCAGGCTGGCCAGCTGGCGGCGGTCCGCATCGTTGTACAGGCTGCGTCCGGCCACGCTGTAGTGGCCGAAGCAGTGACCGTCGAAACTGATTTCCTGCAGCAAGGCGGGCGTATCGACAGGAAACAGCGGGGACGGCGCCGCAGTGTCCAGGCTGGCCGCAGGCAGGAACTGGCCATGGGGGCTGGCCATCACGGCGCTGGCGATGCGGCCCAGTTCAGCCACCAGCGCGGGGCCGCGCAAACGCACGACGGCGTCGCACAGGGCGGCGCTGTCACCGAGGAAATCCGACACCGGAAACAGGGGCATGCTAGAGGTTCCGGCTGACCTGGATGGCCCATTGGTAGGCCTGCAGCAGGCTGCGCCAATAGGTTTCTCCATCGATGCCGGCACGGCGCAAGCCTTCGGGCGGCGGCGTGGCGCTTTCGACCAGCGCCAGCAAGGTGCCCAGTTCGCCACTGCGTTCGAGCAAGGCGGCGCTGACTTCGGGCGCCAGGTTCAGGGTGGCGATGATGTCCTGCATGGGCATGCCCAGCAGCACGTCGAGCAGCGAGAACACGCCCGCCATGAAGGCCAGGTCCTGCGCGTCGCGGTCGCCGCCGCGCAGCTGGCACAGCGCTTCCATCTGCGCCGCGCGCACGGCCGCCAGCGGCAGCAGCGCGTGGATCTTGCCATCGTCCTGCTGGCGCGCATACAGCAGCAGTTGCAGCCAGCGCTGCAGCTGGCGCCGGCCCAGCAAGGTGATGGCCTGGCCAAAGCCCGTGATGGGCGCCGTGAAACCGAAGGCGGCTGAATTGACCAGTTTCAATAAATGATAGCTGAGCGATGGATCTTGCTTGAGCGGCACTTCCAGCTCGTGCGCATCGGCATCGCGGGCCAGCAGGCCCAGCAGCGCCAGCAGGCGGCGCCGCGACGTGGCGTCTTCCCGTTCGCTTTGCTGGCGCGCCTGCTGCAGGGCGTAATCGCCGGCAAACCAGCTCACGCCGAGTTCCTGCAACGCGGCAAGCTGCCCCCCGTCGCCGATGTTGTAGGCGAGGTGCGGCCCCGGCAAGGGCAGCAGCTGATACAGGGCCGGGCGGGCGCCGGCCGCGTCAAAGCTCAGCGCGCGCGCCTCGACCTGCGCCGCCGTCACGGGACCGGCTTCGGCGCCATCGAGAATGATGCGGTAGCCGGCGTCGCGCCATTGCAGGCATTTTTTCTGGATGTGCTTGTCGCCGGCAAGATGGGCCGGCAAACGGAAGATGGTGCGTTGCGGCGCCAGTTGCGCCAGCACGGCCTCGTCCACGCCATGCGGGTCGGCCACGGGGATGATGCAGTCGAGCGGCGCCAGGAAGGCATACGCATCGGCCGCGGCCAACGCCGCCAGCAGCGGCGCCGTCGAGGCCTGCGGTACATGCAGGGTGACAGCGACCCACTCGTTATGAGCATTGGCTACTGCTTGTAATCCCACCAACGGAAACAGGTTTGATTCAGACGCTGACATCGGTATCTCAGTGTGGGTAGGGCGCCATAGTAAATAAACTGACCAGCATTGGCAACCCTGGCCCGACAGGGATGCCATTTCGACAGCAAGAATCATTCTATCCGAATCTCACCCGCGAAACAGTTTAAAATTGGCAATAAATGTTCAAAAAAAACACTCCCCCGGGAGACCCGCCTACCATGCGGGTTTGAAAAAAATGCCGCGATGCCTGCTCCGTTCAGGCGCTGCCGCCATGCGCATGTTCAACCGCATATTTGATCAGTTCAGCCTGCCCTTCGATGCCCAGCTTGCGCTTGATGTTCAGCCGGTGCGTCTCCACTGTGCGTACGCTCAGGTCCAGCTCGCGGGCGATCTGCTTGTTCGACTGGCCCGCCGCGATGTGCTGCAGCACTTGCTGCTCGCGCGTGGTGAGGAAGGAATCATGCACTTGCGGGCGCGACAGTTGCCGCGCGAGGGCCGCGCTGTAATAAATGCCGCCGGACATCACCGTCTCGATGGCAAACACGATATCTTTCCCTGGAGCATCTTTGAGCACATAGCCGCGCGCGCCGGCGGCAATCGCCTGCGACACATATTCGAGCTTGTCATGCATGGACAGGATCAGCACGGCAATCTGCGGAAACGCCTGCTTGAACAGCGCCGTCGCTTCGATACCGTTGGTGCCCCGCATATTGATATCCATCAGCACCAGATCCACCTGGTGTGTGCGCGCCTGGGCCAGGGCCTCGTCGGCGCCGCCCGCCTCGGCCACCACGTCGAAATGCGCCACCGCTTCCAGGCGCGCGCGCAAGCCGTCGCGCACGAGGGGATGGTCGTCCACCAGCAGGATGTTGATCTTCTCGGTCATGGTTGCGTATCTATCAATGTGTGGAGGAAAGGCCGAGCCGCGCCAGCACCACGGTGCCGGCCGGCGAGGAAGTGATGTGCAGGCTGCCGCCGATGGCTTCCATGCGTTCCGTCATGTTGCGCAGGCCGATGCCGCGCTGCGGGTGCAGGACGATGCCGTCGAAATCGAAGCCGCCGCCATTATCCCCGATGCGCAATTCCACGGCCTTGTCCGCCTCGCGCAAGCTGACCTCGACGCCGCTGGCGTGGGCATGGCGCTCGCAATTGGTCAGCGCTTCCTGGGCAATGCGGAACAGCACGGTATTGACCATGTCGGGCAAGCCCTCGCCCGCCGCCGCCGGGCTGGCCGTGAAACTGGCTTGCGCGCTGCTGCTGTCGTTAAATTCATGCACCAGGTGGTCGAGCGCGGCGGCCAGGCCCAGGTCGTCGAGGATGGCCGGGCGCAGGTTGTGCGAAATGCGCCGCACTTCGCCCAGCACCTTGTTGAGCTGCTCGGCGGCCCGTTCGAATGTGGCGGGCGCCTTGTCTTTCTGCTCTGCATTGCCGGCCAGGCGCGCGATGCCCGCCTCGATCTGCAGTTTGATGGACACCAGCCACTGGCTGATGCCGTCATGCAAGTCGCGCGACAGCCGCGCCCGCTCCTCCTCCTGCGACTCCACCACGCGCTGCGCCAGCACTTTCAGCTTCGCATCGGCGACGCGCAATTCGCGCAGGTTCAGCACCAGGCCGCAGGCGGCCACCAGCAGGGAGCCGAGGATGGCAATGCCGGCGATCAATTCCATGGTGGAGCGGATATTGCGCGACTGCTGGGCGTCGACCTGGGCCAGCGCCTGGTCCACGTCATCCATGTAGATGCCCGTGCCCATCATCCAGCCCCATTCCGGCATCAGGATCACATAGCCGAGCTTGGGCGCGGACTTGTTGGTCGACGGCTTGATCCAGTTGTAGCGTTCGAAGCCGCCGCCGCCCTTCGCCCGCTGCATCAGGCGCTGGATGGTCAGGTTGCCCTCCGCGTCGCGCAATTCCCACAGGTTCTGCCCCACCAGCTCGGGCTGGCGCGGATGCATCAGCGACTTGCCCTGCAAATCATAGATGAAGAAATAGCCATCGTCGCCATAGCTGAGGGCGGACAGGATGCGCTTGGCCTCTTCCTGTGTGGCGGCATCCTTGCGCCCCGACTGGTACAGGGAGGCGATGGAATGGCTGGCCAGGGTCACGTAATGCTTGAGCTCGGCTTCCTTGCTGGCCAGATACGCCTGCTGGATGGTGGCGCGCTGCTGCTCGGCCAGGGTAATGGCCTGGTGCCGCACGGCAAACGCGATGGCGCACAGGGCGAGTATGAGCGGCGTGATGGCCAGGAAGATGACTTTCTGTCTGAGTTTCATGGCCTGGCGCTCCGGCGGCGTCGATGCTGGTGGGAATGCGTGATTTTACGTCGCGGCGCCGTGATCGGTCTGCGTAGTAATACTGAGCGTTACTGCGTAGTGCTGCGCTTGCGGCAATTATACGATTCCTGAATACTCGCCATAAGCTGCAGACACACCAAAAGTAACATCCAAACTGGCGACGACCAGGCTCGGCAGCACACATCATCGCACGGCACAGCGCCCGTCAATCTCTGGAGGAAGCATGAACCGCATTTTCAAACAGCTCGGCTGGGCAGCGCTTGCGCTGGCCGGCGCCGGGTCCCTGGGCGTCGTCGCCCTGCAACGCGGCGAGTCGATCAGCGCAATCTGGATCGTCATCGCCGCCGTCTGCGTCTACCTGATCGCCTACCGTTTCTACAGCCTGTTCATCGCCGACAAGGTGCTGGGCCTCGATGCGCGCCGCATGACGCCCGCCTTCAAGCACAACGACGGCCTGGACCACGTGCCGACGAATAAATACGTGCTGTTCGGCCACCATTTCGCAGCCATTGCCGGCGCCGGTCCCCTGGTCGGCCCCGTGCTGGCCGCGCAGATGGGCTACCTGCCCGGCATGCTGTGGATACTGGCGGGCGTCGTGTTTGCGGGCGCCGTACAGGATTTCATCGTGCTGTTCATCTCCATGCGCCGCGACGGCCGCTCCCTGGGCGACCTGATCAAGGCTGAACTGGGCGAGATTCCCGGCATGATCGCCCTGCTGGGCTGCTTCATGATCATGGTCATCATCCTGGCCGTGCTGGCCTTGATCGTCGTCAAGGCGCTGACGGGCTCCCCATGGGGCAGCTTCACCGTGATGGCGACGATCCCCATCGCCCTGTTCATGGGCGTGTACTCGCGCTTCATCCGCGTGGGCCGCATCGGCGAAATTTCCATCATCGGCTTCGTGCTGCTGATGCTGGCCATCATCGGCGGCCAGTACGTGCAGGAATCCGCCGTGCTGGGCCCCATGTTCACGTTCACGGGCACGGAACTGACGTGGATGCTGATCGGCTACGGCTTCATCGCTTCCGTGCTGCCCGTCTGGCTGCTGCTGGCCCCGCGCGACTACCTGTCGACGTTCCTGAAGATCGGCACCATCCTGGGCCTGGCCATCGGCATCATCGTCGTCGCGCCTTACCTGAAAATGCCGGCCATGACCAAGTTCATCGATGGCTCCGGCCCCGTCTGGTCGGGCAATCTGTTCCCCTTCCTGTTCATCACGATCGCCTGCGGCGCCGTCTCCGGCTTCCACGCCCTGATTTCCTCGGGCACCACACCGAAGATGATTGAAAACGAAAGCCATGCCCGCTTCATCGGCTATGGCGCCATGCTGATGGAATCGTTCGTGGCCATCATGGCCCTGGTGGCCGCCTCGACCATCGAGCCCGGCATCTATTTCGCCATGAACAGCCCGGCCGCCCTGATCGGCACCACGGCCGAATCGGCCGCGCAAGCGATCTCGCAGTGGGGCTTCTATGTGACGCCGGAAATGCTGACGCAGACGGCCAAGGACGTTGGCGAGCACAGCATCATCTCGCGCGCGGGCGGCGCGCCGACCCTGGCTGTCGGCATGGCGCAGATCCTGTCGGGCGCCATCGGCGGCAAGGCCATGATGGCCTTCTGGTACCACTTCGCCATCCTGTTCGAAGCGCTGTTCATCCTGACGGCCGTCGATGCGGGCACGCGTGCGGGCCGCTTCATGCTGCAAGACTTGCTGGGCAGCTTCGTGCCTAGCCTGAAACAGACGGAAAACGTCATCGCCAACCTGCTGGCCACGGGTCTGTGCGTGGCGGCCTGGGGCTACTTCCTGTACCAGGGCGTGGTCGATCCATTGGGCGGCATCAACACCCTGTGGCCGCTGTTCGGCATCGCCAACCAGATGCTGGCCGCCATCGCGCTGATCCTCGGCACCTGCGTGCTGTTTAAGATGAAACGGGGACAATATGCGTGGGTAACGATCTTGCCGACCATCTGGCTGCTGCTGTGCACCTTGACGGCGGGCTGGCAAAAGATTTTCGATGCCAACCCGCGCGTGGGCTTCCTCGCGCATGCCAGGAAATACTCGGCGGCACTCGATGAAGGCACCTTGCTGGCGCCGGCCAAGTCCGTGGCGCAGATGCAGCAGATCATCTTCAACGATTACCTGGATGCCGGCCTGGCCGCCTTCTTCGTCATCGTCGTGATCAGCGTGCTGTTCTTCGGCATCCGTACCATTTTGAAGGCGCGCGCCGACAGCAAGCCTAGCACCAAGGAAACGCCGTTCCAGGCCATGCCCACGGTGCAATGATGATCGACGAAATCATCAAGGCTGGACGGTACCTGGGGCAAAGCATGCGGCTCATGTGCGGCTTGCCCGAGTACGACACCTATGTGGCGCACCGGGAAGTGACCCATCCCGGCGAGCCGATGATGACATATGAAGAGTTCTTCCGCGAACGGCAGGAAGCCCGTTATGGCGGGGCCGGCAAGCGCGGCGGCTGCTGTTAGCGGACACCTGACCCAGCCTACTGCGCGTCGGTATAGGCGGCTTGCGATGCTCACCGTACTACAGTACGGTTGCGCTTCTCGGCCACCTCTCCCTTCCGCTCGCTACGGCTGAGTCAGGTGTTGTTGCTCAGCAATAATTTGAGGGCGGTCTTGTGAGACCGCCCTTTTCATTTCCTCTCTTATAAGTTCCCCTCCCCTTTCTTCCATTAGACCCACATCAACATCATGGTGTGTCTTCGCGTCTATATTTTTCCAATAGGAATTAAAAAAACAGCCAACGGGCCGACCGGGGAAGCGCCGCAACCATGTTCAATTTCCAACGCTCCAGCATCAGCCAGAAGCTGACCATGATTTCGGTGCTGTCGTCGGGCTGCGCGCTGCTGCTGGTGTTCGTGGCGTTTGCGCTGACGTCCGTGCTCAGCCACAAGAACGATGAAGGCAAGCAACTGCTGTCGCTGGCGGGCGTGATCGGCGCGGCCAGCGCGGTGCCTTTGCTGGCAGGCAAGCCGGCGCAGGGGCAGGCGGAACAGGTGCTGGCGGCCTTGTCCGCGCGCAACGAGATTGCCCAGGCGGCCCTGTTCGACAAGGGCGGGCGCCTGTTCGCCCTGTACCGCGCGCCGCAGCACGCGCAGGGCCTGCCAACGCCGGAAGACATGGACCCGGCCCTGCTGGCCGACATGGCCGTGCAGCCCGTCACGCAAGGCTCGGGCACGACGCTGGCGCCCGCCATGCGCCTGTACCGCCCCGTCTACCGCCAGGCCGCGACGGGGCAGGAAATCATCGGTGCCGTGCTGATCGAGGCGGACCTGAACCACATGTGGCGCGACATCGGCCGCCACGTGAGCGCCATCGGCGGCGCCACCGTGCTGTCCTTCCTCGTGGCCGTGTTCCTCGCGCGGCGCTTCAAGAGCGTGATTGCCGAACCGATCACCAAGCTGATCGACACGGCGCAGAAGGTCTCCAGCAGCCAGACCTACAGCCACCGCATCGCGCACCAGCGCAGCGACGAGCTGGGCGTGCTGATCGACAGTTTCAACGACATGCTGGCGCAGATCGACAGCCGCGACAGCACCCTGGCCAATTACCGCGACCAGCTGGAACGCCAAGTGGGCGTGCGCACGGCGCAGCTGGAAAAGGCCAAGGATGCGGCCGAGGCGGCCAGCCAGGCGAAGAGCGCCTTCCTCGCCACCATGAGCCATGAAATCCGCACGCCCATGAATGGCGTGCTGGGCATGACGGAACTGCTGCTGGCCAGTCCGCTGACGGCGCAGCAGCGCCATTACACGAGCATGGTGCAGCGCTCGGGGCAGAATTTGCTGGTGATCATCAACGACATCCTCGACTTTTCCAAGATCGAGGCGGGCAAGCTGAGCGTGGAATACATCCGCTTCAATTTCCGCGAATTGCTCGACGACATAGAACACGTGTTCGCGCCGCAGGCGGAAGCGAAAAATATCAGCCTGGAATTCGATATCGCCTACGACATTCCCATCGCCATCTGCGGCGACCCGAACCGTTTGCGCCAGATCATCGTCAATCTGCTGGGCAATGCCATCAAGTTCACGGAAACGGGCAAGGTCACCGTGAAAGTGACCGTGTGCAGCGAAGACGCGCCCAGCGTGGGCTTGCGCTTCGAAGTGCACGACACGGGCATCGGCGTGTCGAACGAGGCGCAGACGCGCATCTTCGAATCGTTCTCGCAGGCAGACGGCTCGACCACGCGCAAGCACGGCGGCACGGGCCTGGGGCTGACGATCTCGAAACAGCTGGTGGAACTGATGGGCGGCACGATCGGCGTTGATAATGCTTTAACGCAAGGCTCCATCTTCTGGTTCGAAGTAAATTTCGATAAGCGGCGCGTCGACAGCGACGACCCGTCCTTCAACCTGAAAACCACGCGGGGATTACGCGCCTTGATCGTCGACCACACACCCGCCACGCGCGCCGTGCTGGAGCGGCAGCTGGCCAGCTGGCACATCGTCAGCGACAGCGCAGGCACGGCCAGCGACTGCCTGGGCAAGCTGCGCGCGGCCGCGCAGGCGGGCACGCCATATGCCGTGGCCTTGCTGGACATGGAATTGCCGCGCACCAGCGGCCTGGCCCTGGCCGCCACCATCAAGAGCGACCCGCTGCTGGCCGACCTCAAGCTTTTGCTGCTGAGCACGGAACAGGCGGCGGCCGATCCCGTGCAGCGGCGCGAGGCGGGCGTGGCCTTCCAGCTGATCAAGCCGGCCCGCGAATGCGACCTGTTCGACTGCATCGTCACGCCGCCGCGCGCCAGCGACAGCCTGCGCATCCATCCGCCGCACGCGGCGCGCCAGGCGGGCCGGCGCCAGCGCCGCCGCGTGCTGCTGGCCGAGGACAATCCCGTCAACGTGGAAGTGGCGCTGGCCATGCTCGACAGCCTGGGCCTGGACGTGGTCTGCGCGCGCAACGGCGAAGAAGCCCTGCAGGCGGCGCAGGCCGAGGATTTCGACCTGATCCTGATGGATTGCCAGATGCCCGTGATGGACGGCTTTGCCGCCACGGCGGAAATCCGCCGCCACGAACAGCAGTGCGGCCACGCGCGCGTGCTGCCCATCGTCGCCATCACGGCCAATGCGCTGCAGGGCGACCGCGAAGCGTGCCTGGCGGCCGGCATGGACGATTACCTGAGTAAACCTTTCACGCAGCAGGACCTGGGCCACACGATTGCCCGCTGGATCACCTTGCCGCGCGCGGCCACCGTGCACCACAGCGAGGCGCCGGAGCCGCCCACGCCGCAGGAAGCGCCGCCCGAGGCGGCGCCGCCCGCGCCTGCCCCCCAGGCTGTCGCACCGCCGTCCCCGCCGCCATCGGGCCAGCCGCTGAACCGGCAGGCGCTGGAAAACATCCGCGCCCTGTCCCGCGCCGATGGCGATGCGCTGCTCGAACGGGTCATCCTCGCCTTTACCAGCGAAACGCCGCGCCAGTTGAGCGCCATGCGCGAGGCAATTGCCGGCGCGGATGCGGAAGCGCTGCGCAAGGTGGCGCACAGCCTCAAGTCGGGCAGCGCCAACGTGGGCGCCGACGGCCTGGCGCAGCTGTGCAAGGAGATGGAAAAACTGGGCCGCGCCGGCAGCACCGAAGGCGCGGCTACCCTGCTGCAGGAGATGCAGCAAGCCTTCCTGTCCGTACGCGAATCGCTGAGCGCCATCCTCGTGAAGGAACACTGACATGACAGCGCCCCTCCCTCCCCCACGCGGCCTGGTGCTGGTGGCCGACGACGATCCCGTGATGCGCTTGCTGATGCGGCAGATGCTCACGCAGGTGGGCCTGGACGTGATCGAGGCCGAGGACGGCGTGCAGGCGCTGGCCAGCTACAAGCACAGCGGGCCGGACCTGGTCATGCTCGATGTCGACATGCCGGCCCTGGACGGCTTTGCCGTGTGCCGCGAGATCCGCCTGCAGGAAGTGGGCGGCACCGTGCCCATCATCATGGTCACGGGCGGCGACGAACTGGAAGCCGTCACACGCGCCTACGAAGTGGGCGCCACGGATTTCATTTCCAAGCCCATCAACTGGCCCATCCTGGGACACCGCGTGCTGTACGTGCTGCGCGCCAGCGACGCCATCGCCCGCCTGCGCATCGCCGACGCGCACAACCGCGCCGTGCTGGCCGCCATCCCCGACACCTTCTTCCGCCTGAACCGCGAAGGCTATTATCTCGACTACGAACAGGGCCACGACGCCAGCGCGGGCTTTTCCATCAGCGACTGCGTGGGCAGCCATATCCGCGACGTGTTGCCGCCCGAGATCGCAGCACGCCTGCTGGACAAGGCGCACGCCGTGCTGGCCACGCAGCATCTCGGCTCCGTCGACTACACGCTCACGCACGCGGACAGCACGCGCCATTTCGAGGCGCGCCTGGTGGCCACGGGCGCCGACGAGGTGCTGGGCCTGGTGCGCGACATCAGCGAGCGCAAGCGCACGGAAGAACAGATCCGCCGCCTCGCCTACTGCGACAGCCTGACGGGCATCCCCAACCGGCAGGCCTTCCTGGAAACCCTGGAGCGCGAACTGCTGCGCTCGAAAGAGCACGACAAGAAGTTCGCCGTGCTGTTCATGGACCTCGATGCCTTCAAGCGCATCAACGACACCCTGGGCCACGACGTGGGCGACCATCTGCTCAAGGTGGTGTCCGAGCGCCTGCGCGAAACCATCCGCCCCAGCGACCTGGTGCTGCGCGCCGAACACGAATTCGAGCCATCCCCCGGCGGCAGCAACCTGGCGCGCCTGGGCGGCGACGAATTCACGATCCTGATCCCCGACCTGGAACGCGTGGAAGACGCGCTCAACGTGGCGCACCGGGTCAAGGAGGCCATGCGCCGGCCCTTCATGATCGAGGGGCATGAGATTTTCGTCACGGCCAGCATCGGCATTTCGCTGTATCCGGAAGATGGCGAGGATTGCAATTCGCTGTTGAAATATGCGGACACGGCCATGTACCACGCGAAGAACTGCGGCAAGAACAACGCCAAGCTGTACAGCTCCTCGCTGACGATGGAAATCATGAGCCACGTCAAAATGGAAGTGGGGCTGCGCAAGGCCTTGCAGAACAACGAACTGTACTTGCTGTACCAGCCGCAGATCGACGTGCCCAGCACGCAGATCGTGGGCGTGGAAGCGCTCGTGCGCTGGCGCCACCCCGAGCGGGGCATCATTTCGCCCACGGAATTCATCCCGCTGGCCGAAGAGACGGGACTCATCGTGCCCATCGGCGAATGGGTGCTGCGCACGGCCTGCAACCAGGCCAAGGCGTGGCAAAACGATGGCGGGCGGGCCATCCGCATGGCCGTGAACCTGTCGGCCAAGCAATTCAAGGATGAAAACCTGATGCAGATCGTGCTCTCGGTTCTGGCCGACACGGGCCTGGACGCGCGCCTGCTGGAACTGGAATTGACGGAAGGCACCCTGATGGACGATGCGCGCGCCACCATGGTGACCCTGGAGCAGTTGCGCGGCATCGGCGTGTACCTGTCCATCGACGACTTCGGCACGGGCTATTCGTCGATGAACTACTTAAAACGCTTCGACGTGCGGGCCCTGAAGATCGACAAGAGTTTTATCGCCGGCTTGCCGCAGGATACGGAAAACGCGGCCATCACGCGCGCCATCATCGCCATGGCCCATGGCTTGAAGATGGTGGTGGTGGCCGAGGGCGTGGAGACGGACGAGCAGCTGCTGATGCTGGAAGAATACGGCTGCGACATGGCGCAAGGCTATTTCCTGGGCCACCCGTCGCCGCACGACACGATCACGGCCATGCTGGCCAGGCAGGCGGGCCAGCTGGCCAGCCTGGAAACTAGAGCACTTCGAAGGCAAGGATTTGCGTGACTTGCTGCGCGTTGAAATTGTCGTCGGAAATCATCACCAGGCTGCGGCGGCCGTTTTCCAGGCGCGGGCCCCAGCTGATGCCTTCGATATTGTCGACCCTGGGCAAACCGATCTTTTCCAGGTCCAGCAGCAGGCGCTTGCGCGCCGGCACATAGGCTGCGCCCGCCAGGGCCGGCATGGCCTGGATGTCGGTGGCGCCCTCCGTGTCCATCGCGTACACGCGCACATGGTTGGTGTAGATGCCATCCGCGTTTTCCACGCCCGCCCGCTCCACCACCAGCACTTGACGGTCGTTGACGGCGAGAATTTCCGACACGCCGTTGTCCGCTTCGCGCCCGGGCGCGGGCCGCGACGCCACGGGCTCGATAGCATACGCGTACTGCCCCAGCACCTTGCCCGCGCGGTCCAGCCGCGTGATGCGCACCACCGAGCCATGGTCCGGCGTGGCCAGCGGGCCATCCTGGTACAGGGCCGCTTCCATGCCCAGCCACAGGCTCTTGCCGTCGCTGGCAAACGACAGTCCCTCGAAGCTCATGTTGTTGCGCGAGCCGACCTCGTTCTTCGAGACGTTGAACATGGGCGGCGTGGGCAAGGTGGACAGGTAACGCCCGTCGCGGTCCGCGTGGCGCACGAACGGGTGCAAGCCCACCTTGCGGTTGCCTTCGCTGCCGTACCACAGGCTACCGTCCTGCGGATCGACGCGGATGGTTTCGATGTCGGGCACCTGGTCGCCGCGGTCCAGTTTGGCATGCGCCAGGTTCGGATAGCGGCTGCCGTCGGGCTGCGTGAAGAAATGCACGCTGTTCAAGGTCACGGCGGAAAATGCCGTGCTGTCGTAGCTGAGCGTGGCGCGGTAGAAGCGGGCCGGATTGATTTCCGAGCGGTCATCGCTTTCCATCACCCAGCTGTTGCTGGACGCATCGTAGTCGATGCCGGACAAGCCGCCCACCGTGGTGCCCTCGAACGGCTGTTTCAAGGCGATGCGCTGCTCGCCGATCAGGCGCAGGCCCGCGATCGGCGCATCGTGGGGAAGGCTGGCGCAGGCGGAGAGGAGGATGGCGGAGGCCAGGGCAAGCGAAGTGCGGAACAATGGAGGCATGATCGGTATCAAATAAGTCGGGAAGCAAATTCCGGGGTCAGACCCGCCGGGTCTGACCCCGGCTTTAATTCTGTGGGTGAATAGCGAATTACACCACCCCGTCGGCCTTGAGCCGCGCGATGGCGGCCGCATCATAGCCCAGCGATGCCAGCACCTCGTCGTTGTGCTGGCCCAGGGTGGGGCCCAGCCACTGGGTCTTGCCCGGCGTGGCGGACAGTTTCGGGCTGATGGCGGGCAGTTTCACGGGCGTGCCGTCCGCGAAATGGTGTTGTTCGAACATGTCGCGGGCGAGAAATTGCGGATCGCTCAGCATGTCGCGCACGGAATAGATTTTGCCGGCAGGTACGTCGGCCGCCTTCAGCACGGCCAGCGCGCTGTCTATCGTATGCGTGGCGCACCAGGCGCCGATGGCGTCGTCGATTTCCTGCGTGCGCGCCACCCGGCCGTCGTTGCGTGCCAGCTGCGGGTCGCCCGCCATGTCGATGCGGCCCATGGCCAGCATCAAGCGCTTGAAGATGGCGTCGCCATTACCGGCAATCACGATGTTTTCACCATCGCCCGTCGTGTAGGTATTCGAGGGCACGATGCCGGGCAGCGAGCCGCCCGTGCGCTCGCGCACCACGCCAGCCTGGTCGTATTCGGGCACCAGGGACTCCATCAGGTTGAACACGGATTCGTACAGGGCCACGTCGACCATCTGCCCTTCGCCGGCCGCCGCGCCGCCCGTCACGTCGCGGTGGCGCAAGGCCATCATGGCGCCGATCACGCCGTGCAGGGCCGCCACGGAGTCGCCGATGGACACGCCCACGCGCACGGGCGGGCGGTCGGCAAAGCCGGACACATAGCGCAAGCCGCCCATCGATTCGCCGATGGCGCCGAAGCCGGGCAAGTCCTTCATGGGCCCCGTCTGGCCAAAGCCGGACAGGCGCACCATGATGAGGGAAGGCTTGATCTGCTTGAGCTGCTCGTAGCCGAGATCCCACTTTTCCAGCACGCCGGGGCGGTAGTTCTCGATGATGATGTCCGCCTCCAGGGCCAGCTGGCGGGCAATCGCGCGCCCTTCCGGCGACTTCAGGTTCAAGGTCAGGCTTTTCTTGTTGCGCGCCTGCACCGACCACCATAGCGAGGTGCCGTCCTTCAGCACGCGCCAGGTGCGGATGGGGTCGCCGCCATCGGGCGACTCGATCTTGATCACGTCGGCGCCGAATTCGGCCAGCATGCGGGCGCAGAACGGCCCCGCGATCAGGGTGCCCAGTTCCAGGACTTTGATGCCCTGGAGGGGGCCGGAAGATGCGGAAGCGTCTGTCATGTTGTGCTCAGGTTGCCCTGCGGTCGAGCATCGCGCGGGCGATGGTGCCCGCGTCGACGTATTCCAGTTCGCCGCCCACGGGCACGCCGCGGGCCAGGCGGCTCACGCGCAAGCCCCGCGCCTTCAGCATTTCGCTGATGTAGTGGGCCGTCGCTTCGCCTTCATTCGTGAAGTTGGTGGCCAGCACCACTTCACCGACCACGCCATCGTTGGCGCGGTTCAGCAGTTTTTCGAGGTGGATATCTTTCGGGCCGATGCCGTCGAGCGGCGACAGCCGTCCCATGAGCACGAAATACAGGCCCTTGTAGGTCAAGGTCTGCTCGATCATCAGCTGGTCGGCGGGCGTTTCCACCACGCACAGCAAGCGCTTGTCGCGCTCCTCGTCGAGACAGGTCTCGCACACCTCATGTTCGGTAAAGGTATTGCACAGGCCGCAGTGATGCACGGCATCGACGGCCTGGAACAGGGCGCGCGACAGCATGGCCGCGCCTTCCCTATCGTGCTGCAACAAATGAAATGCCATCCGCTGCGCCGACTTGGGGCCGACGCCGGGCAGGCGCCGCAGCGCCTCGGTCAAAAATTCAAGCGACTTGGACATGGATCAACCCTGCCCCGTGCCATGGATCGAGCGCATGCGGAGTTGCATCAGAATGGCATTTTGAAGCCGGCTGGCAAGTTCATGCCGCCGGTCAAACCTGCCATTTTTTCCGCGGATGTCGCTTCCGCCTTGCGCACGGCGTCGTTGAAGGCGGCGGCCACCAGGTCTTCCAGCATGTCCTTGTCGTCGGCCAGCAAGGACGGGTCGATGGACACGCGCTTGACGTCGTTCTTGCACGTCATGACGATTTTTACCAAGCCGGCGCCGGACTGGCCTTCCACTTCCACCAGCGCCAGTTGTTCCTGGGCTTTTTTCATGTTGTCTTGCATTGCTTGCGCCTGCTTCATCAGGCCAGCCAGTTGATTTTTCATCATGAGAATGCTCCGTTCAATTCAGTTTGTGAGTGTGTTAATCATCAATGCAGGGTCGGCGCGGCGGAGCCGGCCGGTGCAGGGGTAATCGTTCCCGGCACAACAAAAGCGTCGAATGCACGCTTCATGTCGAGCACAAAGGGGTCGCTGGCGATGGTTGCTTCCGCTTGCAGCTGGCACGCCTCGCGGTGGGCCTGCGCTTCCGCGCTGGCCGTGTACCAGACGGCGCCCAGTTCCGTGTCGACACTGACCTTGCGGCCGAAGCGCTCGGTCAGCGCGGCCGCCAGTTTTTCCACGTTGGCGGGACTGCGCCACGTGTCGATGGGCACGCGCAGGCGGAACGTCGTGCTGTGGCCGTCGTGCAGGCATTCGATCAGCTCGGCCTGCACGGCCAGCTGCTGGGCCACGCCGCGCAAGGGCAGCACGGCGGCGACGGCCGGCCAGTTGCCGTCCCAGTCCAGGCCCGGCACGGGCGTGATCACATACGGTCCGCTGGGCGCGACTTGCTTGGCAGCACGCTGCGGCATGACGACGGCGGGCTGTTCGCCGGGCGCATTGCCTGGCGCATTGGCAGGCGCCGACACGGCAGCCGAAGCGCTGTCGTCGGAAAATTCGGTGACCCACGGCGGCAAGTCGTCATCCTGCTGCTGCGCTTGCGGCGGCGGGGCGGCAGGACGCGCCTGCTGTGCCGGCGCGGACGCGGGAGCTTCCATCACGGCCACGGGTGGCGCATCGTCCCACGGCGCCGGCGCTTTCGCGGCGGCCGGTGCTGGCGGCGGTGCCGGCTGGACTGGCGCGGCA
>NZ_WFLL01000071.1:0-19801 GCF_009208755.1 Janthinobacterium sp. FT14W | reverse complement strand
GCGCGCCGGCGTTCGTCGCCGCGCCGGCGATGGCCATGGCAGCGGCCTGCGCCACGCTTGACGACGCGCCCGCCGTCGAGGCAGCCACGATGGCGGACGCCAGCGGCACGCTGCCGCCCACCAGCGGCAAGGTCGTGGCGATGGCCTGGCCCACGTTCGACATGGCGCTCAGGGCCAGCAAGGTGGCGATCGCATCCGTGCCATTCAAGCCCATGCGCAGCAAGGACACTTCATTGCCCCACAGCTTCCAGGTGGACGTGGCCGTCTTCATCTTGCCCTTCCACCAATCGCGCTGCGTGCTGCCCAGCATGCCGACGGCAGCCAGCGGGTCGGCGCCGGCCTTGGTGGCGGCGGCCATTTTCTGCCCTTCCACGCTGTCGAACAGCGCTTGCGGCACCAGGTAGCGGCTGCCGATGCTGCCCAGCGGCTTGCCCGTGGCCGGGTTGATGGTCGACTCGGCGATCGCATGGTCGGCGCGGTACAGGCGCTCGTCCGTCATCACCAGCTGCATCAGCTTGCCGAACTGGAAATCGCGGTAGATCTGGATATTCTGGAAGGTCGTCGCGGCGGCGTCGAACGTGACGTCGGCCGGCATGTATTCGAACCAGGCCTGGTTGGCGCTGCGGCGGCGGTTGGGCTGGTGCAGGTCGCTGCCGTCCGCCGCCACGATGCCCTCGTAGGTGGAAGCATCCTGCCAGGCGTCGTCCGTGAATTCATGGTCGTCCCAGATGGCGATGAAGGCGAAGCGCTCGTGCACGGCCTGCAACCGCGTATCGGTGCGGTATTTCTTGTACAGGTAGCGGTAGTCGGCCACCGTGGTGGCGTATTTCGCGCCGGACGTGCCGCTCTTGAACGTGCCATCGGGCAATTTCAGCTGGTCGTGGCGGCCTTCCACGGCGCCGCTCTGGAATGCCTCGCCCACCGTTTCATAGATGTAGTCGCCCAGGTGAACGATGAAGTCCAGCGATTCGTTGGCGGCGATGTGCGACAGCGCGCCCCAGTGGTTGATGCTCCAGTCCTGGCACGTCAGGTAGGCGAACTGCAGCTGGCTCACGTCGGCCGTGGCGGCGGGCGCCGTCTTGAAGCGGCCCACGTTCGAGCGCACGTCGCCCGCGATGAACTGGTAAAAATACACCTGGCCCGGCTGCAGGCCCGTGACCTTGTGGCGCAGGGTGTTGTCGAAATCGGCTTTCAAGGGCAATTTCGCGTCGACGATCGGTGTGCCGGCCAGGGCCGTGTTGCTGCCCAGGGCGGCCGTATTGTCCGCCACGCTGACGATCAGGCGCACGGCCACGTCCGACTTGCCGGCCACGGCGGGCGCGACGGCGTCGAAACTGGCGGGCACGACGCGCGTCCACAGCATGGCGCTGTCGGCGCGCGGATCGCCCGAGGCCACGCTTTGCGGGAATTTCCAGTCGCTGCCGCTGGCCAGGGGCACGCCAGGATCGCTGTAATCGGTGCTGCCGCAGGCGGCGAGGCCGACTGTGGCGACAGAGACGGTGATAAAACCGCCCAATTTCAGAAATTGCCGTCTATCCATTTGACTTGCCATGATGTCGCGCCCTTAATCTTGATTATTGGAGTGGTGGGATGATGCATAACATGAAAGCGCGTCACTTTAACAACAAAATGTGTCGGCTTGATGACGGGGCCATGCCGCTTCGCAGGGGGGCAATATGCTAAAATGTCGGCCACAATTGAACACCCGTCTAAGGAAGATTCGACATGGCAGGACATAGCAAATGGGCCAATATCAAGCATAAAAAGGCTGCCACCGATGCCAAGCGCGGCAAAATCTGGACGCGCCTGATCAAGGAAATCACGGTGGCGGCCCGCATGGGCGGCGCCGATATCGCGGCCAATCCGCGCCTGCGCCTGGCAGTCGACAAGGCGGCCGATGCAAACATGCCTAAAGACAACGTCCAGCGCGCGATCAACCGCGGCAGCGGCGGCGTCGATGGCGCCAACTACGAAGAAGTGCGCTACGAAGGCTACGGCGTGGGCGGCGCGGCCGTCATCGTCGAATGCATGACGGACAACCGCGTGCGCACGGTGGCCGAAGTGCGCAACGCCTTCAACAAGAATGGCGGCAACATGGGCAACGAAGGCTCCGTCGCCTTCATGTTCCAGCACTGCGGCCAGCTGCTGTTCGCGCCGGGCACGGATGAAGACAAGCTGATGGAAGCGGCCCTGGAAGCGGGCGCCGAAGACGTCATCGCCGACGAGGAAGGCGGCTTCGAAGTGCTGACCCCCGTGCACGATTTCGCCGCCGTCAAGGAAGCGCTGGAAGCGGCCGGCTTCAAGGCCGAAGTGGCCGAAATCATCATGAAACCGGCGACGGAAACCGTCTACGCGGGCGACGACGCCATCAAGATGCAAAAGCTGATCGACGCGCTGGAACTGCTGGACGACGTGCAGGAAGTCTTCACCAACGCCCTGATCGAAAACTAAGCAACAACCTCAAGGGCGGCACCGCCGCCCTGCAACCCACACTGAACGAACGGTCCTTATGAAAATTCTGGTAGTCGGCTCTGGCGGCCGCGAACACGCCCTGGCCTGGAAACTGGCCCAGTCCGAACGCATACAGATGGTGTATGTCGCGCCGGGCAATGGCGGCACCGCGCGCGATGCGCGCCTGGTCAATCTCGACATCAGCGACCCACAATTGCTGGCCGACTTCGTTCAGCAGGAACACATCGGCCTGACCGTCGTCGGCCCGGAAGTGCCATTAGCAAGCGGCATCGTCAACCTGTTCCGCTCGCGCGGCCTGAAAATCTTCGGCCCCACGAAAGAAGCGGCGCAGCTGGAGTCGTCGAAGGACTTCGCCAAGGCCTTCATGCAGCGCCACGGCATCCCCACGGCCGCCTACCAGACGTTTTCCGACGTCGCTCCCGCGCACGCCTATGTCGATGCCATGGGCGCACCCATCGTCATCAAGGCCGACGGCCTGGCCGCCGGCAAGGGCGTGGTCGTGGCCATGACCCTGGAAGAAGCGCACCAGGCGGTCGACATGATGCTGTCCGATAACCAATTCGGCGACGCCGGCGCGCGCATCGTCATCGAGGAATTCCTGGCCGGCGAAGAGGCGAGCTTCATCGTCATGTGCGACGGCAAGAACATCCTGCCGCTGGCCACCAGCCAGGACCACAAGCGCCTGAAAGACCACGACCAGGGCCCGAACACGGGCGGCATGGGCGCGTATTCGCCCGCCCCCATCGTCACGCCGGCCATGCATGCGCGCGTCATGCGCGAGATCATCGTGCCGACCATCCAGGGCATGGCCAAGGATGGCATCACGTTTACGGGCTTCCTGTATGCGGGCCTGATGATCGACGACAAGGGCACGCCGAAGACCCTGGAATTCAACTGCCGCATGGGCGACCCGGAAACGCAGCCCATCATGGCACGCCTGAAGACCGACCTGGTCACCGTCATGGAACACGCCGTCAACGGCACGCTCGACGCCGTGGAACTGGAATGGGACCGCCGCACGGCCGTCGGCGTCGTCATGGCCGCTGCCGGCTACCCGGACGATCCCGTCAAGGGCACGCCGATCGGCGACATCCCGGCCGAAACGCCGGACTCCGTCACCTTCCATGCGGGCACCCGCATCGAGGGCGAGCGCCTGGTGACCAACGGCGGGCGCGTGCTGTGCGTCGTGGGCCTGGGCGACAGCATCAAGATGGCGCAGAAGCAGGCGTATGAAACCGTGGAAAAAATCCATTTCGACGGCGCGCAGTACCGCCGCGACATCGGCTGGCGCGGCCTGAAGCACTGATCAGCCCTTTGCGGCACACGGCAGGGCCGGCGCGGAGCTTCTCCGTCCCGGCCCTGTTTTTTCGTGCGTCGGCAATGCGGGCTTTGCGCTAATATTTTGCCTCCCTGACAAAGTTGCAACCCATGACCATGCATGCCCATCCCGCCCTTGCCGCACTGCGCCAGCTCGGCCTGATCACCGCCACGGAGTTCGACGAGGCCATGGCCGAACTGGAGATCCTCGCCCTGGACGAGGAAGACGATGTCGACATGCCGCGCCTGGCCCCCGGTGCGGATGCCGCCACCGCCCTGGCCTGGCTGCTGCGCACGGACCTGCTGCCGCAGGACGCCTTCCTGCCGCGCTTGCGCGATCTGCCGCGCCAGCATGGCGGCACGGCCCTGCAGGAACGCCAGCAGCTGGCCGCCGACGCGCTGCGGCAAGTCAACCGCCAGGCCGTCGACACCCTGTACGATGAAGACCTGATCGACCAGTGGCAGCGCGACGCCGCCCACGCCAGCCTGCCCGCCGACCGCCTGCTGGCCTCGCCGATCGCCGCCCTGCGCGACATGCTTCGGCAAGGCACCATATCCGCGCTCCAGTTCGAGGCGCTGCGCCTGCGCGCCCGCCAGCGCGGCTCGGAACTGGCCCGTATCATCGTCGATGGCGCCGCGCGCCAGGCCCGCCGGGAACGCCCCGCGCATGCGCGGCCGCGAACGTGGGTGATGGCCGCGCTGCTCGTTCTGGTAGCGGCCCTTGCGGCCCGCGCCATCGTCTCCAGGCAGGCATCCGCTCCCGCCGCAGCCCCCGTCGCCGCTCCCGTCACCGGACAGGACGTCGAGCGGCGCGACCTGCAGCAGCACGCCGCGCAGGCCGTGGAGAGTGCGCGCCTGCCCGGCGCCGGGCCGGACCTGTCCATCACCGTCGTGCAGGATGACGCCACGCCGCCGGCGCGCTAAATCACAAGGCACTTCCCGCGCCGGCGCTCAGGATGGCATACTGCCGCTTTGCCACCAACGCGGGGAAACCATGGCCTGGAATGAAGGATACGTGTCGGATATCGAGTACACCAACGGCTTTTACAGCGACCTGAGTCCGCATCACCTCAATTTCAGCTGCATCCTCAACGGCGTCGAGCCGGTGCCGCTGGATCAGCCTTACACCTATTTTGAACTGGGCTTCGGCCGTGGCCTGACACTCAATGTGCTGGCCGCCACCAATTCGAATGGGCAGTTCTATGGCAACGATTTCAATCCAGCCCATGTCGCTGGCGCGCGCGCCCTGGCGGCAACGGCCCAGCTGGGCAACCTGACCCTGCTGGAAAACAGCTTTGAAGAACTGGCGCAGGGCCGCGTGGCCGGCCTGCCGCAATTCGACTTCATCACCCTGCACGGCATCTATACCTGGGTCAGCCGGGAGAACCGCCAGCATATCGTCGACTTCATCGCCCGCTATCTGAAACCGGGCGGCATCGTTTCGCTCAGCTATAACGCCATGCCCGGCTGGAGCGCCGCCTTGCCCCTGCAACGCCTGCTGCTGGAATTTGCCGCCAGCTTCCCTGGCCGCAGCGACTTGCAGATACAGGCCGGGGCGGCCTACGTGGAGCAGTTGCAGAACCTGCAGGCCGGCTACATCACGGCCAATCCAGCGCTCGCGCCGCGCCTCAATGCGCTTGCCGACAGCGACCCCCATTACAGCGTGCATGAATACCTGAACCAGGACTGGGAACCGCTGTACCACGCCGACGTGATGCGCGACGTGGCGCGCGCCAAGCTCGATTTCGCCGGCTCGTCCGACCTGCCGTTCGCCTTTCCCGAGCTGTATTTGAGCGCGGACCAGCAGGCCACCATCGACCTGCTGCCCGACGCAGCCATGCGCGAGACGATGAAGGACTATTTTCTGAACACCAACTTCCGCAAGGATGTCCTGGTACGCGGCGCACGCCGCATGGGGGCGGTGCGCCAGGCCGGATGCCTGGCTGGCGTACACCTGGCCATGCTGGTGCCGCGCGCGCAGATGGCCTTCACCTTCCAGACCAAGGCCGGCACAGTAACAGGCAACGAGCAGGTCTACGGCGCCGTCTGCGACGCCCTGGCACTCCGTCCGCATAGCCTGGCGGAGCTGGCAGCACTGGAAAGCCTGCAGGGACAGAGCCTGCAAAGCCTGGCGGAAGTGGCTGCCATGCTGGTCACCGGCAGCCAGGTCGTCATGTATTTCAGGGGCGAGGCGCAGGCCGACAGTGGCGGCATCACGGCGCACCGCCTGAACCAGGCCATCGCCGCGCAACTGCGCTATGGCGACGACTACCGCACCTTGTGCTGTCCACTGACGGGCAGCGGCATCGAAACGGAATTCATCGACCGGCTGCTGTTTTCCCTGCTGACCCAGGACCGCGGACAGCCGGAATTCGCGCACCTGCAGGCACAGGCCGCCGACGCCATGGCGCGCTGCGGGCGCAGGCTGCTCAAGGACGGTGCCGCATGTGCCGACGATCAGGCGCACCAGCTGCTGCTCGATGGCGCCATTGACGCATTCTTGCGCGACAAGCTCCCCGTGCTGAAACAGCTGCGCATGCTGTAAAGGAGGCCGGCGGGTAGTGGCCGCCGGCAGCGCCCGCGGCCAGGGTCAAAACCACGGCGCAAGCGCCGGCCTATCACAAAAACGCGTAACAGGGTACAATCCGTCCTTACTTTTTTATTTCGGCCTCGTCGGCCCACGCGATGTCGTCAACTCCCTCTCCTTCGGCCGTCAAGGCCTATTTGCTCGATTTGCAAAGCCGTATCGTGCAGGCGCTCGAAGCGCAGGACGGCAAGCCCTTCCTCACCGATGCCTGGCAGCGTCCCGAAGGTGGTGGCGGCATTTCGCGCCTGATCGAGGAAGGCAATGTATTCGAGCGTGGCGGCGTGAATTTTTCGCACGTCACCGGCGCCGCACTGCCGCCATCGGCAGCGGCCGCGCGCCCTGAGCTGGGCGGCAAGGCATGGGAAGCGATGGGCGTGTCGCTGGTACTGCATCCGCGTAACCCTTATGCGCCCACGGTGCACATGAATGTGCGGTTTTTCAGCACCGTGAATGCCGATGGCGAACCCGTATGGTGGTTCGGCGGCGGCATGGACCTGACGCCGTATTATGGCGACGCGGGCGACGTAAAGCACTTTCACCAGGTGTGCCATGATGCGCTGGCGCCGTTTGGCGACGAGCTGCATCCGAAGTTCAAGCAGTGGTGCGACGATTATTTCTACCTGAAGCACCGACGCGAAGCGCGTGGCGCGGGCGGCATCTTCTTCGACGACTTCAATGCCCTGGGCTTTGACGACAGCTTTGCGATGATGCGCAGCGCCGGCGACGCCTTCATCGGCGCGTACGTGCCGATCCTGGCGCGCCGCAAGGATACGCCCTACGGCGAGCGCGAACGCGATTTCCAGTGCTACCGGCGCGGACGCTATGTCGAGTTCAACCTGGTCTTCGACCGCGGCACCCTGTTCGGGCTGCAGTCGGGCGGACGCACGGAGGCGATCCTGATGTCGATGCCGCCCGTGGTCAAGTGGCGCTACGACTGGCACCCGGAAGCGGGCAGCCCCGAAGCGGCGCTGTATACTGACTTCCTCGTGCATCGAGACTGGCTGCAGGCGTGACCGCAGTTGGCACGACGGCTGGCACGGCGCGCAATACCCCATGCGTGGCGCTGCTCGGCGGCAGCTACGATCCGGTGCACATGGGGCATGTCGCGCTGGGCACGCATTTTTCCAGCCTGCTGCACGCAGATGAATTGCGCGTGATCCCGGCGGGCGCGCCCTGGCAAAAAGGCAATCTGGGCGCCACCGGCCAGCAGCGCGCCGAAATGGCCAGCCTGGCCTTTGCCGGCCTGGCCCTGCCCGTGGTGATCGACCGCCAGGAAATCGAGCGCAGCGAACATGGCCAGGCCAGCTACACCATCGATACCCTGCGCCAGATACGCGCCGAACTGGGAGCCCGCGCTTCCATGGTTTTCCTGATGGGCGCCGACCAGCTGCAACGGCTCGCCACCTGGCGCGAATGGCAGCAATTATTTGAATACGCGCATATCTGCGTCGCGGCCCGCCCCGGCTTCGCGCTGAATGACACCGCAGTGCCGCAAGTGGTCGCCGAAGAATTTTCGCGCCGCCTGGGGTCACTGGAAAGCATCCGCAACACGCCGCACGGTCTGACTTATCTGGCACAGGACTTCGCGGTGGATATCTCCGCCACCGAAATACGTGCGGCATTACAACGGGGGAATCGGGCAAACCCGCTTGTTTCCCCGCTAGTGCTAGACTATATTGAACAACATAATTTATACAAAAGCTAAATGGACATCAAAAAACTGCAAACCCTCGTCGTTGACGCCCTTGAAGACGTCAAAGGCCAAGACATCGCCGTCTTCGAAACAAGCCACCTGACCAGCCTGTTCGACCGCATCGCGATCGTTTCCGGTACCTCGAACCGTCAAACCAAGGCGCTGGCCGCCTCGGTACGCAACAAGGTCAAGGACGCCGGCGGCGACATCATCGGCATGGAAGGCGAGGACACCGGTGAATGGGTGCTGGTCGATCTGGGCGACATGATCGTCCACATCATGCAGGCGCCTATCCGCGCCTACTACCGCCTGGAAGAAATCTGGGGCGACAAGCCGGTCAAGCTGGGCGCCGCCAAGCGCGCACCGAAAAAAGCCGCCGGCGACGAACCGAAAAAAGTCAGCGGCCATCTGGCGGCAAGCAAGGCCAATGTGGATGCGACGCCCGTGATCGAGAAAAAGGCGCCGGCCAAGAAAGCCACGGCTGCCACCGCCGCCAAGAAAGCCCCGGCGAAGAAAGCCCCCGCTTCCAAAGCCGTCGGCAAGACCGTGAAAGTCGCGCCGACCAAGACCGAGACGGCCGCCGTCAAAGCCTTGAAAGCGCTGCCGGAGAAAAAAGTGCGCGCCCCACGCGCGGCCAAGCCGGCAGCCGATGCTGCACCGGCAAAAACCGTGATCAAGCGTATCAAAAAAGTCGAAGCGTAAGCCTCGATGCAGCTCATCATCGCTGCGGTCGGCCATAAAATGCCGGCCTGGATAGAGACGGGCTTCGCGGAATACGCGAAGCGCATGCCGCCGGAATTGCGCATCGTGCTGAAAGAAATCAAGCCGGTGGAGCGTTCCGGCAGCAAGACCGCCGCCACGGCGATGGCGCTGGAACGCGAACGCATCGAAGCCGTCCTGCCCAAGGGCGTGCGCATCATCGCCCTCGACGAACGCGGCAAGGACCTGACCAGCGTCGGCCTGTCGCAGCAGTTGATGGCCTGGCAGCAGGATGGCCGCGACACGGCCTTCCTGATCGGCGGCGCCGACGGCCTCGATCCGCAACTCAAGGCGCGTGCCGAAGGCATGCTGCGCATTTCCAGCATGACCCTGCCGCACGGCGTGGTGCGCGTGATCCTCGCCGAGCAGCTGTACCGCGCCTGGTCGATCACGCAAAACCACCCCTACCACCGCGTCTGACTTCCCATGAAACCGGCCGATAACAAGATCTATCTCGCCTCCAAAAGCCCGCGCCGGCGCGAATTGCTGCGCCAGATCGGCATCGATTTCGAATTGCTGCTGCTGCGCAGCGATGGCCCGCGCGGCGCCGACGTCACCGAGGAAGTCCTCGATGGCGAGCCGGCGCTCGACTATGTCGCCCGCGTGGCGAATGAAAAAGCCGCCTTCGCCTGGGACCTGGTGCGCCGCCGCCACCTGACGCCGCGCCCCGTGCTGGCGGCCGACACCACCGTCAGCATCGACGGCGTCATCCTCGGCAAGCCGGCCGACCGCGCCGAGGCCGTGGCCATGCTGCAGCAGCTGTCGGGCCGCACGCACCAGGTGCTGACCTCGATCGCCGTGCACTACAAGGACTTCGCCGAGCAGCGCACGCAGATTTCGCAGGTGCGCTTCGGCACCCTGTCGCCCGCCTCCATCGCCGCGTATTGCGCCACGCCGGAACCGTACGACAAGGCCGGCGCCTATGGCATCCAGGGCAGCGCCGCGCTGTTCGTCGAGCACATCGAAGGCAGCCATTCCGGCATCATGGGCCTGCCCCTGTACGAAACCGCACAGTTGCTAAGGCTGGCAGGTTTGCCCCTGCCCTGATCCCGGGTATGATGTCATTCGTTGCCTCCACTCCCCCGCCTCCATGAACGAAGACATCCTGATCAATATCACGCCGCAAGAAACGCGCGTCGCCCTCATCCTGCAGGGCGCCGTGCAGGAATTGCACATCGAGCGCACGCTCACGCGCGGCCTGGCCGGCAATGTGTATTCCGGCAAAGTGGTGCGGGTGTTGCCGGGCATGCAGTCGGCCTTCATCGACATCGGCCTGGAACGGGCCGCCTTCCTGCACGTGGCCGACATCTGGGAAGCGCGCGGCCACGATGGCCAGAGCGCCACGCCCGCCCCCATCGAAAAGATCCTGTTTGACGGCCAGGTGCTGACGGTACAGGTGATCAAGGACCCGATCGGCACCAAGGGCGCGCGCCTGTCGACGCAGATTTCCATCGCCGGACGCATGCTGGTGTACCTGCCGCAGGACAAGCACATCGGCATCTCGCAGAAAATCGAAAAGGAAGCGGAGCGCGAACTGCTGCGCACGCGCCTGCAAAGCCTGCTGCCGCCCGACGAAAAAGGCGGCTACATCGTGCGCACGATGGCCGAGGACGCGTCCGACGCGGACCTGAAGGCGGACGTCGACTACCTGCGCAAGACGTGGAGCACCATCACGCACGGCGCGCGCACGCGGCCCGCCACCAGCCTGCTGCACCAGGACTTGAGCCTGGCGCAGCGCGTGCTGCGCGACTTCGTCGGCGATGAAACGGCCACCATCCAGGTCGATTCGCGCGAAAACTACGTGAAATTGCGCGAATTCGCGGAAATCTACACGCCCAGCGAACTGACGCGCCTGCAGCACTACACGGGCGAACGCCCCCTGTTCGACCTGTACGGCGTGGAAGAAGAGATCCTGCGCGCGCTGGGGCGCAGGGTCGACCTGAAATCGGGCGGCTACCTGATCGTCGACCAGACGGAGGCAATGACCACCATCGACGTCAACACGGGCGGTTTCGTGGGCGGACGCAATTTTGCCGACACGATTTTCAAGACCAACCTGGAAGCGGCGCACGCCATCGCGCGCCAGCTGCGCCTGCGCAATCTGGGCGGCATCATCATCCTCGACTTCATCGACATGGACAACGCCGAGCACCGCAATGCCGTGCTGGCCGAGCTGAAACGCACCCTGTCGCGCGACCGCACCAAGGTCTCGGTGAGCAACTTCTCGCCGCTGGGCCTGGTGGAAATGACGCGCAAGCGCACGCGCGAATCGCTGGCCCACATCCTGTGCGAACCGTGCCCCGCCTGCGCCGGCAAGGGCCAGGTCAAGACCTCGCGCACGATCTGCTATGAAATCCTGCGCGAACTGCTGCGCGAAGCAAAGCAGTTCAACCCGCGCGAATTCCGCATCCTCGCCTCGCAGGAAGTGGTCGACCTGTTCCTGGAGGAAGAATCGCAGCACCTGGCCATGCTGGGCGACTTCATCGGCAAGAAAATCTCGCTGCAGGTGGAGAACGCCTACCACCAGGAGCAGTACGACGTGATTTTGATGTGAATTATTCCTCCTTTAATATCAATTAGTTATGAATTTGAAGGGGATTTAATTTGAATAGCTACACATGTAGCTACACGTATTCTGACGAGTATGTAGCTAAACACCACTTACTCCGGAAGGCTCAATCTCCTATTGCAGATTGAGCCTTTTTTCTTGATGACTTATCTTGCCGGTAGTCTAGGGGGACCAATGCTAAATACCCGCCTTCCATTAGTTCTTTGGCGGCTTTCTTGTCCTCTTTGATCAACCTGACGACGCGTGCAAGCTCGACACCTGTCGGCAGCTTGTTTTCTGAGCAGGAAAAGGGATAGAAATTTAAAATAATCTCCTCATCTGTGGCATCCATATGTATTGCGTCGCAGATTCTTAGCCGTTGAAGCAGTTTATCCCGACGTGGCTTCTTGATTTGAGGCGCCTCTCTACCTTTCCCGTTGAAAGACTTATCATATTCTTCAAGTTCCTTGAAGAGTCTCATTTTTGCATGGGACAGCATAGAATTTATTGCAGCTAGCCCCCCTCCCACCGTTCGGCTCAAGTCAAAAACGATCGCAACCTGGCCGTTTTTCAGATGATAGTGAACTTCTTCCCCTTCGTCCAAATGACAACTATCAGTATCAGTGATGAGTTCAGGCAGCCAATAGCGAAAATTATCGTCCTCACCATAGACAGCCTTGAACGGCTTTAGGTTTACGCGTCCAAACTCAAGGGAAACGTGCTTCCTACGGGGACCAACGATATTGCATGCCTTTTGATAGGCAGGGTTTCGTCTCAGGAACTCCCACGCCCATCTCCGGTAAGACCACGACAAATGAGCAGAATAATTTCCCTCATCACTCCATAGAGGGCGCTTTCCTTGATCGATCGCGCTCCCGCCTTTTGGTGGAATTGTGCACATAGACTTCCCTGACAGTAAATAGATGCATTCATTGTCCATCACCAGGTCACATTACGTCAAATAGATACATCCATTTTACGTATTTCAACCACTTTTCGATAGATAGATGCATCCCATATTGTTATTTATTTGACAAAAAATATCTGTCAAACTTCTTTTCGTCGCAACACATATATCAACGTCCACATGGAGAATAAAAGAATGTTCAAACAGAAGCGGCACATATCCACGCAAACAGACTATCAATCTGACGAATTGATTTTCCCTCAAAACGAAACAAAAAAAACAACCATGCCGAAACACTTTCAAGAACTGATTGATGCTGCGCGTGAGAATCCTAATCGTGGTGTCCTCCGCGCACATCCAGCGGCGAAAAAAGCTGGCTATGCCATTAGCACCCTATGGCGAGACGTCAAGGCAGGTGTGTTCGTGAAACCCATCCAAATTTCCGTCCGTTCTGTTGCTTGGATTGAAATCGAAATCGATGCAATTCTTGCTGCAAAGACGTTAATGAGTCGCACAAATCAAAAAATCGACATGAAGCAATTCGTTGAGTTGCTTTCCGCTCCGATCACTCATTCAGACATAGATTAGGAAGACTAATAAAAAATCAATGATCATCAAGAGTTTTAGCACTATCACAAACACATCGATACTTTATAGAGAGCAGACATGAACTCAGCAAATAGCCCTATAGCGATTGCGAGAGGCTTTGTACCACACATTCGAAAGCCTCGTTCGACCACACTCGATAATGCGCGCGCAGCAAAAGCGAAGCAGAAAATGCTATTTAACAACCATGGCGACACCTATTTCGATTTCCAGAGAGACGCTGTGATTCTGGCATCCGAACTCGTTAAGGTTGGTCAGATAACATTAGAAGTACCTAGCTCGTTAGGTGACATTGCACACGGAACGAAGGTTTTACTCCGAACTCTTGAAGAATTTCAAAAACACAAAAGGAGTTGGAAGTACGAAATGTCTGGCGTAATTCAGCCAATTACCTTTGAGACGTGGGATGTACCTCGTTGCACCTTATCAAGCCGTAAATCACGCGAGGACGAGGTCGTTCGCGCTGAATACTTCGAGACGACTAAATCCCTGACACTGTTACTACCCAGTTCGACCACCTGGCGTAAAAATGGCCTGCTCTGGCTTGCTAGCTATGAAACCTGCTGCCAAAGGAGTCGTGAGAATCCAATGAAATGGAGGGGCAATTTGTGTAGTTGTGTTGTCGAATATTTCTAAAAATACTTAAATTGCGAGCACAGCTATAGTAGCTCAGATGTGTTCGTAATTTAAACACACCATCAACAACCACTAGCCCATTTACGGGCTAATCATCATGAAACCAACTCACGCAAACATCCAAATACAGGATGCAACCAATCAAGGCATCAACGTTCACATCGATTGGATTCACATTTATGCACCATGTGAACATGTCCCTACGGGTACTTTGGTTTACTTCGACGATAAAAGCGTAGACCATCTAGTACCTACCGCTGCAGCTGCCAATCAAAAAGTGCTGAAGGATGGTGGGGATGAAGCACACATCCGCTCGAAAGAAATTAACGGAAGAACAGGCATGGCTAGCATGATCGAAATACAGTGCTGCCCGCCGAAGGTGCTTCAAAATCACAATCTATTCGGTCATGGCGACCTGCAGAGCTATGTTTATCAGATATTGAACCTAGCAGCAGCACGCCTGGGCATCAAAGTGAGACCGGAGGACTTAATGAGCTGGCAGAGAGGAGACGTTTCTCTTACAGAGATTCACTTGACAGCTAACTTCGGACGTCCTGCAGGTATGTCTGTGCCAATCATTCAAGCTATAGATGACAATACTGAATCTCGCAAACGTAAACCGCTGCCATCATGGATCATCTTAGACAAAGGCAAAAAGCGACGATCAACTTTCGGTGCCCTGACAATTTACGACAAAATGCTTGAGATGTTGAGCCATCGAGAATGGAGGAAACCGGGTCCTTATCAAACCAAACTCCTTGCCGAAGCAAACCGTGGTATCCGCGCCGAGATAAAAATATTTTCCCAAGGCCTCAAACACTATGATCTTGGCTATGTTAACCGCTGGGGGGACGTAGATATTCCTACACTCTATTTTGAGTATTTGGATAAATATAATCTTTGCCACGCAGTCCAACGTTTGCTTACGGATGACGAATTGGTTTGTTTGACTAGGTCTGAACGAAATACCTATACGCTCTGGCTGAAAGGCGTGGACATCAAAGATCAATGCAGCAGAACTACTGCATGGAAAATCACCAAAGCGATTCTCAAAAAAACTGGGATTGACGTCAGTGGAAAGCGTCGTCCAGAGAAATTGCCCGACATTGATCTTCGCGATATATTCACGCCAAAGAATGTATTACCAGTGCCGTCTTGGGCTTTTGGCACCAGATGTTTCGTTGCACCTCGTGGATATGGCATTAGCAACGTTCCGGTTGATCAAGGAGGTTCTAGTACGCCGTAACGGGCCAGAACCTCCTTGATTCGATAAAAAGAACGACAACTTCCACCGCAACAAGTCAGAGACTGTTTGCATTAGTATAGGAACACCTTGCGTCGTATCATCGACAAGCATTGTTTATCCTACATCGATGCTATGATCCGATCGCCTGACAGCGGAGACGAGGAGACTCATCGCATGTAATGAGTAACTGCGCCGTACTATTGCAATCCAACCGAATCAAAAAGGACATTAATGAAACGTAAACGTTTGTTGCCAGTTCAAATCCCTTTGCCGGAAGGTGTCGACGTTGATGGCGCTATGTTTGTTTGTCTGCCGACCCTGTCTGACCTAGAGCGCTTCTGGACATCGAACAAGTTGCGCTATTCATACGCGGCAAGAGGTTGTAGAGTAACCAGTGGGCAGATATTCCTTAATGACTACGAATGGGTTTTTGCGACCACGAAGGCCGGGCTCGTCAAGGCATTTACGCGATGGGATGTGGTTGGGATACAGTGCGTCTGGCATGACTGGATCAAAGATCTGGATCCGTTAATCTCACACGAGCAATGGTTTGCGGATCGTGAAGCGTCAAGACTCGGTCTCCAAGCCCAAAACCAATGGTCT
This sequence comes from Janthinobacterium sp. FT14W, assembly GCF_009208755.1. Taxonomy (NCBI): domain Bacteria; kingdom Pseudomonadati; phylum Pseudomonadota; class Betaproteobacteria; order Burkholderiales; family Oxalobacteraceae; genus Janthinobacterium; species Janthinobacterium sp. FT14W. Next base: position 4,427 of record NZ_WFLL01000071.1, on the reverse strand, counting down.
ACTGAGGATGAAAATGCATATCAAAAGGATCTTATGCGTCGCACGCCTGATACGTATCGTGGATGGTGGACATTAAAGAATCTACCGCTAGATATGAGCGCCGGAGATTGGCTAAGCTCTCACGAGGACCTATTTGACCCGCGCTTGCCAGTAGTCGAGGCGACGAAATACATGCAAGAATTTACCTATGATTCCTTCGTCGACACGTTCGAGGAAATTGTATTGATGGATGCGGGTGGTGTAGATGATGAAATTGATTATTGGCTCAACGAGAAGGTAAATGATGCGGACTATTACGGATCCGAGAACGAGTAGTTGGGTAGGACTGCTCGCACGGACCATGACATTTCAGTACGTGTGATCGGAATCGCCATGGGATATTGGTCGGAAGGTTGCTGAATCGAAAATTTGATAAGGGTCGAAATGGGACAGGCAAAAACAAAGCGGAATGAAGGTTTCTCACCACAACTTATCGATGAATGGGAGGCCGACGATTGCGTTAATTTCGCAGTTGCGTTGACTCGCACGACAGGCTGGTTGCTCCACGTGGACTGGTGGTCGACATCATCACCGGGCGCGGAAATTTCTGTCGATCAGCTCAAACCGCTAAGAGTATACGTCGCCGATAATCGGGACGGAATTTTTGATGTGCGCGGCGTCAGAACGATTGACGAATTTAACCAGCGAACGATCATCAAAATTGCCAACAAGATTGGCGTAGGCATGGGCGGAGTTCTCACGCGATATTATGATGAGACTAGGCTGCCATCCTTGCCTTTGCGGTGCCAGCCGAATGAGACCAAAGTGGCAGAGGCCATGGAAGCGATCAAGGTAAATCCTGCTTACCTCGCGACCATCCCCAAAAGGCCGACGCGATGTATTCCAGCATACGATGCCGCCAGATACACTTTTGGTCGTTGTTCAGCCTTTGCTGAGGCAATGTATGAGTTGACCGGCCTGCAGCCGGTTGCGTTGTTGGCGACGAAATTCTCTCCTCAGTTTGCAGCAACCAGGCGTGCAAAAAATGGCTATTTCCATAGCTTGGTGATGCATCCTGACGGCATGGCGGAAGATGCTTGGGGTAAGGCTTCGATTGAGGAAATTGCAGGTCGTTTCGGTGCCATCGAGTTCCGAACTAGTAGTGATGCCCACCGCCAAGTAATCGAAAATATGCGACGATCATCGGCCGAAATTTATAACGAGGAATATAAGAAGGCTTTGGAAATTATTCGTGAATATCGAACCGAACAAAGAGCGGTATAGGACTCATGGAAGCAAGAGCTGTATAGGCTCAGGCCTTATCCGACACTGGGTGTCATATAAGTCCAAGTTCACCGGCTCGCTGTTAGCCGCCCGCCAACTTCAAACACTGCGGCTGTGCGGGATCACACGACCATCCGGAATGGATTCGCGTGATCTTACTCCCAGTGCTTGTAAGCTATTTCATCACGTCATCATAAAAATTGCGAACACTGCACCATGCCAGAAAACGATCAGCTGGAACCATCCCGTTTCGTCCCGCACGGAATTATTAGAACCGACGAGCAGATCAAAATACAAACCGCAATTTGCAAAGTTCTTTTGATCGAGGCAAACGCGGGGGCAGCAAAAACCACCACGCTGGCCTTGCGAATTGGCGAGGCAATTTCTGCCAACGTTGCCCCAGAAAGCATCCTTGTCTTGGTCTTCACTGATACCGCGCGTGACGTGATGCGCAGGCGTCTTGCCGAGATCGGCGTGCACTACGACCTGGTCAAGCGCATAGAGATTCATACCTTTGAGGACTTTGCCAAGAAGCAGCTTGCACTGATTGAGGACAAGGGCGTAAATCCTTATCCCAACGCTAGACAACAGTTTGTGCCGATGATGGCGGCCATCGATGCCGTATACGAACGGCACGGAAATTCAGTTGAGAACTTAGAACTCAATAATCATGCACTAGCGATAACGCAATACCTTGATGCGCAGCTCAAACTCAAGGCGACCATGGGGCTAACGGACATAGTGGAAGACGAAGATTTGCTGGCAACGTGCCTCAGGCTCGGCGTATCCGAAACGGAACTCCTTGTCTCTCAGGAGTATGAGCGAATCCGGCTAGGGCTTCATTTTCAGCCGCACTTTCGTGGCCCGTTTGACGCGACATATGATCTAGCCAGAGATATCGACTGCGGCGAAGATCGCCAATCAGAATTTGCCGACTACCGCCTTGTGATATGCGATGAGCTTCACGATCTAAATGAAGCCGCGTTCCGTATAGTTTGCGCTTTAATTGACCGGCCGCGGTGCTACTTCGTTGGGGCCGGCGATCGGGACCAGGTTATTCATGCGACGCTTGGTGCGAAGCATGAGTATTTGAGCAATCGCTTCTGTCAGAGGTTTCCGCGAACGCAAAAATATCCACTTACGATAACGCATAGGCATGGCCCTCAGTTGGCTTACTGTATGGAGGCATTCAAGGACAAGAGCGTTGAGTCTAACGTCGCCGAAAAGCTTGAAATTAGGGTCGAGGCCTATGAGGAAGAATTGGAAGAAGGCGCGAGATGCGTTGTTGAATCAATCCGAAAATGGAAGCGCGCGGGCTTTGGCGTAGATGGTTGCGCCATATTGATTAGGGATCGCCATCATTCTGTTGTGATGGAGAATGCGCTTCGGGAGGCCGAAATTGGATATCGCACGCCGGTGATGGGATCATACTTGCAACGGGAGGAAATACTCTTTCTTCGTGGGATTCTTGCGATAGCTCTCCGTGACTTTGAAGCTGTGAAAAGCAAAGAGGTAAAGGAAGCTATCGTTGAAGCACTTGACTTGTATGGGGGGTTACGAATCCCACCGGAGGAGTTGATTTCAGTGAAAGCTGGGATGGCAAAACACTCCCAGCTGCATTGGTTCTACGAAAAACATATCCAGTGCAGCAAGACTAAGGAGGGGGCGCCCGCATTGGATGGCGTAATCCGCTTTGTTACCGACGCTTCGCCTGATTCCTTTGCTGTTGATCTACTCCGCGAAGTTTGTGATCGCTTGAGCATCAAGAAGATCGCGGCAAAATTATATGTCCGTCCGTACGACGCCAGCGTTGTGGTGAAGTCAATCGAAGGATTTCTTTCGATCGCCGGGGGGCGCACACTGAAGCAGTTCTGGGACGTTATCAATGTCGCCGAAATGTTTGCGGTAAAGCATCGCGATAAGGATGTCTTGACTCTAGACTGCGTGGCGAACTCCAAGGGCAAGGAATTTGATCACGTCATCCTTCCATTTATTGAGCACAACGAATATCCGAACCCAATGTTTCCTCTCAAAGATGAGGAGAATCTCTTCTATGTCGGTGTCACCCGTGCAAAGCGTTGGTTGACTTTGGTAACTCCCCAGGATAGAGAGAGGAGAAGTCCGTTCATCAGAAGAATGGATATCTCTGGCACGAGCGCTCGCGCAAATCTTGCGCAAACACGGAACGAAAATGCATTGAGAGCAGCGCCAGCATCGCGTAACTATCTCCGCGCCAGTTACTCGGACAAGGACCTTGTTAAGTCGCTGGGAGCTCGATATGATCCGACAAGGAAAAAATGGTACGTTCCTGTTGGAATGGACCCGAAACCATTTGAGGCATGGTTTTAGCAGACCACCTTTCCAATAAAAGAAACACTAATGGAGGGGGCGCATCGCAGTTGCTTTAGTATCGACTACGCACCTCCTCCAAGGCGAAAGCATATTGGGTAATCAATGCGTATAATCGAGGAAATTCGAAGCAGTTTTTCCCATCGCACGATGAAATCTACATTCGATACCGCACCAGTCACTTACTGGAGCAACAATCTATCGAGCGCACAACAGATCCCCGATAACGTTTGGCCCGTTGCTATGGCTAGATTCGACTACTAGGCACTGCAAGAAGTCTAATTTTTCCTGGCAAAATAATAGCGGCTGACTATCGATAATGGTGGCTTTTCGATAGTTGGCGCTTAAAGCCGATCAAGCCGCCAAGCAGTCCGCAATTGTTCATAATGTGTGTGTAGTGGTCAACCCATCCCGGACACTACGTTAAGTTTTTCTTCGGTGACGGCCGGAGCCAATCCCTTATTGAACTGATGTGGCCGTATCCAGTTATACCGGTGCATCAGGTAATGACTGATGTCCCTTTGTGCTTCCTGTGCCGTCATGTAACCAGTTGACGGCAGCCATTCAGTTTTGAAGCTGCGGAAGAGCCGTTCCATCGGGGAGTTATCCCAACAATTTCCCCGACGGCTCATGCTCTGTTGTATCCGATAGCGCCACAAACGCTGACGGAATTTTCGACTGGCGTACTGGGCGGATTCAACCGGTCCTCGCAACACCTTTAATCGGGGAGGTGTTTATGGGGCGACCAGCGGGGCGGATGAACAAGTTGACTGGGCGAAGGGCGATGCGCTCGCCAGGTGCGCCATCGCATCGCC
>NZ_WFLL01000070.1:0-22456 GCF_009208755.1 Janthinobacterium sp. FT14W | reverse complement strand
GCCGCTGCCTTGCGCCTGCGCCGCGGGCGTCGTCGGGCGGTAGCGCAGCGCCTGGCCGGGAACCCGCAGCACGTGGTCGGCGCGGCTGGTGACGATGCGCATCGCCGCCGTCATGCCCGGCTTGAGCGCCAGGTCCCCATTCGGCACGCTGACGACCACATCGTAGGTGACGACGTTCTGCACCGTCTGCGGCGCCTGGCGCACCTGCTGCACCACCCCGGAAAACAGCCGCTCAGGATACGCGGCGACGTTGAACGTCACGCCATTACCCACCGCGATGCGGCCGATATCGGATTCGCTGACATTCGTGTCGACCTGCATCTGCATCAGGTCGGTGGCGATCAGGAACAGGGTCGGCGTCTGGAAGCTGGCCGCCACGGTCTGTCCCTGCGTGACATTGCGCGACACGACGGTGCCATCGACGGGGGAAACGATGTTGGTATAGCCAAGATTGATGCGCGCCGCTTTCAGCTGGGCTGCATGCTGCGTCACGGACGCCGCGTCGAGCGCCACCTGCGCCCGCGCCTGCAGCCAGGCGCTGTGCGAGGTATCCGCCGTTTCCTGCGAGACGATGCCACGCTGCAACAGGCTCGCATTGCGCGCATCGATGCCTTGCGCGTAATCGAGGCTGCTGCGGTCCTTCGCCAGCTGCGCGCGCACCATGCCCAGCGCCGCCGACTCCTGCTCGGCGACAGTCTGGTACGGGCGCGGATCGATCCTGGCGCACAGCTGCCCAGCCTTCACCTGGGTGTTGAAATCGCACAGAACGGACTCGATGACGCCCGACACATAGGTGCCGACCTGTATCGTCGTGACGGGATTGACGGCGCCACTGGAGACGACCACCTGCGCCACGCTGCCGCGTCCGGCCATGACCGTGACATAGTGCGGCAACGGTTGCGTCGCATGCCACCAGGCAAAGCCGCCCACGAGGGCAGGCAGCAGCGCCGCGACTATCAGTAGCAGGCGCCGCGCGATGCCCCGCCTGGCGTGGACGGCACTGCGCGGCCCGGCGTCAGGCGGGCTGCCGATCGTACCTGTCGGGATGGCATGCATAAGCCAGGCGGCCTCCCACGGAAAAATGAACCAGCGCCTGCCCATGTTAGCGCGCGGCGGCGCCATGCCGGTTGACGCAGATCACGCCACATTCACGCGACATCTGATCCAGATCAACTCCCGTCCCGCCCCCCCGCCCACAATACAGGTTTTCCAGCGGCGCCTCCCCTGCCCACGGGATGTGCCTGCCACCCACGAAAAAGCGCGATCGGACTCGCATCCGCTTGCCTGCCGTTCCGGAGCCAACCATGTACAAGACCATCCTCATGTATGCCGACCAGTTTTCCGGCTTCGAGCGGCGCCTGGAAGTGGCGGCGGCGCTGGCGCGCGACTACGATGCCCACCTGATCGGCACCACGGCCAGCGGCGGCGCACAGCTCGACTACATCGTCTTCGGCGCGGCCACGTTGGCGCCGCCGCCACCGCTCGACTATGAACCGCTGCGCGCGGCGGCGAGGGAGCAGCTGCTGCGCTTCGACAGCCATTGTCAGCGCCTTGGCGTGCTCTCCTATGAAACCCGCTTCCAGGACAGCCGCGCCGCCGATGCGCTATTCCTGCAATCGCTGTACTGCGACCTGCTCATCACCGGCCAAGGCGACCTGAGCGATCCGGGGCTCCTCTGGTCGGCACGCCTGCCCGGCTACCTGGCACTGCACTGCCCGCGTCCCCTGCTCGTCATTCCCGACACCGCCGATGCCGCCACGGTGCCCGGCCGCTCCATCGTCATCGGCTGGAACGCGAGCGCGGCTGCCAGCCGCGCCGTGGCGGACGCCATGCCCCTGTTGCTGCGTGCGCAGCGCGTGCAGGTCGTCGTACTCAATCCACGCCAGCGATTCGGCCAGCATGGCGACGAGCCGGGCGCCGACCTGGCGACCTACCTGGCGCGCCATGGCGTGCGGGTGGAAGTGAGCTGCCGCGACACGGCCGAGGAATGCGGCGCGGCCCTGTGCAGGCACGCCCAGGACAACGGTGCCGACCTGATCGTCGCAGGGGCGTATGGGCACAGCCGCTTCCACGAGTGGGTGGCGGGTGGCACGACACGCCATTTGCTCACTCAGGCCAGGCTGCCTGTCCTCCTGTCGCACTGATGATATCGTGTAGCGAGATGATGCATGCAACGGCTGTTTAAAAATCGTTTTCATGCAGGCCATTTACTCGCGCGGCGGCTGGTAGCGTACGCCGCCCATCCGGATGTCCTGGTGCTGGCCTTGCCCCGTGGCGGCGTGCCCGTAGCCTACATGGTGGCGCGCGAGCTGGACGCGGCCCTCGATATCTTGATGGTGCGCAAACTCGGGCAGCCAAGCCAGCCAGAATATGCCCTGGGCGCCGTTTCGGGCAATGAGATATGCTTCCTGCGCCGGGACAAGATCAAGTCATCCGGAACGGACATGGCAACGGTGCACGCCATGATCGACCGGGAAAAAGCGGAACTGTCAAGGCGCGAGATTCTGTATCGCGCCGACAGGCCCGCCCTGCCGCTTCACCACAAAATTGTCATTTTGGTGGATGACGGCGTTGCGACCGGTTCGAGCATGTACATGGCGATTCGTTCCGCCCGCTCCATGAAACCGGCAAAGATCATCGTCGCCACTCCCGTCGCTCCCCGCGCAAGCCGCAAAGTACTAGCCCGCATCGCCGATGAAGTGGCATGTCTGCACTCACCGCTCTCATTCATCTCTGTAGGCGAATGGTATGAAGACTTTCGGCAAGTCAGCGACACAGCCGTCATGCATTTGCTTGAAAGGCGCTGGACGCAGTTAACTCAAGCAGAGGGGGCCAGGCATTCAGGGGTACGTGTTTTCCCATGTCGCCAATAAGCAATTGGTCTTGGAGTACACTCCACTTCCTGGGAAGGATACTTTCGAATGAAGAAGAGCCCAGCAAGCAGACCAATGCCTAACAAGGCAAGAGTCCCTGGCTCGTCTATTACTTCAATGCGTATATTGGATATCACAATGTGTGCCTGAGATGGCACGTCCGATACAAATGCCCAACCCATTGCCATGTCAAAGCCTTGAAAGGGCGCTAGATCTATCACGATGGATTTTATTATATCGATTCTTGGCACAAAATAAAGTCGCGCCACATCCCGCTCGGTAGCCCCCCAATGAGTTACCCACTGGCCTTGGGGGAAAATTCTGAAGGCCAAGAGATCGTACGTCGGATCGATCGTAGAAGGATCTGCCATATAGTCAAGGTCATAACTAATCCTTAGAGTCTTTTGCGATATATTAAAATCGTTGGTGTAGTACTCGAATACGTCACTTGTATCGGTAATCTGCAGATCCGGCCCACCAACGCCATTTAAATATTTATTTTTATAAGATAGATATTGCTTCAAATCTATTTCGTTGGAAACGGAGGCAAAGCAAATGCACGCAGACATCGATACGATGATGAAAAACATCAATTTTATGATGTTCATGATTTTTCCTTTCAACATACTCTTCGAAAATACGGGAATTTTCTTCGGCGATTGTGCAGCTGCTTAGCCATATGCAAAATCAATGCCCTACCCTGGAAAAAATTACAAGAGTCTGTTTACAAAGGAGATTTTAAAAAGCAACGTGACATTCAAGCATGCATGTGTAAAAATCATCGGCACTGAGAATGGAGCCATGCTGAATCACAATAAATACTGAAGGAAGAGTAAAATATTTTCCTTTGTTAATCGAAATGCGCCAATCAGCATCATGGGTATAGTACGCATGGCATTCTGGAGAATAAATTTTTCACAGTCGAACACTTCCCTGTCTGCTTCCACCCGGCACTTGCCTGTCCAGCCACTCTCTCCAGAGCTGAAATGCCTACCCGTGGCAATTCAGACGGGTGGCTGACAGTCCCATCGCACGGATAGCATGGGTGCCGGCATCAGGTTCCCCCCTCCCTTGTTGAACGCCAGGCCGATGGGTTCCGGCAGGGCCAGAAGGACCGCATGCTGCGTCATGAAGGCGGCAGACTTGCTGATGTTGCTGGCGATCTGCGCCCGCGTCCTCCCCTTCGACAGTTCGCGGCCAATGTAATTGGTCATTTCCCGCACCATCAGCTCGTTACGCCGCAGATTTTCCACTGCCGAAGGCAAAGCGCCACATCGGGGGGCGACATTCGGCACGGGTCGTGTGAACACCGCACGACTCAAATTTGTACTATCGAAACACCTCGCTAAAAGGGGCAATTTCGACTGGAGGCATGCAGTTGGCCCGGCAACAATAGTGGAAATCACCGTTGCCACGAAAGCCGAAATATGGAACCACGATCCCCTTCTTTCGCATCGACCTGGCTTCTAGCCATGCTCCAAGGACAGACCTATGACCAGATCGCAGCGCGGTTTCGTGTCACGAAGTCGACGGTATCCAAATCGGTTGCTGATTTAGCGCGAGACCTGCAATCCGTCGTAGGTGTAATCGGCATCGACGAAGACAGTGCTCCCACTGCCCACGTGATACGAGCCCATGCAAAAGATTACCTGGAGGCGCTGGAACATTTCGTGCCGCTGGCAAAACCTGCGGGCACATCATCCCTGTTGCGGTTTCGAAGGACGCGTATCGACAAACCACCATCGTAGGCAACCGAGTGGATGTCTGCTCCCCAGTCGAATTGCTCCTGGCAGCCAAAGGGTTTCGCTGTAATTGGCATGTATTTCGTGTCTTAGAAAGTTTGTTGAGCATTGCTGCAAAACGATTTATGGCAACTCGGCCGGTGCTGACACGCATGGGCAGCGGCCGTTTCTGGCCGATAGAGGACAATCAGAATAGCGCAGTGTACGAGGCCGTTGCTGAGAAAGTAAATGAGAAAAATGTCAGGCGCGGCCTACGCCAGCGTGATGTGAAAACGGCCGCAGAAAGCGGCCGTATTGTTGAGGCTAGGCGGCGGAAGAAAAATCCCATTGCCCCAAGTTTGCCCCAAGTTCGTATTTTGGCAGGATGCGAAATCCTAAGTTATTGAATACAAACGAAAATTTTGGTGGGAAGTGCAAGTTTCGAACTTGCGACCCCTGCAGTGTGAATGCAGTGCTCTACCCCTGAGCTAACCTCCCGAAGCGAGGCGAATTATCGCATAGGTGTTGCGGCATCTGCAAGGGCTGGCGAGAGGAAATTTAGCGTGCTCCGCTTTTTTCTCAGGCAGTCGCTGGCGGCGCCGTGACGGCGGTCCAGATGCACTGGCCTTTGGCAGCCTTGTCGAGGCCGGCGATGGTCGCTTCGTGGGCGGCGAGTTCGTCGGGCGTGGCGCTCTGGAAGATGACCTCGGCCAGCGGCACGATTTCCAGCACGGCGCCGTCGGCGGCCACTTCCACTTCTTCCATGCTCAGACTGTTCTGTCCGCGCGTCATGGCCAGGTAGACGTCGGCCAGCAATTCGGAGTCGAGCAGCGCGCCGTGCAGCTTGCGGTGGGCGTTCGAGACGCCGTAGCGGTCGCACAGGGCGTCCAGCGAATTGCGCTTGCCCGGATGCATTTCCTTCGCCTGCACCAGGGTGTCGATCACGCCGCAGACTTGCTCGTGGACGGGCGGCAGATTCAGGCGCTTGAATTCCGCGTTCAGGAAGCCGATATCGAACGGCGCATTGTGGATGATCAGTTCGGCGTCGGCGATGTAGGCGCGGAATTCGTCGGCGATTTCCGCGAATTTCGGCTTGTCGCTGAGGAACTCGGTGGTCAATCCGTGGACAGCCAGCGCGCCCTCTTCCGAGTCGCGCTCGGGATTGATGTAATGGTGAAAATTATTCCCCGTCAACATGCGGTTGTTCAGTTCGACCGCCCCGATCTCCAGGATGCGGTCGCCCGTGCGCGGGTTCAGGCCGGTAGTTTCAGTATCGAGGACAATTTGACGCATGGCAGGTTCAGTCTTAAAAGCAAAAAGCGAAGGGCACAGTATAGCAAACCTGTGCCCTCCGGTTACGCCCTGCCCGCTGCGGCATGGCAGGAAATTTCAGTTCTCAGCCGCGCACGGTTTCCACGCCCAGGTTGGCCAGCTCATCGGCCCGCTCATTGCCCGGATGGCCATTGTGGCCGCGCACCCAGCGCCATTCCACTTCATGGACGGCCTGGGCCGTGTCCAGCGCCTGCCACAGGTCGACGTTCTTTACGGGCGCCTTGGCGGCCGTTTTCCAGCCCCGCGCCTTCCAGCCGTGGATCCATTCGCTGATGCCCTTCTGGACATACTGGCTATCGGTGTACATCACGACCTGGCAGGGACGTTTGAGCGCCGTCAAGGCTTCGATCACGGCCTTCAATTCCATGCGGTTATTCGTCGTGTTCAGTTCTCCGCCGTAAATTTCTTTCTTGGCGCCATTGGCCACCATCAGTGCACCCCAGCCGCCCGTGCCGGGATTGCCCTTGCATGCGCCATCGGCGTAAATTTCTACCTTATCCATCTTGCTGTTCCCGCCTTTTGTTCGTGACCGGTGCGCCTGCGGGCGCCGTCGCCGGTTTCTTGGTCCACGCCGGACCGATCAAACGCATCCCTTTGACGCGCTTGATCGCCTGCACTATATACACTGCGCCCAGATATGGCCACCAGCGCGCACCGGCCTTGTCCATGAAGGCATTGCGGCGCAGCCATTTCTCTGTCTTGCAGGCGGGCGCGTAGCAGCCGAAGTGGCTTTGGCTGACGCCCATGTTCAGCAATTTTAACCAGTCTTTCATGCGCGGCATAGAGATCAGCTCGCCCGCCTGCGGCAAATAATGGCGTCCCGTGACGCGTCCCAGGCCCTGGCGCATGCCCCACAGGCTGGCCGGATTGAAGCCGCAGACGATCACGCGCCCCTCCGGTATCAGTACGCGCTCGACTTCGCGCAAGACCTGATGTGGCTCGGCAGCAAATTCAAGTACGTGCGGCAAGACCACCAGGTCCAGGCTTTGCGAGTCGAACGGCAGCTCGTCGAAAGCTGACACGAGGGTCAAACTGCTCTCCTGCGGGGGACGCGCAGGCAGGCGCGAATCGAGCAGCCATTTGTTCGGCATGCGGCTGGCGGCCAGCGCGTCGAGCTGGGGCAAGCCGATCTGCACGGCATTAAAACCGAAGATGTCGACGGTCAGACTGTCGAGACATTGCTGCTCCCAGGCACGCACGTACAGACCGGCCGGCGTCTGCAGCCAGCCATCAAGCGCTATAATGGATTTTTCGGATGCCACACTGTCCATTCAGTTTTCTCTTTTGCTCATGACACACTCCCCTGAACACGCTTTATCGGTACTTGCCGTGCCCGCCTTTGCCGACAATTACCTGTGGCTGATCCACGACGGCCGCCACGCCGCCGTGGTCGACCCCGGAGATGCGATGGCCATCCTCGATGCGTTGCAAGCCCATCAGCTGACCTTGTCCGCCATTTTACTCACGCATCACCACGCCGACCACACGGGTGGCGTGCCTGAATTGTTGCAGCATTTCGCCGTGCCCGTCTTCGGCCCGCGCAATGAGGCTATCACAGCCATCACGGAACCGCTTGCCGAAGGCGATGTCGCCTATGTGCCCCAGCTGGGCTTGCAGATGACGGTCATCGACGTGCCCGGCCACACCAAGGGCCATATCGCCTACGTACGGCAGCGTACGGAGCAAGGCGATGCGCCCTGGCTGTTTTCCGGCGACACCCTGTTTGCCGGCGGCTGCGGCCGCCTGTTCGAAGGCACGCCGGGCCAGATGGCCGACTCGCTGGGCAAGCTGGCCGCCCTGCCCGACGATACCGAGGTATTTTGCGCGCACGAGTACACCTTGTCCAATCTGCGCTTTGCCAACGCCGTGGAGCCGGGCAACCAGGCCTTGCAGGAACGCATCGCAATCGACACGGAAAAGCGCCAGCAGGGCTTGTCCACCGTGCCGTCGACGATTGCCCTGGAGAAGGCCACGAACCCCTTCCTGCGCTACCGCGAACCGGCAATCCTGACCAGCCTGAAGGTGGAAGGCAAGCTGGCGGCCGACGCCTCGCCCGTGGAAGCCTTTGCGGCCTTGCGCATGTGGAAGAATAATTTCTGAGGACACCCGGGCAAACCCGCCGCGCACCGGTTTTTCCAGGCGTTGCAGACACCCATACAAAAAATCCCGGCCGTGCCAACAGCACTGCCGGGATTTTTTTATCCGTCTAGTTGATCAGAATCAGATTTCTTCGTACAGCGGCAAGGTCAGGAATTCGGCGAACGACTCCGACGTCGACATTTCCTCGAAAATCTGGCCGGCACGCACATAGGTCGGACCGTCGCCGCCTGGCGCATCGCGCTGCACCTTGGCCAGCTCTTCCGGAATCATGGCGCGCACCATCTCGGCCGTCACCTTGCGGCCGTCTTCCAGCACGCCCTTGCTCGAACGGATCCACTGCCACACTTGCGAGCGGCTGATCTCGGCCGTGGCCGCATCTTCCATCAGGTTGTGGATAGGCACGCAACCGTTGCCGGCCAGCCAGCTGCCCAGGTAATGGATTCCCACGTTGATGTTGTAGCGCAAGCCCGCTTCCGTGATCGGCGCTTCCGGCTGGAAGTTCAGCAAGTCCGATGCCTTGACGTCGATGTCAGGACGCTGCTTGTCGATCTGGTTCGGCTTGTCGCCGAGCACTTTCGTGAACTCGCCCATGGCCAGCTCCACCAGGCCCGGATGGGCAACCCAGCCGCCATCGTAGCCGTCGGTGGCATCGCGCGCCTTGTCGTTGCGCACGCCGCCCATGGCGATGTCGTTCTTTTCCGGATCGTTCTTGATTGGGATCAAGGCTGCCATGCCGCCGATGGCAGGCGCGCCCCGCTTGTGGCAGGTTTTCAGCAGCAGCAAGGCGTAGGCGCGCATGAATGGGGCCGTCATGGTGACCTTGGCGCGGTCCGCCAGGCAGAAATCCTTGTCCAGCTTGAATTTCTTGATGCACGAGAAGATGTAATCCCAGCGGCCCGCGTTCAGGCCCGAGCTGTGCTCCTTCAATTCGTACAGGATTTCATCCATCTCGAAGGCAGCCAGAATGGTTTCGATCAGCACAGTCGCCTTGATCGTACCCTGCGGCAAGCCCAGTTCATTCTGCGTCATGACGAAGATATCGTTCCACAGGCGCGCTTCCAGGTGCGATTCCATCTTCGGCAGGTAGAAGTACGGGCCGGCGCCGCGCGCCAGCTGCTCCTTGGCGTTATGGAACATGAACAGGGCAAAGTCGAAAATGCCGCCGGAAATGCGCTTGCCGTCGACCAGCACGTGCTTTTCATCGAGATGCCAGCCGCGCGGACGCACGACCAGGGTGGCGATCTTGTCATTCAGCTTGTACGACTTGCCATTTTGCTCCAGCGAAATCGTCTTGCGCACGGCGTCGAACATATTGATCTGGCCCGTCAGCTGGTTGTCCCAGTTCGGCGTGTTCGAATCTTCGAAGTCCGTCATGTAGCTGTCCGCGCCGGAATTGAAGGCGTTGATGACCATCTTGCGCTCGACGGGGCCCGTGATTTCCACGCGGCGGCATTCCAGCGCTTTCGGGATCGGCGCGATCTTCCAGTCGCCGTCGCGGATGTGCGCGGTTTCCGGCAGGAAATCGGGACGCTCGCCCGCATCGAGGCGCTTGGCCCGCTCCACGCGCACGGCCAGCAATTCCTGGCGACGCGGTTCGAACGCGCGCGTCAGCTTGGCCACCAGGGCCAGCGCGGCCGGCGTCAGGATCTGTTCATAGCCGGGCTGGATGTCACCCGTGATTTGCATGCCTTCGGGAAGTGCGATCGTGTTCTGCGTCATGAAGTTCTCCGGTTTTTAATAAATATAAGCAAAGGTAATCTGGCGATCCAAGTATAAGCGGAACGAGTGCGCGGGCAAGCTGGACAGAGGTGCAAAAACACTCTGCAGGGCGGCGCTTTTGTTCTATAGTATTGCACTATAAGGCATGGAAACGAGATTAAAAATCACTTCATCTATGCGTTTTTATCACAAGTAACGAGATAGCGAGAGCATCAAATGGGCCAGTTCAGACAAATATCAACGTTCGTGGAAGTCGTGGCCAAGGGCAGCCTGTCGGCCGCCGCACGCGCGGAAGGCATCGCGCCAGCCATGATAGGCCGGCGCCTCGATGCCCTGGAGCAGCGCCTGGGCGTAAAACTGTTGCAACGCACGACGCGCAAGCTGGCCCTGACGAATGAAGGCGCCGCCTTCCTGGAAGATTGCCAGCGCATCCTGGGCGAACTGGAAGAGGCGGAAGCGGCCGTGGCCGAGCGCAGCGTGAAGGCCAGCGGGCATCTGCTCATTTCCGCGCCTGCCGGCTTCGGCCGCCAGCACGTGGCGCCGCTGATCCCCTCGTTCGTGGCCGAACACCGCGACGTGACGGTGTCGCTGAACCTGAACGACCGCCTCGTCGACCTGATCGGTGAAGGCATCGACGTGGCCATCCGCATCGCCAGCCTGTCCGATTCCTCGCTGGTGAGCACGAAACTGGCGGACAACCAGCGCGTGCTGGTCGGCTCGCCCGCCTACCTGAAACGGGCAGGCACGCCGCGCATCCCGGCCGACCTGGCGAAACATAATTGCCTGGCGATCAGCAGCGAAGGCAGCCAGCGGGGCTGGACCTTCCGCGAAAACGGCAAGAATGTGATCTTGAAGGTGGCGGGCAATATGGTCTGCAACGATGGCGAAGTGCTGCACGACTGGGCCCTGGCCGGCAAGGGCTTGGCCTGGCGCTCGATGTGGGAGGTGGGGGCGGAAATCGAATCGGGGCAATTGGTGACGGTGCTGGACCAGTTCGCGGCACCCGGCAACGATATTTACGCCGTGTTTGCCCAACGCCGGCACTTGCCGCTGCGCATACGGGCGTTCGTGGATTTTTTGCGGCATTCGTACGCGCAGCCCGATTACTGGCGCGAACCCGCTTTCTGAGGACGCGGGACCAAACCTGCTGCGCGTCGGCATAGGCGGCCTGCGATGCTCACCGTACTTCAGTACGGTTGCGCTTCTCGGCCACCTCTGCCTTCCGCTCGCGACGGTTTTGTCCGGCGTCGTGACGTCAGCGGGGAAAGCCGCAGAGTTCGGTTTAGAGACTTGCGCTGACCAGGCTAGTGACGTAGGTCGGCTTAGCGCAGCGTAAGCCGATGATGCCCAGCCCAGTGGCGACAGGAATGCGGGCAGGCCGGTTTACGCGCAAGCGCCAGGCCAACCTGCCCGGCCGACACTGCAGCGCAGCCGCCCGGCAAATGCCTGCGCACGGGCAAAATATCCCCGCACAGCACGCAAAATCCATGTCTCACGCAAATTCAGGCGAAAAAAAATCCTCGGAGACCGAGGATTTCTTTATTTCGTTTGATCCAGCGTATTAGATTGGCTGAATGTTCGAAGCTTGCTTGCCTTTAGGGCCAGCGGTCACTTCAAAAGAAACGCGTTGGTTCTCTTGCAGGGACTTGAAGCCGTTCGACTGGATAGCCGAGAAGTGAGCGAACAGATCTTCGCCGCCTTCGTCAGGGGTAATAAAGCCGAAACCCTTCGAATCATTGAACCATTTTACGATGCCAGTTGCCATTACAATTTCCTATTTCAGTTAAGTTGGGCTTGCGCCCGTTATATCGTTTGAAGCAAGAAAGAAATGACAGACAAACTGCACTACTACCTCGAATCCAACGATGCCCAATTATACCAACAAAACTGAGAAAAACCATTCTTTCGCAAAATAAACTTGCGAACACCACTTTAATAGCCAAATCCCCGTCTTGCGGCGCCCTGTACCAGCGGCATGGACACACTATATCCTAATCTGCGACGCGGGTGCTTTGCGTTGCATCAAATGAATCATTGCAACCATATCCCTATGGCGCTGTCGCTTATGCCGTGAAATGGGTGGCGCCCGCATCGCGTGCCGCCCAATGCAACAGCGCCTCCACTTGCGCCCGCACGGCAGGCCATTCCGCCACCGCTTGCGCGGGCGCGTTGAGCATGGCGCGCACCAGCTGTTCGATGCGCCGGCATTCCTGCCCCAGCGCGGCAAAGCCGAAGGTGGCGGCCGAGCCCGCTACCGCGTGCAGCGCGCGGTGCAGCGCCGTCAACGGTTCCAGGCGGGGGCCTTCGCTGTCGCAGCGTCCGCTAGCCTGCGCGATCGCCTGCATCAGGGCCGGCACGCCAGCCGCATATTTTTCATTCAGGGCGCGCAGGCGCGCGCGAAAATCCGGGTCAATCAAAGTTGCCATCGCAATACTCGCCTGACGTGGCTTACTTGGTGCCGAAGATGCGGTCGCCGGCGTCGCCCAGGCCCGGCACGATGTAGGCATGGTCGTCGAGGTGCGAATCGAGCGCAGCGCAGAACATCTTGACGTTCGGATGCGCATTCTGGAACACGGTCACGCCTTCCGGTGCGGCCACCAGCGCCAGGAAGATGATCTGCTCGTCCGTCACGCCGCGCTTCTTCAGCACGTCAACGGCGTACACGGCCGAATTGCCGGTCGCCACCATCGGGTCGCACAGGATGAAGGTGCGCTCGTTCAGGTCCGGCAGGCGCACCAGGTATTCCACGGGCATGTGGGTAGCCGGGTCGCGGTACACGCCGATGTGGCCAACGCGGGCCGATGGCACCAGGTTCAGCAAGCCATCGCTCATGCCGATGCCGGCGCGCAGGATGGGGACGATGGCCAGTTTCTTACCAGCAATGACAGGCGCGTCGATGGTGACCAGCGGGGTCTTGATTTCACGCGTGGTCAGCGGCAGGTCGCGCGTGATTTCATAGCCCATCAGCAAGGTAATTTCCTTGAGCAATTCACGGAAGGTGCGCGTCGACGTGTCGTGCTCGCGCATGTGGCTCAATTTGTGCTGGATCAAAGGGTGATCGGTAATGAACAAATTCGGGAAACGTGGATCTTGTTTCATATTATTTTTCTTTCTCTGCTCTTTGGCGCGCGGCAAGCTTGGGCTGCGGGCGCGCCGCGTGTCGATAAAATGATGGATTGCAGCATTATCCCAGCCCACAGCCTGCCTGTGGCCGGAATTTTGAAATAATTACAGACAAAACCGCGCTGGCGCGCGCCGCAGACCAGGTCCGCCATGCCCCGAGCCTCGCTACCCGCGCAGCGCGCGCGCCAGGATGGCCGCGCAATCGGTGCCCGCCGGCAGGCGGCCATACGCGCCGCCCGGCGCCTGCGCCAGCCGCGATTGCAGGAATGCCTGCGCGACAAACGGCGGCGCATGGCGCAGCAGCAAGGCCGCCTGCACGGCCAGCACGATGCGCTCGGATAATTTCCTGGCGCCAAATTCGTCCGTTTGCGGACCGTCCAGGTCGGCCAGCAGGCGCGCCCGATAGCCGTCGAACATGGCATCGCCATCGCCCGCCAGCGCCAGCTCGGCCGCCAGGGCGTCGCGCGCGGCCGGCGACTTGCCGAAGGCGCGCAGGACGTCGAGGCACATGACGTTGCCCGAACCTTCCCAGATCGAATTGACGGGCAGTTCGCGGTACAGGCGCGCCAGCGGCGCCTCTTCCACATAGCCGGTACCGCCCAGCACCTCCATCGCTTCAAAGCCGAAGCCGGGACCGCGCTTGCAGATCCAGTACTTGCCGGCCGGCGTGAGCACGCGCGCCAGCATCGCTTGCTGCGGATCGTCCTTTTCATCGAAGCAGCGGGCCAGGCGCAGCGCAAAGGCCGTGGCGGCCTCGGATTCCAGCGCCAGGTCGGCCAGCACGTTCTGCATCAGCGGCTGTTCGGCCAGCGGCTTGCCGAACACGGCCCGCTGGCGCGCATGGTGCAGCGCCTGCGTCAAGGCGGCGCGCATGATGCCGGCGCTGCCCAGCACGCAATCAAGGCGCGTATGGCTGGCCATTTCCAGGATGGTGGGAATGCCCCGCCCCGGCTGGCCCACCAGCCAGCCGTAGGCATGGGTAAATTCCACTTCCGACGAGGCGTTCGAGCGGTTGCCCAGCTTGTCCTTCAGGCGCTGCACGCGGATGGCGTTGCGGCTGCCGTCGGGCAGGTAGCGGGGCAGGAAGAAGCACGACAATCCGCCCTCTTCCACCTGCGCCAGGATCAGGTGGGCATCGCACTGGGGCGCCGAAAAGAACCATTTGTGGCCGACGATGCGCCAGGCGCCGCCAGCCTCGTCGCCGAACAGCGCCTGCGCCTCGGCCGGCGCCACGGGCACGGCACGCGTGGTATTGCTGCGCACGTCCGAGCCGCCCTGCTTTTCCGTCATGCCCATGCCGACCAGGGCGCCCCGCTTCTGCTCCACGGGCAGGGAACGGGGGTCGTACTCGCGCGAGAGGATTTTCGGCAGCCAGCGCTGCGCGATTTGCGGCAGATCAAGCGCCTGGCGCAAGGCGGGCACGGACGCATACGTCATCGTCACGGGACACTGCGTGCCGTTTTCCACCTGTCCCACCAATAGATAGGCGGCCGCGCGCGCCACCTGGGCGCCGGGGCCGGGTGCGGCCCAGGGCGAGGCGTGCGCGCCGGCGCCCACGAGCATGGCCATCAGTTCATGCCAGGCCGGATGGAACTGCACTTCGTCGATGCGGCGCCCGGCCCGGTCGAACTGCTGCAGCTCGGGCGTGTGGATATTCGCCAGGCGCGCCAGCGCGTAAGTCTCGGCGCGGCCCAGCCTCTCGCCCAGCGCGTCGAGCTCCTGCAGCGCGGCGCCGCCGCCCTCGCGCAGCAGCGCTTCGATCAGCGCGCGATCGCAGGCGAACAGATTGACGTTTTCAAACGGCGTGGCCTGGTTGAAAACTTCATGCGTGTCAAAGGCATTCATGGGGGTCTCCCGCGTTTTGTTATCATGGCGCCCTTGCCGTCGCTGGCGCAGCGTCTACACCGTCTGCCAGCCAGACTAGCCTAAAGCGCATAGCAGGGCAAGCGCGCTACCGGAAACGGGCGCGGCAGAAAGTTTCCACATGGAACGAAAATGCCTGCGTGTGTCGCGCATGATGATTTTTTTCATGGAAGGCAGGAATATTTACAAAACCTGAAGCAATGTTGCTCTATTTCATGTAATCGGATGCTTTTCAATGATACATTTCGTGTGGATCGCGTTCCGATAGTCGCCCTCTGGCCCGCTATGGCACGCGTCGCGCACGATGCACTCTTTCCGTTGGCGCCCTGCCCTGCAGCGAGCGCCGACACTGATAACAAAAAGGTAAAAGCCAGCACGATGTTTTCCAGTACCCCATCCGCCGCCCACCGCGAGGCCCGCCACGAGTTGGATAACCTCATGGAAGAGGCCGGCGACGTCGTGTTCCGGCTCGATACGGACGGCCTGATCCTGTTCGCCAGCAAGCGCGCGGCCACCCTGTTTGGCGCGCCATCGGGCCTGTCCGGCCACTTGCTGCTGCCGCTGGCCGCCGAAGCGTCGCGCGCCGCGCTGCAAGCGGCGCTGGAAGATGCCCTGGCCGAACCGGGTCGCCTGGAAGTGCGCCTGCAAACGCCGGACCAGGAAATCTGGTTCGAGCTGCGCCTGTCTTCTTACCTGAACGGGAACGGCATCGCCGAATTGCTGGTGGTCGGGCGCGACACGTCGGCCCAGCACAATACGGAAGAACGCTTGCGCCACATGGCCACGCACGATGCGCTCACGGGCCTGCCGAACCGCCTGCTGCTGTCGGACCGCATCCGCATGGTGATCGCCCAGGCCGCGCGTTCGGGCCAGGGCTTTTCCGTGGCCACCATCGGCCTCGATGGCTTCAAGAAGGTCAACGATGGCCTGGGCCACCCCATCGGCGACGCCGTGCTGCGCCTGGCGGCCGCGCGCCTGCGCAAGACCTTGCGCGACAGCGACACGCTGGCGCGCGTGGGCGGCGATGAATTCGTCGCCGTGCTGCCCGGCAGCGCCACCGACGCGCAGATCAAGCTGGTGACGGGCCGCCTGCTGGCCACCCTGCAGGCGCCATTCGAAGTGGACGGCCACACGATTTACGTGGGCGCCTCCGTGGGCGTATCGATCTACCCGCTGCACGCGGAAGATGAAGTGCGCCTGGTGGCGCTGGCCGATGCGGCCATGTCGCGCGCCAAGGAAACGGGCAAGGCCCGCTGCCTGGTCTACAGCCCGCGCCTGAACGGCCCGTCGGAACACGACATCTCGCTGGAAGCGGCCATGTTCCACGCCGTGCGCGAAGGCGAATTCCTGCTCTTTTACCAGCCCATCGTCGACGCGCACACGCGGCAGATCCAGGGTTTCGAAACCCTGATGCGCTGGAAGCATCCGACCCTGGGCCTGGTGCCGCCCGTGCGCTTCATTCCGATTGCCGAAGCCAATGGCCTGATCAACCTGCTGGGCGCCTGGGCGCTGAAGGCGGCCTGCGTGCAGCTCAAGCAGTTCCAGGAAGTGGCCAGACGGCCGCTGTATATTTCCGTCAACATCAGCCCGCGCCAGTTCCGCAACGACAAATTCCTCGACGTGCTCGACGACGCCATCGCCTTTTCCGGACTCTCCGGCGAACACCTGGTGCTGGAAATCACGGAAGGCACGCTGATGATCGACCCCGTGCACGCGGAAACCATCCTCGTCAAGATGACGGAGCGCCGCGCGCGCATCGCCATCGACGATTTCGGCACCGGCTACTCCTCGCTCGCGTATCTGAAGCGCTTCCCCATCTCCGTCCTGAAGATCGACCGCACCTTCATCAAGGACTTGCCCGAATCGAGCAAGGATGCGGCCATCTGCAACACCATTCTCGACCTGGCCAAGCATTTGAACCTGTCCGTGGTGGCCGAGGGCGTGGAAACGGAGGAGCAGATGCACTTCATGGAGTCGCGCGGCTGCCAGTATGTGCAAGGCTACCTGACGGGCAAACCGATGCCGGCCCATGCCGCGCTATCGGCCTTGGGCGAAAAAACCTATGCGGCGCTGGTGCCCACGCCGTCTGCCAATGAACAGCGCGGAGGGGTGCAATGAACCCAGGCCATTTCACGGCGCCGACACAGCTCGGCAAAAACACCCTGGACCTGCTGTGGGCGCGCACGCGACAGCAGGGCGACATGCCCGGCTTCGCCAAAGCCATCAGCGCCATCCTGGGCGCCATGCGCGGCGAGGATGACCATGAATTCGACATCACGCAAACGGTGCTGTCCGACCCTGTCCTCACGCACAAGGTGCTGCGGCTGGCCAACAGCGGCATGTATTCGGCCTTCGGCCAGCGCGTCAACACGGTGTCGAAGGCCGTGCTGGTGCTGGGCATCGACGCCATCGGCCACCTGGCGCTGGGACTGAAACTGATCGAGGAGCTGTCGCAGGCCTCGCCCGACTCCGTCAGCGCCCACGTGGAAATGGAAAAGGCCGTGCTGGCCGGGATGGTGGCGCAGCAGGTAGCCACCAGCGCCGGCAGCCTGCAGGCCGAACAGGCCGTCGTCTGCTCCATGCTGCACACCCTGGGCCGCATGATGGTGACGTTCTACATGACGGACTTCTGGGCGCGCATGCAGGCGCATGCGGGGCCCGGCAACGAAGCGGCCGCCGCGCGCGAAATCCTCGGCCTGTCGCTGCCGGAAGTGGGCTATGCCACGGCGGCCCACTGGGGCTTGCCGCAACACCTGATCAACGGCATGCGTCCGATGGATCCGTCGCCCGACAACTCGCCCGTCAGCGGCGCCGACTGGATGGCGGGCTTGTCGACCATGGCGGCGCGCTGCGCCGACTCGCTGTGGCATGACGACGCGGCCGGCGCGGCGCAGGTGCACGCGCTGATCGACGACTACGCGGGCACCCTGGGCATCACGGCCACAGACCTGGTGGTCGCGGTGGACAAGGCCAAGGCGATGGCGGCAGCCGACCTGTCGATCGCGCCCCTGTCGAAACCGGCCGAACGGCGCGCGCGCCAGCTGGCCTCGACGCGCATGCGCGCCGAAGGCAACCGCGTCCTGATCAGCGGCCTGGCCGACCTGCGCGGCGCCATCGGCAGCGCCAGTCCCGGGCAGATGGTCTCGATGGCGCTTGAAACGCTGCACCAGGGCTTTGATTTTTCCCGTTCGGTGGCGTTCGTGCGCAACCACAGGGATCACCTGTACTCGGCGCGCATCAGCATGGGCGAAGGCATGGCCGACCTGCAGGACCTGATGGTGTTTGGCGACGCGTACGAGCCGAACGTGTTCCACGCGGCCCTCAATAGCGACCGCGTGATCTTCATCGACAATGCGCGCGACCCGAAATTTGCCGCCAAGCTGCCGCAATGGTGGAAAGCCACCCTGTCGGAGGCGCGCAGCTTCGTCGTGCTGCCCCTGTCGGCCAACGGCCATCCCACGGGATTCCTGTACGGCGACTGGGACGACAGCTTCCCGCCGATCCAATTGAACCAGACGGAATTCAACCTGATCAACGATATCCGGGCGTTATTGGTGCAGTCGGTGGAGATGCGCCATCAATTGGAATTGGTGGCAAATAAGGTGGCATGAGTACACCTGACCAAACCTACTGCGCGTCGGCATAGGCGGCCTGCGATGCTCACCGTACTAGAGTACGGTTCCGCTTCTTAGCCACCTCTCCCTTCCGCTCGCTACGGTTTTGTCAGGTGTCGCAAGTGTCGTTGTTAAACGAGAAAACGACCATCAAGGTCGCAGGTCGGATCAGGGCCGCAGGCCCGTCATCCGACAACATTCAGCTTACTTCAACTTCGGCGTAGAAACCGACACATCGCCGCACTGCGCGCGGTGCATCAGGGCGTGGTCGATCAGCACCAGCGCCAGCATGGCTTCGGCGATCGGCGTGGCGCGGATGCCCACGCACGGGTCGTGGCGGCCGAACGTTTCCACCATCACGGGATTGCCCTCTTTGTCGATCGAGCGGCGCGGCGTGCGGATCGACGAAGTCGGCTTGATGGCGATCGAGACGCTGATATCCTGCCCCGTCGAGATGCCGCCCAAGACGCCGCCCGCGTTATTGCCGATGAAGCCTTCCGGCGTCAGTTCGTCGCCGTGCTCCGAACCCTTTTGCGCCACCGAGTCGAAACCGGCGCCGATTTCCACGCCCTTGACGGCATTGATGCCCATCATGGCGTAGGCGATGTCGGCGTCGAGCTTGTCGTAGATGGGCTGGCCCAGTCCCACGGGCACGTTTTGCGCGATCACGTCGATGCGCGCGCCGATGGAATCGCCGTCGCGGCGCAACTGGTCCATGGCCGCTTCCATGCGCGCGATCAGGTCCGCGTCGCCGCTGGCCGCAAAGAAGGGGTTCGCGTGCACGTGCTCCCAGGACTGGAACGGCACGGGAATATCGCCCAGCTGGCTCATGCAGCCCTTGAACGTGGTGCCGTACTGCTGCAGCAGCCATTTCTTGGCGATGGCCGCCGCGCCGACCACGGGCGCCGTCAGGCGCGCCGAGGAACGCCCGCCGCCGCGCGGATCGCGCACGCCGTATTTGTGCCAGTACGTGTAGTCGGCGTGGCCGGGACGGAAGCTTTCCGCGATATTGCCGTAATCCTTGCTGCGCTGGTCTTCATTGCGGATCAGCAGCGCGATGGGCGTGCCCGTCGTCACGCCCTGATACACGCCGGACAGGATCTCCACCGTATCCGGTTCCTGGCGCTGCGTCACGTGGCGCGACGTGCCCGGCTTGCGGCGGTCCAGCTCGGGCTGGATATCGGCTTCCGACAGGACCAGCCCTGGAGGACAGCCATCGATCACGCAGCCGATGGCCGGACCATGCGATTCGCCGAAAGTGGTAACAGTAAACAGCTTGCCAAAAGAATTACCGGACATAGTAGGGAGTGTGAAAGACTGGAAAACTCAATTCTACCAGCCTGCGGGGCATGCCATGCCGCGAATGCCGCAGCAAGCACAATATTGCCCCGCCAAAATCGCCATTTTCCAATACCGTGTTTTTTTTCATATAAAAAACACCAAATATGAGTTGCAATCATGCAATAGAAGAAATATTGCACTCCACAGGAGATTTAAAAAAACATTTTGCTTATTAAATAGCTATATACTTGGATCAAAGCGCGCTACACAATACCTGTTGTAAAACCGGATTTGTGCTGCGCCGAGAGCGCATCACAAAATGCCCAGGGCTAGGCGTCGTTGCCGAAGACAGTACGCAAGTACGGCGAGGCAACGCAACAACGCCATGGGCTTTTGTGACGCGCTCGTAAAAATATCGAGTCATCCTGGAGAAGCTATACATGCCCGCACCGATCATCCCCCTTGACGCCAACAAGGACGATCACGACGACCTGGTATTCCTCGATGAGCAACCAGCGGCGCCGCTGGCCGCCGCACCGCGCAGCGTCTGGCGGGTGATGATCATCGACGACGATGAAGACGTCCACTCCACCACCACTTTCGCCCTGGGCAACCTGGAAATGCAGCACCGCCCGCTGGAATTCGTGCATGCGTATTCGGCCGGCCAGGCGCGCGAACTGCTCAAGCATGAAGACGACATCGCCGTCATCCTGCTCGACGTGGTGATGGAACAGGATGACGCTGGCCTGCACCTGGTGCGCTACATCCGCGAAACGCTGAAAATGACGGACGTGCGCATCATCCTGCGCACGGGCCAGCCCGGCTATGCGCCGGAAATCGACGCCATCCGCGATTTCGACATCAACGACTACAAGACCAAGTCCGAACTGACGCGCATCAAGCTGTTTACCACGGTGACGGCGGCCATCCGCTCGTACGAGCAGATACGCTCGATCAGCAACAGCCGGCGCGGCCTGGACCAGATCGTCCACGCCAGCACGCAGCTGATGGCGCTGCACGGCGTGCAGAACTTCTCGGCCGGCGTGCTGGCGCAGATCGCCGACCTGCTGGGCATCCGCGCCGACGGCGTGCTGTGCGTGCAGGACTTGCAGGACAACGGCGGCAAGGAGCTGCTCGTCTCGGCCTGCACGGGCAGCTTTTCCAGCCTGCCGCACAGCGCCCTGTGCGGCCTGCAGAACCCCCGCGTGATGGCGGCCATCGAGCACACCCTGGCGCAGCGGCGCAACGTCTACGCGCACGACTACGCCACCCTGTACTTCGCGGGCAAGGCCAGCCGCGACGCGGCCGCCTACCTGGTCTTGCCCCGCCCCCTCTCGGCCATTGATGAAAGCCTGCTGGAAGTGTTTTGCAGCAACGTCGCCGTGGGGCTGGACAACGTGGAGCTGGTATCGCACCTGCACAATGCCGCCTTCTACGATCAATTGTCGAAGCTGCCGAACCGCACGCGCCTGGTGGAAATTCTCGACGCCACCCTGGCCGGCCCCGCGCGCGACGACGCCACCCTGTCGCTGGTCGACCTCGACCATTTTGCCGAGACCAACGATGCGCTGGGGCACCAGTTCGGCGACACCCTGCTGATCGCCGTGGCGGGCCGCTTGCAAACCCAGCTGGGACCGCAGCTGACGGTGGCGCGCCTGGGCGGCGACATCTTTTGCGTGCTGGGCGACTCGTCGCAAGTCAACCCGGCCAAGATCCTGGCCCTGTTCCAGCCGCCCTTCTGCATCGAAGGCCAGGATGTGCAGCTGTCGGCCACCCTGGGCCTGGTGCGGCTGGGCGAACATACGGGCACGGGCGCCGACGCGCTGAAGGATGCCGACATCGCCCTGAAGCGGGCGAAAAGCCAGCAGCGCGCCGGGCACTTCTATTTCTCGCGCAGCATGGGCATCGAAATCCGCGAACGGGTGCGCATGATGCACGCGCTGCGCACGGCCTTCAGCCAGGACCAGCTGTTTGTCGTGTACCAGCCGCAGATCGACCTGACCACGCGCCGCCCCGTGGGTGCCGAAGCGCTGCTGCGCTGGCAGACGCCGGACGGCAAGTTCATCTCGCCCGACCGCTTCATCCCCATCGCCGAGTATTCGGGCATCATCATCGACCTGGGCGAATGGGTGCTGCGCACGGCGTGCCGCGAACTGGTGCTGCTGCGCGAGCAGGGCCACCGCAACTTCGTCATGTCCGTCAACGTGTCGCAAGTGCAGTTCCGCCATCCCCTGTTTCTGGAAATGCTGCGCGCGGCGCTGGAAGAGACGCAGGCGCCGCCCGAGTTCATCGAGCTGGAAATCACGGAATCGATGGCCATGGAAGAGCCGGACATGCTGATCAAGATGCTGTGGCAAATCAAGCAGACGGGCGTGAGCATCGCCATCGACGACTTCGGCACGGGCTTTTCCTCGCTCTCCTATTTGCAGCGCCTGCAAGTGGACCGCCTGAAGATCGACCGCGCCTTCGTGACGGAAATCACGGGGTCCGCGCGCGGCAGCAGCATCGCCGAAATGGTCATCCAGCTGGGCCGCAACCTGGGCCTGGCCGTGATCGCCGAAGGCGTGGAAGACGAGCGCCAGGCGCAGATTCTGCATGCGCTGGGCTGCCCGATGGCGCAGGGCTTTTTGTTCGCCCGCCCCATGACGGCCGCGGCGCTGGGCAGCTGGCTGAACAACGAGGCGCTGCAGGGCGCGGCCTAGGTGTGATGTTTCAATAGGTTGTTGTGGTTCATTCGGATTGGATTTGAGACACTGGAAATCGCCAAACCCCCAGTTCTCAAGGAAACCAACCGAATGAACATCCATAAGAATGCCCGATTAACTCTGAT
>NZ_WFLL01000006.1:0-189886 GCF_009208755.1 Janthinobacterium sp. FT14W | reverse complement strand
ACTCTGAGCGGCGCTCTACCCGCGCCATCGACAAATACGCGTTCCAGCTTTCTGCGCTCCTGAAGACCGAGGCAGCGCAATCACGCAAACATCGGCGCACGCTGAAGCAGATCCATGAGGACTTGAAAGAAATGGGGTTTGAGGGGTCTTACGACAGGGTCGCGGCGTTCGCTAGAGTATGGAGAGATGGTCAAATTGATCGGGTCAATTCCGCCAGCAAACGGACAACTAGATAACAACGTTGCGCCCGCTCTGTAGTTTTATATCCCTTCTTAAGATTTCAATCTTCTTTAAAAACCAACACGTGTATTGAAGGGATCATCACGGCCATGACCGATAGAGTCGCACAAAATTTTCACTATTGATGGCACGAATCACATTTTTTTCACTTATTTTGTCACAACCTAATCCTAGGCGTGACAAAGTAAGTGAAAAAACCCTTATAAATCAATCGACGTGTTTGCAAGTATTGTGTCACACGACATAAGCCAGCCTCCCTGGTTCTCGCAACAGTCAAGGCGGCCCTTTCCGGGCCGCTTTTTTTATGCACGCCATTCCTGCGCCATATTGACATACTTGCCAAAAGCAATCAATAATCTGCCATAAGCAAGTAAATGGAGGTGTTGCATGCAGGCAGATCAACTCGGCGAACGCACGGAGATCGTGCGGCGATTCAACCGTTTTTATACGCGCCAGATTGGCGTGCTGCATGAGCATTTGCTCGATAGCGCGTTTTCGCTGACGGAGGTGCGCATCCTGTATGAACTGGCGCACCAGGCGCAGCTGACCAGTGCGGACTTGTGCCGCGAACTGGGCTTGAATGCGGGCTATCTGAGCCGTGTCATTGCCGGGTTTGAAAAGCAGGGACTGATCGCCAAGACACGCTCACCGACAGATGCGCGCGCGGCGCAGTTGCAGTTGACCGAACAGGGACAGCGCACCCTCGCACCCCTGGTCGACGCCTCGCGGCGCGAAGTGGCCGCCATGCTCGAGCGCTTGCCGCCGGCGGCGCAGCGGGAGCTGGTCGATGCCATGGGACAAATCCAGGGCTTGCTGGGGGAACCATCGCCCAGCTATCTCCTGCGCAATCCGCAGCCGGGCGACATGGGCTGGATCATCCACCGGCAAGCCGTGCTGTACGCGCAGGAATATGGCTGGAACAACGAGTACGAAGCGCTCGTTGCCGAGATCCTCGCCAAGTTCGTGCGGGAATTCGACCCCGCCCGTGAACGCTGCTGGATCGCCGAGAAGGACGGCAAGGTAATCGGTTCCATCTTCATCGTGCGCCAGGACGACACGACGGCCAAGCTGCGCCTGCTGTATGTCGATCCCTGCGCGCGCGGCCTGGGCATCGGCAGCCGCCTGGTCGACGAGTGTCTGCGTTTCAGCCGCCAGGCGGGCTACACGAAGATGGTGTTGTGGACCAATAGCATTCTCACCGATGCGCGCCGCATCTACGACAAGGCCGGCTTCCAGCTGGTCGAGGAAGAAGCGCATCACAGCTTTGGCAAGGACCTGCTCGGCCAGGTACTGGCGCGCGACCTGTGACGCCCCGCCCTGCCGCACCGCCGCATGCCACTGTGGCGGCGGCAGGACACTGGCCGCCGTTTTCCTCGTCACTATCCCCACTGCGCCCAAGAAACCAGTACACTAGTTCCTGAGCGCAACTAATTTTGTGGGCGCGCCATGCCGCCTGCCGTTGCCGGGAGGTGTCCCTGCCGCAAGGCTTATTGTCTGCCTGGACAAATGCAATGTTCACTTCGCGCAGCCTGTCTCCTGCCTTCTATTACCTGTTCTTTTCAGGAGAACCGGAGCAGCAGCAGCGCTTTTTCAAGGAACTGCATTTCATTTCGATAGCCATCCTGACGTTTGGCCTGGCTTGCTGGCTGGTCACGTTCAGCCTGACCTTGCCACGCGCGTCGCTCGATCATGCGCAGGCGGCGCTGGGCGTGACGGGCATGCTGGTGGGACTGGTGCTGACCGTGTATGCGAAATCGCTGCAAGCCATCATCGCCAGCGGCACCATCAGCGTGCTGTTCATCGGTTTCAGCTTTCGCGTGCTGATGCTGGGCACGGAAGACCCCGCTTTCTGGGTATTGCCGCTGGGCGTGATGATCACCCTGACGACGGCGCCCATCTTCAGCGGCATCGCGTATTACCTGGGCGTGTCGCTGTGCGTGTGGGCCATCCTGGGGCTGGGGCAGTTTCCCGTGCATGCGGGACAGGCCGACCAGCATTGGCCCGTGCTGGCCGTCACCATCAGCGTGATCATCGGCCTGGCGCTGAATATCTATTTTCTCGTCTTGCGCATCCACAACTACCGCGCCCAGTGCGAGCTGGCGACGATGGCCTACAAGGATGGCTTGACGGGACTGAACAACCGCCGCATGTTCACGCAAGGCGCGCGCACCTTGCAGCGCACGGCGCGCACGCCCGCGTATTTCCTGATGATCGACATCGATGACTTCAAGCAAATCAACGACGTGTACGGCCATGACGTGGGCGACGAGGTGCTGAAAAAGATCGCCGCCGTGATTGCGGGACTGTCGGGCGAGCACCTGTGCGGCCGCCTGGGCGGCGAGGAGTTTGCCGTCATCTACCTGGGCGAAAAGAACGCGGCCTGCGCCTTTGCCGCGCAGCTGGTCGACGGCGTCGAGGCGGCCTTTGTGCCGGAACGCAAGGTGTCCGTCAGCATCGGCATCGCGGAACTGATCAAGGAAGCGGACTTGTCGCACAGCTACCGGCGTGCCGATGAATCCTTGTACCAGGCCAAGAAGAACGGCAAGAACCGCTACGTGCTCAACGCCGCCTAGGCATGGCCGTCAGGCCTGGCATCGAGCAGCGCCAGCAAGGCTTGCGGCGAAATCTTCCAGGGATCGCGCTGCTCGGGATGGACCTCATGCCAGCTGTCCTGGGCCCCGATCTTGAGGATGGTCAAGGGAATATGCTTGCTCTCAAAGAAGGCCAGCATGCGGCGGAGCAAGCGGCGCACTTTGGCGTGCTCGTCCGTGTACAGAGGGCCGGTATAGAAACAGCCCTTCTCTCCCATGCGCAGCATGTTGGCCGCGCTCACGCGCGAGCGGCCCACGTGCTGGTGCACGAACTCGGTCACGACCTCATCGTCGACAGGAATACTGCAGGAAATGGTGATCTGGGCCATGACGATACGGACGGTGATTCAATAGCCAAGCTTAGCAGAAAGAGTTTCATTCCTGAAATGCTAAGATCGCGGCCCGCGCACGCCGGCAACCGCACCGGCATGGCGTCTCGACAAGGACAGTCATTGAATACCCGCACTCGTTTCATCTTGCCCCTGCTGTCGCTATGCGCGGCCCTGGGCGCGCCTGCCATGGCGCAAACGCCGGCAGCCGAGGACGCCGCCTTCGCGGCCGCCACCGTGCCCGTACCGTCGCCGCCCCTGCGCTTGAGCGCGCATCCGGAGATCCGCGCCGACGTCTTTAAACTGCTGGGCTACACGCGCGGCAGCTATACGCAGGGCAACACCCTGATCGCGCGCCAGGTGCTCGACAGCATGCAGTCGCTCGACGACATCACGCGCACCATGCTGCCCGACGGGCGCTCCGTGCTGGCCTCCATCGATGCCGGCACGCACGGCGCATGGCGCGCCGCCATGCTGTTCGACCCGCAACGCAAGCCGTTGGCCTTGGGCCTCGTCAACGGCCATTGCCAGGCCGCCATCGGCGACGCCGCCCCCGCCTGCCTGCCCCGCACGCACGCCGTGCTGACGGTGTTCCTGCCGCCGGGCGCACAGGACGAGATGGCCGCGCCGCTGCTGGTCTGGGCGCGGCAGCTGCCGACCATGCTGGCACAGGCTGCGCCGGAGCAGCGGCAAAGCATTGCAGCGGTGGAATACATCACCACCCGCCCCGGCCAGCCCGGCTGGGAGCCGCGCGACGTGCCGCCCGGCTTTCCCGGCAGCTTGCTGCATTTGCTGCTGCCGAATGCGGAACTCAATAGCAGCTCCAGCGGCGGCAAACGCATCGCGCCGGCGGGCCTGGCGGATTTGCCCATGCGCACACAAGCGACCGAGGCGGGCGACGCAGCCATGCCCGACGCCAGCATCACCCTGCGCAGCTATGCCGACTTCCACTGGGTGCTCAATACCTATGCCAAACTGGCCAAGGGCGCGCAAGTGAAGGGCCATGACGACAAGGTCGTGTTCACCGGCAACGATACAAGCGGCCGCTACACGGTGACCCTGCGCGAGCCGGACAAGGAAAACGGCGTGCTCATCACCGTGGCCAGCTGGCGGAAAGTATAGGCGGAAGCAGCATGCGGACAGGGGAAAGCATTGCCATTACGCACAGGAGCATGGCATTTTGGCATTTTGCGGTATGATTTCCGGCCGTGCGGCGCGGCCCGATCCCTGCCTTGCCCACCCCGCCCTACAAGCCAGCCACGCTTGCGTAGCATTCTGCCCTAAGGAATTCATATGTTCGGTTTTAACTTGCGCGTTGCCAAGATGGTGTGGACGGCTTTCCTCATCGCCTTCCTGTTGTTTCTCACCTACAAGGTCTCGTCGACCCTGATCGTGGTGGTCTTTGCCATTTTCTTCAGCTACCTCGTGTATCCGCTGATCGGGCTGCTGGAGCGGTATGGGCCGAAGCGTTTGCCGCGCACGGCCAATATCGGCATCGTCTTCCTCGTGGTGATCTTGCTGGTGGCGATACTGGGCTCCCTCTTTGGCGCCCGCATCGAGGAAGAGGCGATCAAGCTCAGCGATCAGTTGCCAACGCTGCTCAAGGGCAACAACTTTGCCGAGCGCATTCCTTTGCCGGAATTCATGGAGCCGTTGCGCGCGCGCCTGTTGTCATTCATGCAGACGCAGCTGAGCAGCGGTTCGGGACAAGCCATGCCGCTGGCGAAAGAACTGGGCTTGACCGTCATGCATGCGGCCAGCAACCTGATCTATCTGGTGCTGGTGCCCGTGCTGAGCTTTTTGCTGATCAAGGAAGGGCCGGACATGCGCGACGGCTTGCTGTCCCTGCTGAACCGTCCGAACAAGAAACTCTGGGGCGCCATCATCGACGACCTCGACATCTTGCTGTCGCGCTATGTACGCGCCCTGCTGCTGTTGTCGATCGCCACTTTTGTATCCTACAGCATCGCCTTTTCCCTGATGGGCGTGCCGTACAGCCTGCTGCTGGCCGGCGCTGCCGCCTTGCTGGAATTCATTCCATTTGCCGGCCCGCTGGCCGCCGCCGTCATCGCCGTCGTCGTGGCCGGCTTCAGCGGCTTCGAACACGTGTTCTGGCTGATCGGCTTTATCACCGCCTACCGTTTGTTCCAGGATTACGTGGTCAACCCGTACTTGATGAGCGAAGGCGTGGAAGTGAGCCCGCTGATGGTGATCGTGGGCTTGCTGGCCGGCGACCAGCTGGGCGGCGTGGTGGGCATCTTCCTGTCCGTGCCCGTGATGGCGGCCATCAAGATCGTCTTCGTGCGCGCGCGGGCGGCCTTGCAGGCACGCCATGATGCGCTGGAGAAAGCGGAACAGGCGGCAGAGGAAGCGCGCGCCCAGGCCCTGGCCGAGGCGGCGCGATTGCAGGAACAGGGCAGCAAGGCTACCCTGGAACAACAATAATTTAAAATCAACAACTCCTAAAAACCGTAGCGAGCGGCAGCAAGTTGTGGCCGAGAAGCGCAACTGTGCTAGAGCACAGTGAGCATCGCAGGCCGCAAATTGCGACGCGCAGTAGGTTTTCAGGTGTTGTTAAAACTCTTCCCACTCGCCGCTGTTGTCGGCAGCCGGCTTGGCCGGACGCGGTTTGGCGGCGGCAGGCGCCGCTGCCGCGCGGGCTGGCGCCAGGTGCAGCGCCGGGCGTTTCAAGGCCGTGCTGGCGGCGGCCGCGACAGGCTTGCGCAAGGCAGGCTTGGCGGCAGCCGGGCCGCTATGGCTGGCGTCGAGCTTGAAAATGCTGACCATCTCTGCCAGGGCCGCCGCCTGCTCCTGCATGGATTCCGAAGCGGCTGCCGCTTCTTCCACCAGTGCCGCATTCTGCTGCGTCACGGTATCCATTTCCGCCACGGCTTGATTGATCTGGCCGATGCCCAGTTCCTGTTCGCGGCCGGCGGCGCTGATTTCGCCCATGATGTCCGTCACGCGGCGGATGCTGGAAACGATCTCGTCCATCGTCGTGCCCGTCTGGCTGACCAGTGCGCTGCCCGCGCCCACGTTCTGCACCGACGCTTCGATCAGCACCTTGATGTCCTTGGCGGCGCTGGCCGAGCGGTGCGCCAGGTTGCGCACTTCCGTGGCGACGACGGCAAAGCCGCGCCCCTGCTCGCCGGCGCGCGCCGCTTCCACGGCCGCGTTCAGGGCCAGGATGTTCGTCTGGAAGGCGATGCCGTCGATCACGCCGATGATGTCGGCAATCTTCTTCGACGATTCGCTGATGGTGCCCATGGTGTCGACCACTTGCGCCACCAGCGCGCCGCCTTTGACGGCCACGTCCGAGGCGGAAACGGCCAGCTGGTTGGCCTGGCGCGCATTGTCGGAATTCTGCTTGACGGTCGAGGTCAGCTCTTCCAGCGAAGAAGCCGTTTCTTCCAGGCTGGAAGCCTGCTGCTCCGTACGGCTCGACAAGTCCAGGTTGCCCGAGGCGATTTCATTGCTGGCCGTGGCGATGGCGCCGCTGCCGTCGCGCACGCCGCGCACGGTGGTCGACAGGCGTTCCTGCATTTTCTGCAAGCCCGTCAGCAAGGCACCCATTTCGTCGTTGCGCGTGATGACGATGTGATTGGCCAGGTTGCCGTCCGAAATGGCGCCGAAATGGCGCAGGGCCTGGTCCAGCGGGCCGAAGATGGCGCGCAGCAGCAAGACGCTGGAAATAATGGTCAACAAGGCGCCCACCACCATGCCGATGATGGCCATGCTCACTTGCGTGTGGTAGCTGGCCTGGCTGGCCGCATACATCTCGGCCGCGGTACGTACCTGGTACTGCGTCAAGGTTTCTGCCGACTGGTCCAGGCTGCGGTACAGGGGCGTGAGCCCCTTCATCATCAAGCCATCGGCTTGAGCGAGGTTGCCTTCACGCAAGGCCTTGCTCATGGCCAACACGCCATTATTCATGTAATCGCTGCGCTTCTTGTCCATGTCGTCGGACAGGCGCTTTTCTTCCGCGCTTTGCGGCAAGCCCAGGTATACCTTCCAGGCCTTGTTCGATGCTTCCAGGAATTGTTCGGCACGGGCCAGGGTATCCTTGGCATCGGGTGCTTCGGGATGCACCATCACGCGGTCCATCGTGAAACGGGCACGGCCCAGGGCAATTTGCGATTCGCCGATGGCTTGCGTCGATGCCAGCTGATTGCTGTAGACCTCGTTGAGGCTGTTGTTGGCCGATTTCAGCCCGATCATGCTCATGGCACCCAGTACGGCGATCAGCAAGCCCAGCACGCTCATGGTGGCGATCAGGCGCATTTTTATTGTTATGTTCGACAACATGCAGTTTCCTTGGTAAGGGCGCAACCATGCCTGCGCATGCCGGACGAGATAGCGGCAAACGCCAGATGGGCGGGTCACGTGAATTGTTCAGGACAGGTCGATACGGCGTGTGCGGCGGCAGGGGGGAAGGCGACCCGCGCATATCGTCAGGAGTGAAATACAGGTCAACAGGGTTGAGGTTTTCCGTATTTTTTATTTCCTGACTGCAAGATACAGGGAAAGATTACCAGTAGCAATATCCAGCATGGATTTTCACGCTTTGTAACAAGCGGATGATGTTTTTTGCGCAGAACTGGCATTCCGCTGACGTGCGCGGTCGCGCCGGAATGCCAGGTATGTTAATAGACGGTTTCTTCAATTAACTGGCCATCGTCGCGGAAATACTGGAAGCGCCCCGTTTTCTTGCCCAGGTGATAATTTCCTATCTGCTTAGGTTTCCCGTTCTGGAAATATTCGATACTGGCGCCATGCAGCATGCCCTGGTGCCAGTTGCGGTGAAATTGCGGCAGTTCGCCATCGGCATAAAACAGGATTTCCCCGCCATCGCGCTTGCCATCAACAAACGTCCCCTGGTAACGCCGCTTGCCGTCCGGATAAAAACTCTCCATCGGCCCCTCGAGCACGCCCAGGCGGTAATGCTCGACCAGTTCCAGCTGGCCACCGGCCCCATATTGCTCGAGCTTGCCTTCCGGTTTGCCATCGAGCATGCTCAATACTTGCCAGCCGCCGTCCGGCGTGGCCTTCTTCCACGGCCCCTGCGGCACGTCATCGACGTAGTTGCCGCCACCGCCAGGTTCGACCCACGGGCCCTGCTTCTTGCCATTCACATAGTTGCCCTGCCAGTGCACCACCGTGCCGATGCGCCGCTCGCTGGGG
This sequence comes from Janthinobacterium sp. FT14W, assembly GCF_009208755.1. Classification (NCBI taxonomy): domain Bacteria; kingdom Pseudomonadati; phylum Pseudomonadota; class Betaproteobacteria; order Burkholderiales; family Oxalobacteraceae; genus Janthinobacterium; species Janthinobacterium sp. FT14W. The sequence goes on along the minus strand of NZ_WFLL01000006.1, from coordinate 181,545 downwards.
CCGTCCAGGCGGTCCCGGGCAAAGGTATCGTAGCCCTGGTAGTTGCCCTTGCCTGCGTCGCGCCACTCTTCCACGCCCGGGCCCACTTCCCAGCGCCCCGTGCGCTGGCCGTTGCGCATCAGGCCCGTCGTCGTTTCCTCGCCGCTGGCATAAGTCCATGGCCCTTCCGCCTTGTTGTCGACAAAGGCGCCCACCGAGCGGATGGTGAGCGGCTCTTCGTAATGCCACTGCCCCGTGCGCTTGCCCTGCGCATACTGGCCGCGGGCAAACACGCTGCCCAGGCAGCAATCCGCTTCATATTCGATGGCGGGGCCGTCCTGGCTGCCGAGGAAACGCTGCGGCTGCGTTTCCCAATTGATCCACTTGATGTGGTAACTGGGCGCGTGCCCTCCCTGCCAGCCCTTGCCCAGGAGATAGGTAACGGTCAGAAAATGGCCGTTTTGTTCCTCGAACGTCTTTTTGTAGGCATACGCGGGCGCTGCCGCCGGCTGGCCTGGCAACAGTTCGCCATCGATATTGAAATAGCCGACCAGCTTGCCATGGCCATGGTCGATGGCGTCGAACTCGGCCACGCCCGTGGGCGCGTAGTCGACGCTGTAATCGATCAGTTGCAAGGATGCCAGCGCCGCGCGCACCCGCGCCTCGTCCATGGATGGGGCGCCGCGCACGATGGCGTCCAGGGTGGGCTGCAGGGCGGCCACCTTGAACATTTTGCCGCCGCTGGATTCGTAGCGGTAGGCATGCAAGCCATAGGCCGCGCCGCTGCCGGCGCTGCGGCTAAGCACGAACGTGGTTTCGCCTTCGCTGTCGAGATCAAGCTGGAACACGGCGGCGATGCCGGCCTTGCCATACTTGTCCAGGTTCATGCGCTTGTCGCTGAGGCCATTGCACTGGCAATAGTAACCGTTGACTTCGCCATTTTCCCGCAGGAAGGCCAGCACCACGCCGCCGTCGCGGCGCTCGACAACGCTGGAGTAGGCCATGGGAGCGCCTTCGTAGAAACGCGCCGCCCGTGCCGGCGCCAGGGCGCCCAGGGCCAGCAGCCCCGCCATCGTATTCATCCAAAATGTTTGCCGCATGCCAACTCCACTGCCCGAAAACCGCCATTATGCATGGCCGTTCAGGCAAGCCCGGACACGCCAGGGCGCTGGCCCCACAGGGGCCGCTGCACCGTCTGCGCCAGCAGCACGCCCAGCAGCGAGATGCCGCCGCCGACCAGGTGATACCAATGCATGCTTTCGTGCAGCCAGAGTATCGCCAGCAAGGCCGTCAGCAAGGGCAGCAGGTTGACGTAGATGCTGCAGCGGTTCGGCCCCAGCAGTTTTACCCCTTCGATCCACAGGTAGGACAGCACGATGGACGAGCCGATGCCCGCATAGCCGATCAGGGGCAAGGTGGTGGCGTCGAGCTTGGCGCTGCCGGGCGGCAACAGCAGGAACAGCGGCAGCATGCAGGCCAGGGCCGCCAAGGCCTGGCAATAGATGGCTTGCCAGGCGGGAATCGATAAGCGCCAGCGGCGCAGCAGCACGCCATACAGGGCAAATACCAGGCAGGCCAGCAGCATCAAGGCATCGCCCGCATGCACGCCCTGCTGCAGCAAGGCCAGCACGTCGCCGCGCCCCACCAGGTACAGCAGGCCGCCAAACGACAGCACGCCGCCGGCCGCCATGCCCAGTGTCAATCGCTCGCCCAGCAGCAGCACGCTGAGCAGGGCCGTCATCAGGGGCGCCAGCGCCGTGACGATGGCCATGTTGGTGGCCGTCGTGCTTTCCGCGGCGCGGTAGGACAGGCTCTGGAACAGCGCCATCGACATCACGCCGCACAGGGCCAGCTGCCACCACTGGCGGCGAAGGGCGGCACGGTTGCGCCACAGGGGGCGGGCAATAAACGGCGTCATCACCAGCAAGACCAGCACCAGGCGGTAAAAGGTGATAGCCGTGGGGGCGATGCTGGACGCGGCCAGCTTCGAAACGACGACGTTGCCGGCCCACAGCAGCATGGCCAGAAACGGATACAGATAGGCGCGCACAGGCATGCGTAGCTCCATAAATCATTGCGGGAAACCATCATGCCGCAAGCGCGCCGCGCCTTCTCGCGCTAAGATGTCCACACCTATCGCAAAACTGACCTTATTCTGATGGATTGCACCGCCCCCGCGTTTCAGGAATTGCTGCCCGTCACGGCGCGCGCCATGGCGCTGGCCGTCGACTATGCGCACGGCCATGTGATTTCCGTGCACCGCCACACGCATGCGCAATTGCTGTATGCCATCGAGGGCGTGATGACCATCGAGGCGCAGGGCGGACGCTGGGTAGTGCCGCCCACGCGCGGCGTGTGGCTGCAACCCGGCATCGCGCACCAGGTGCGCATGAGCGGCGCCGTGAAGATGCGCACGGTCTTCATCGATTGCGCCAGCTCACCGCTGTTGCCGCGCCACAGTTGCGTGCTCGACATCAGTCCCCTGCTGCGGCAATTGATCGTGGCGGCCGTCGACATCGCACCCGATTTCACGGAAGGCAGCCGCGACTGGCATCTGCTGCAATTGCTGTTGCACGAGCTCGACAGCCTACCCGTGCTGCCCCTGTACTTGCCGCTACCCGTCGATGCGCGCCTGCGCGGCATCTGCGCGCGGCTGATGGAACAGCCGGGCGAACAGCAGACGGTGGCGCACTGGGCGCAGGAACTGGCGATCACCGAGCGCAGCCTGCACCGGCTGTTCCAGAAGCAGACGGGCATGCGCTTCGGCCAGTGGCGCCAGCAGGCACGCCTGCTGCGGGCGCTGGAACAATTAGCGCACGGCAGCAAGGTCATCGACGTAGCCATGGACAACGGCTACACGAGCCAGAGCGCGTTTGCGGCCATGTTCAAAAAGCATTTCGGCACCACGCCGACGGCGTTTTACCAGGCAAAAGTCATCGCTGCGTAAAAAAAATGCTGCTATGCATCAATAATCATGGGCGATAGCCGCCGCTCTTGTTATCATCGCAAGCCTTATCGCACCGCGCCCATCCTGGCAGCGGTGTTGACCTCAATCACATCACCATGACACAGAATTTTTTCCAGACATTTATCCTGCTCTTGCTTGTCACCGACCCGTTCGGCAACGTTTCCCTGTTCGTCAATGCCCTGAAACGGGTACCGGTCGAGCGGCGCTGGAAAGTCGTGGTGCGCGAATGCCTGATTGCCTTCGGTATCTTGCTGCTGTTTATGTTCTTCGGCCGCCATTTCCTGAACGCCTTGCAACTGTCGGAAGTGGCGCTGCGCATCGGCGGCGGCGTGATCCTGTTCCTGATCGCCATGCGCATGGTGTTTCCGCAACCCAGCGCCGGCAATAGCGACCACGAGATGGGCGGCGAACCGTTCATCGTGCCGTTGGCCATCCCCGCGCTGGCCGGCCCGTCCGCCCTGGCGACCGTGCTGCTGTTTTCCTCGCATGAAATGAACGACGTCATCGCCCACGTGGCAGGGCTGACGGCCGTGGCCGTCGTCTGGCTGGCCGTCTTCCTGTGCGCCGAACGCTTGCAGCGGGCGCTGGGTCCAAGAGTCATGACGGCGTTCGAGCGCCTGATGGGCTTGATCCTGACGGCGATGGCCATTGAAATGTTACTGGCCGGCATACGCGCGTTCCTGAAATCCGTTTAACATACAACAGTCAAACACTGGAGGAATCACCATGAGCCGTTGCGCCCACATTTGCCTGATGGCCGATTACAACCAGTGGATGAATGCCAAGGTCTACGCGGCGGCGGCCGGCCTGCCGCTGGAAGAACTGCAGCGCGAGCGGGGCGCCTTCTTCGGCTCCCTGCTGGCCACCCTGAACCACGTGATGGTGGGCGACACCCTGTGGCTGCAACGCTACGCGAAACACCCGGCCGGCTTTCCCCTGCTCGATCCCATCCGCGCCATCACGCCGCCCGCCTCGCTCACGCACCCGCTGTTCGCGGCCGAGGATTTTGCCGCCATGCATGCGCACCGGCTGTGGCTGGACCAGGTCATCGTCGCCTGGGCCGCCTCCATCCGGGAAGCCGACCTGGACCACTTGCTCGATTACCGCAACAGCAAGGGCCCGAACCGGCGCGAGTTTTTCAGCCTGCTCATGCATTTCTTCAACCACCAGACGCACCACCGGGGCCAGGCCAGCACCCTGCTGTCGCAAGCGGGCGTGGACATCGGCGAGACGGATCTACTGTTTCGCATCCCCAACCATATCGAAGACTGACGGCCGGCGGTAACGCCACGCTTTCAACGCGATCACGGCCAGCGCCAGCGCCCCCAGCAGCGCGCCGCAGCCCAGCGTCCCCTGCATGCCATAGCGGGCGATGGCCACGCCGCCCGCCAGCGCGCCCACCGTCACGCCCAAGTTGATGGCAGCGATATACACGCCGATGGCAAATGCGGGTGCCTCGCGCGCTTCGCTGCTGAGCCACACTTGCGTGACGATCAGTCCGCTCGTATGCGCCGCGCCCCAGAACAGCAGCAGGACGGCCAGTGCCGGCCAGCCGGGACCCGTGCCCGCGTAACGGTACAGCAGCCAATACGCCAGCCCCAGCAGCACGGGCTGCAGCACCACCGTGCGCAGCACATGCGTGCCCAGCTGACGCCCCGCGAACAGATTGCCGGCCACGCCGCCCACGCCAAACACCACCAGCGCCAGCCCCGTCTGGCGCGCCGTCAAGCGCGCCACCTGCTGCAGATAGGCGGCCGCATACGCATACACGGCGAACATGGCGGCAAACACCAGCACGGCGGCGGCAATATTGAGCCACAGCGCTGGTTTGCGCAGCACGGCCAATTGGCGGCCATACGCCATCGGCGCGTCCTGCGGCGTATCGGGCAAGAACAGGAACAGCCCCAGCGCAGCCAGCCCATTGACGAGCGCGCAAGCGAGGAACGATGCCTCGTAGCCATACTGTGCGGCAATCCAGGTAGTGAGCGGAATGCCCAGCACCATGCCCATGCTGGTGCCCGTGAACGCATGCGCGCCAGCCCGCGCCGCCTCGCGGGGCGGGTACAGGGCGGCGGCCGCCACCATGGCCAGCGAAAAATACACTGGGTGGAACAGGGCCGGCACGATGCGCAGCGCCAATAGCCACTCGAAGCGGGGCGCATATGCGGACGCCGCGCTGGCCAGCGCAAACACCAGCAGGGAAACGATCAGCACGCGCTTGCGGCGCCAGCGCGTGGCCAGCAGCACGAGGAAGGGACCGCCCGCGGCGATCACCAGCGCAAACAGGCTCACCAGCGAACCCGCCTGCGCGGCCGTCACGCCAAAGCGCTGCATGATCATCGGCAAGATGCCCACCACGCCAAACTCGATGCAATACACGCCGAACAGGCCCAGCGCGAGGAAGACGACGGGATGCGGGCGCGTCATGGCCGCTGTCATTGCCCCTGCTCCACGCCATACACGGCCTGGCACAATTCCGTCACGAACGGTCCCGCCATGCCTTCCAATGCCGTATTCGTGAACGCCACGACGGACAATTCCTGCGCAGGGTCGACAAACCACGAGTGGCCATACGTGCCCCCCATGCGCCAGCTGCCGACGGACTCCGGCGTGGCGGCAAGCAGCGGATCGGTCAGCACCGTAAAACCCAGGCCGAAGCCGCGGCCTGGCCAGAAGGGCAGCTCGAAACCGCCCGTCTGGCTGGTGCCCATCTGGCGCGCCAGCGCGGGCGGCAGCAGCGGCGCGCCGCCCAGCCGCAAGCTTTCCAGCAGGCGCATGAAGTCGTCCGCCGAGCCCAGCATGCCGGCGCCGCCCGATGGATATGCGTGCGCATCGAGCGCGCGCGCCGGCGACAAGGTAAAACCTGCCGTGCCATCGAGAAACGGCAGATAGTCGTTCCCCGCCTCCAGCAAACGCCGCGGCCGCGATTCTCCCGCCGCGCGGTCCGCATAGGCGACGGCCAGGCGCGCGGGGTCCGTTGCCAGGAAACCCGTATCGCGCATGCCCAGCGGCGCCGTCACCAGGTGTTCCACGGCCTGCGCCAGCGACAAACCCGTCACCGCTTCGATCACGGCGCCCAGCACATCGGTGGCGATCGAATACGCCCAGCGCTCGCCCGGCGCATACGCGAGCGGCACGCTGGCCAGGCGGCGCAGGTTGTCTGCCAGGGTCATGCGGGAGGCATCCATGCCGTCCGACACCCCCGCCTGCGCATACGCGCCGCCCGGAGGCTGGAAGAAGCCGTAATCGAGACCCGCCGTGTGCGTGAGCAAGTGACGCACGGTGATGGCCGCGACGGCGCCGTCGCGCTGGCGCGGGGCAAAATACGGCAGCCAGCGCGCCACCAGGTCGTCCAGGCCCAGGCGGTTCTGTCCCGCCAGCGCCAGCGCGGCCGTCGAGACGATGGGTTTGCTCACGGACGCCAGACGGAAAATGGCATCCTCGCGCATGGGCATGCCCGCCTCGCGGTCCAGGTGGCCGGCCGCGCGGCGATACACGTCCTGGCCACGGTGGCGCACCAGCACCACGGCGCCCACGAGGCGCTGTTGCTGCACGACAGCATCCAGCACGGCATCGATGCGTGCGGACAAGGCTATAGGAGAAAAGTGAGAAGTCATGGCTGAGCCTTTCAAATGATCAAGCTGCCAAGGTAAGGCAGGCGCGATCAAAGAAAAATGGGCTATAGTTTCTGTCTGTGCGGACGTTGACATCCGTAATCAATGGCGAGGAAACGGAAACGACATGGATAACCTGGCGGGATTCACGGCCTTCGTGCAGGCGGCGGAGCTGCGCAGTTTTGTGGCGGCAGGAAGGGTACTGGGCATTTCCGCCTCGGCTATCGGCAAGAGCATTGCGCGGCTGGAAGCGCGCCTGGGCGTGCGGCTGTTTCACCGCAGCACGCGCAGCATCGCGCTGACCAGCGAAGGCACCGTGTTTCTCGAACGCTGCCGGCGCATCCTGGGCGAGATCGAAGCGGCCGAGCTGGAGTTATCCAATAGCAAGAGCGCACCGCAAGGCCGGCTGCGCGTCAGCCTGCCGCTGGTGGGCAGCTTGCTCAATCCCGTGCTGGCCGCGTTCGCGCGCGCCTATCCGCAGGTGGAACTGGACCTCGATTTCAGCGACCGCCGGGTCGATGTGATCGAAGAGGGCTACGACGCCGTCGTGCGCGCGGGCGAAAGCGCCGACAGCCGTTTGATGAGCCGCCAGCTGGGCCAATTCCAGCTGCAGCTGGTGGCCGCGCCCGCCTATCTGGCCCGGCATGGCATGCCGGTGCTTCCCGCCGATCTGGCGCAGCACACTTGCCTGCAGTACAAATTTCCCAGCAGCGGCAAGGTCGAAGCCTGGCCCTTGCCCGAGTGGCCGGCGCTGCACGCGGCCGGCTTGCCGGCGCTACTGAACTGCAACAATGTGGAGACCCTGCTGCACTTTGCCGAAAGCGGCCTGGGCATCGCCGCCCTGCCCGACTTTGCCGTGCGCGCAGCGCTCGCCGCCGGCCGCCTGCACAGCGTGCTGGACGCGCACCGCCAGCACGACGGCGCCTTCCGCATCCTGTGGCCCAGCAGCCGCCACCTGACGCCGAAATTGCGCGCCTTCATCGATTTCCTGGCCAGCCACGTGTTTCCCCAGCACTGATTTTTCCGGCTGGCGCCGCGCTCGTTGTTTCCACACGACAACTTATTTCATTTGCTACCAATTTTTTAACTTTTCGGAGACTTGATACAAGTATTTGTATTGCAGTGCGGAATTTTGAGGAACAATTACAGGCTGGCCGCCCTTACGTATAAACCCGTAGCCCTGGCCTGTCGACGTTATCCCTCACTTCCGTAACACGAAAGCAATCATGTCACTCACACAATTCAAAATCGGCACCCGGCTCGGGATCGGATTTGCTGTCGTCCTCGGTCTGCTGGTGGCCGTCTTGCTCGTCGGCCTGTATTCCATGGGGCAACTGAGCGCACGTACCCACGACATCGTGGCCGACAAGAACGTCAAGATGGCGGCCGCCAACACCATGAGCGACAACGTGCGCAACATTACCCTGGCGATCACCAGCGTGGTGGTGGCGCCGACGGAAGCGCTGGTGCAGGCGGAGCTGGCAAAGATCGGCGAAGCGCGCAAGAAATACGGCGCCGCCAAGGAAACCCTGCAAAAGAAAATCTCGACGGACAAGGAAACGGCGCTGATGGCCGAACTGGACGCGGCCCTGAAATCGGGTGCGCCGCTGAACAACAAGGTCATCGAGCTGCGCAATGCGGGCCAGACGGAAGAGGCGATCGCCTTCCTCACGCAGCAGGCGGCGCCGAGCCTGAAACGGGTGCTGGGCGCGCTCGACAGCCTGGTCGCGTATGAGGGCGAACAGGCGGCGCAGGCGGCTACGGACGCCGAAACGCTGAGCGCCAGCGCGCGCGCCTTCATGCTTACCCTGGGCAGCCTGGCCGTGCTGCTGGGCGCCTTCGTGGCGTGGATCATCACGCGCTCGATCACCCGCCCCATCAATGCGGCAGTCAGCGTGGCCGAAACCGTGGCGTCGGGCGACTTGTCCTCGCACATCGTCGTCAATTCCAGCGATGAAACGGGCCGCCTGCTGGGCGCCCTGAAAGCCATGAACGACAGCCTGTTGGGCGTGGTGGCGCAAGTGCGCCACGGCACGGATGCCATCGCCACGGCGTCGAGCGAAATTGCCGCCGGCAACCTCGACCTGTCGTCGCGCACGGAAGAGCAAGCCAGTTCGCTGGAAGAAACGGCATCGTCGATGGAAGAACTGACGTCGACCGTGAAACAGAATGCGGACAATGCGCGCCAGGCGAACCAGCTGGCGAAAAGCGCGTCGGAAGTGGCCGTGCGCGGCGGCAGCATCGTCTCGCAAGTGGTCGACACCATGGGCACCATCAATGAATCGTCGCGCAAGATCGTCGACATCATCGGCGTCATCGACGGCATCGCCTTCCAGACCAACATCCTCGCCTTGAACGCGGCCGTGGAAGCGGCGCGCGCAGGCGAGCAGGGCCGTGGCTTTGCCGTCGTGGCCACGGAAGTGCGCAACCTGGCGCACCGCTCGGCCTCGGCCGCCAAGGAAATCAAGGAATTGATCGCCGCCTCCGTCGCCAACGTGGACACGGGTTCGCGCCTCGTCAATGAAGCGGGCCAGACCATGGGCGACATCGTCGACAGCATCGTGCGCGTCACCGACATCATGGGCGAGATCACGTCCGCCACGCACGAGCAGACCATCGGCATCGAGCAGATCAATATGGCCATTGCCCAGATGGATGAAGTGACGCAGCAAAACGCGGCCCTGGTGGAAGAAGCGGCAGCCGCTTCGCAAAGCATGCAGGAACAGGCGGGCGAGCTGGCGCACGTGGTGGGCTTCTTCAAGACGGGCAACGCCGTTGCCGCACATCAACCCGCCGTCAAACTGGCCGCCGCCCGCAGCCGTATCGCCGCGCCGGCGCGTCCCGTGGCCCGCAAGGCACCCGTGCGCCAGGCCGTGGCCGCCGCACCGGCGCGCCGCAACACTGCCGGCGCCGAGAGCGAATGGGAAGAGTTTTAAGCAATAAGCACATCGTCTCGACGCGCCAGCCAGGCAGGAAGTTGCTGCCTGGCTTTTTTTCGTCTGCAAACCCCACTTTTTTTGCGGCAAAGCCCGCGCAATAGACAAAAGTGCAAAACGTGCACCGCGCATACGCTTTACAATCCTCGCTCGCTTTACAAAATATTGGTCATCATGAATCAGGCAGAACAGCAGCGCCTCCTGGCTATCCTGGAGTATTGGCACAAGATCGAATTCTTTATCCCGTTTGACCTGAATCAAATCACGGACGTTGAAGACCAGTCCGCCGTGCGTCTCCTCCACCGCGAACAGCTGGCGCAATTGCCGCCGCAGTTCGCCACGCAATGGCAAGTACCGTCCGACCGCGAAATCGACGGCTTTAGCCTGTTCCTCGGCGTGTTCGACAAGGCTGAAATCAACAAGGCCTGTCCCGCCCCCGCCGGACCGGAAAACATTGCCGAAACAGAAAAAACAGAATTGCTGGGACGCTCGTGCTTTGCCCGCCTGTCACTCAATGCGCTGGGCGAACCGCAGTTCGATCCCGTATCCGTGTCGACCTTGCCGTGGGCGCTGGGCCGCGCCCGCACGCCGGACTGGTCGGGCCTGAGCCTGGACGCCTTCAGCGACAGCCAACTGGCGCTGCAGGACAGCCTGCGCAACTTCGCGGCAAGCCGCGCGGCGCAGCAGATAACAGACGAAGCCGGCAATGTCTCATCTCCCCTGTCCGGCATGGAGATCGCCGCGCTGGCCGACCTGCTGCGCGACTGGGCCGGCTTCCACCCGTCGGCAGGCCAGCCGCTGGCCGTACTGGAATTGCGCACGCGCAAGAAACGCGCGGCCGTGACGGAAGCCGACCTGGCGGAAACGAGCCAGAACCGCACCCTGGACTTTGGCGACGCGGTGGAACCAAGCATCGATATCCTCAACAGTTTTTACCTCGACGACCTGGAACAGATCATCCGCGCCTTGCGCGGCGGCAAGCTGCCAGCCACCGTGGCCGCCTATCTGACGCCGCTGGCGCAGGATGAGCGCATCGACCTGTACAGCCCGGCCGGACGCCAGGCGCTGGCCGCCATGCTCAATCCCGCCAACATGAACCGCGGACACTGGCTGGAAGACGCCAGCTACGCCATGAGCCTGATGCAGCAGTTCGCCATCCACGGCGCGCGCACGGCCTTGCACGAACGGGGCATTTTTTCCGTCAACGGCCCGCCGGGCACGGGCAAGACGACGTTATTGCGTGAATTGTTCGCCGACAACATCGTGCGCCGCGCCGCCGTGCTGTCCTGCCTGGACCGCGCTGCCGATGCCTTCATCGGCAAGGTGGCCGTGGCCTTCGAAGGCGTGCGCGACCCCATCACCATCGCCCGCTTGCGCCCGGAACTGACGGGCTTTGAAATGGTCGTCGCCTCGTCGAACAATGCGGCGGTGGAAAATATTTCCGGCGATTTACCGAAGCCCAAGCAACTGGGCAAGGAATGGGCGCGCACGCGCTATTTCGAAAGCGTGGCGCGCCGGGTCGTGGCCGATGGCAATGGCGCCAACCGCGCCCTGGCCGAACAGGACGCGCCATGGGGCTTGATGTCCTGTGCACTGGGCAATAACGCGAACCGCCGCCGCTTCGTCAGCAATTTCTATGACGACGACTGGGACAAGGGCACGCCGCGCAAGACGCCGAACGCGCAGAATATCCGCCAATGGCTGGCCAGCTACCAGGGCGTCAGCTTTGCCCAGGCGGCCCGCGAGTTTCGAGAAACGGAACACGTGGTGGAAAAGGCCCTGGCCGAGCATGCCCAGTACGCTGCCCTGTGGCAAGCCGTGGGCACGTGCACGCAAGACGATTTCATCGAGGCCAGCCAGCACGCGCTGATTGCCGCAGAACAAGAAATGGATGCGGCCAACGGCGCCCTGGCCGGCGCGCTGGCGCAGCAGGACACCCTGCTTGCCAGCAAGAAGGAATTGCTGGAAGAAGAACGCCTGGTGGCGCTGACGCAGCCCGGTTTCTTTGCCCGATTGTTCCGCACGGCACCGGCGCGCGCCTACAAGGACGCCGTCGTGGCCAATGCCGAAGCGCAACGCCAGGCTGCGCGCGACGTGTCCGCCATCAAGCTGCTGCTGAAAGGCGAACTGGAGCCCCGCTGCGAGCGCGCCCGCAACAGCCTGCACATCGCCCTGCGCACGGCGCAGACGCGCCAGCGCGAATGGGATGACAGCACGGAACTGCTGCGCCGCGCGCGCATGCGCTTTCCCACCATTATGGCGCCGGCCACCCTGGACGAGCTGGACGGCGACGCCCTGCAAATTGGCGGCCTGTGGCATGAACCGGCGCTGGCGCGCCTGCGCTCGCGCCTGTTCGCCAAGGCCCTGGCCCTGCACGAAGCCTGGCTGGCGGAGGTGGCGAAAAAGGGCGGACCTGGATTTGGCGGCAACTTGCTGGCCGTCTCCAAATTGCTGAAAAACAAGCGCGCCTACGACCAGTCGCACATCGCCATGGTGTGGCACAGCCTGTTCATGGTGGTGCCCGTCGTGTCGACCACGTTCGCCTCGTTCGCGCGCCAGTTCCAGGGCATGGGCCCCGAATCGCTGGGCTGGCTGTTCATCGATGAAGCAGGCCAGGCCGTGCCGCAAGCGGCGCTGGGCAGCCTGTGGCGCGCCAAGCGCGCCGTCGTCGTGGGCGACCCGCTGCAGATCGAACCCGTGTTCACGGTGCCGGGCCGCCTCGTGCAGACCTTGTCCGCCCTGTCGCCGCACACGCGCGATGGCAGTTACGCGCCGACCGCCGTTTCCGTGCAGACCCTGGCCGACAAGGCCAACCGCTATGGCGCCGTCGTCGGCGCCCACAGCGAAAAACCCTTGTGGATAGGCAGCCCCCTGCGCGTGCACCGCCGCTGCGTGGAACCGATGTTCTCATTGGCCAACAGCATCGCCTACGAAGACAAGATGGTCTACGGGCTAGCTGAGCGCACGCCGCCGGCCGGCGCGCGTGGACTCGCGCGGGGCCCCAGCCGCTGGATCGACGTCGCCGGCCCCGTCAGCTACAAGCAGGTGGTGCCGGTGCAGCTCGATTTCGTGCTGGAAGTGCTGCTGAAACTGTACCGCCGCGACGGCAAGCTGCCCGACATGTATGTGATCACGCCATTCAAGGCCGTGCGCAACGAATTGCGCTCGCGCATCGTCGACATGGACTGGGACCGCCGCCTCGGCTATGGCAAGGCGCCGACGGCGCGCGAATTGCGCCAGTGGAGCAGCCAGATGGTGGGCACCGTGCACACCTTCCAGGGCAAGGAGCAAAGCGTGGTGATGCTGGTCCTCGGTGCCGACGACAGCACGGCCGGCGCCGCACTATGGGCGGCCGCCACGCCGAACCTGCTCAACGTGGCCCTGACGCGCGCCCAGCATCATGTGTACGTCGTCGGCAACCCGCTGCTGTGGGGACGGTTGCCGCACTTTACCTCCGCCTGCGCGCAATTGCCGCATACGGGCATGCATGAGTTTTTGGTGGAGATGGGCTGACGGCCACATGACCATGCGTTGCTGCGCAGGTCGGATTAGCGCGGCAACGCCGCGCGTCATCCGACATCTCCGCTGCCGCCAACACTGCGTCGGATTACGGCCCTTGGCCTCGGCGGCCCCGCCTAATCCGACCTACGCGCCGCGCTGCTGGAGCGGAAACATCAAGGTAAACGTCGTGGCGGCCGCATCGGACGCCACCGTCGCGCTGCCGCCGTGCAATTGCATGATGGCCGTGACGATGGCCAGGCCCAGGCCCGTGGAAGCGGCCGAATCGCTGCGGGCGGGGTCGGCGCGGTAGAAGCGGTCGAACAGGTGCGGCAAGTGGCGCGCGGGAATGGCGGGACCGAGGTTACTCACGCTCAATTCCACGCCCTCGTTCGTCGCGTGCGAACGCAGCAGGATGGTGCTGCCCGGCGCCGCGTGGCGGATCGCATTCGACAGCAGATTGCCCAGCGCGCGGCGCAGCAGTTGCGGTTCGGCCGTGACTTCGCCGCTGCCGTGGCAGGCCAGCGCCAGCCCCCGCTCTTCGGTCAAGCCTTCAAAGAAATCGGCCAGGCGCACAAACTCGTCCTGCACGGGCAAGGCTTGCTTGACGAGCACCATTTCATCTTGCTGCGCGCGCGCCAGGAACAGCATGCTGTCGATCATGCGCGACAGCCGTTCCAGCTCTTCCACATTCGACGACACCAGCTGTTCATACTCGTGCGCGCTGCGGGGACGGGCCAGCATGACCTGGCTTTGTCCCAGCAGATTGGTAACGGGCGTGCGGAATTCATGTGCGAGGTCGGCGGAAAACTGCGACAGGCGCGCATACCCTTCCTGCAGCCGCGCCAGCATGGCATTGAGCGCCTGGATCAGGGGCAGGAGTTCCGTGGGCGCGCCACGTGCCTCCAGTTGCTGGCCCAGCTTGCCCGGCCGCACCAGTGCCGCATGGGCGGCGATATTGCGCAGCGGCCCCAGTCCCCGCAACAGCATCACGCTGGCCAATATCGCCGCCACCAGCGCGCTGACGGCCACCGACACGACGATCTGCCAGCGGTAGGCGGCAAACATGGCCGTGCGGTCGCCGTAGACCCGGGCAACGGAAATATCGGCCATCTGCGCAGGATCGCCGATGCGCGCGCTGGCCGCCACGACCCGGGCCGGATAACCGTCGCGGCTGGTCCAGCTGACGATGTCGCCGGCCGTGACGGGTGCATCGACGGCCACGGGTACAGGATGCGCCACCGCCTCGCCGTGCGGGTTGACATCGATCAAACGGGTGCCATCGGCGCGCACGATGCGGACCAGGGAATTCTCTTGTCCGCTCATGGTGTCGCGGAAATACTGGGGTCGCTCGCGGATGATGTCCAAGGTGCCCGCATTGCCCAATAGCTGCTGGATCTGCCGCAGTTTACCCAGCAATAAAATGTCGTCGCGGCGTTCGATTTCCGCCACGAACGAGCGGTACAGATGCATGCCCAGCCCGGCCGACACGAGCGCCACGATCAGCACGAACACGAGCGTGACGCGCAGGGTCAGCGAGCGGCGGAGTTGCGCCAGCTTCATGCGGCCGCGCCCTCGTCGGGTGCACTGGGCGCGCGCAATTCGCAGACATAGCCCATGCCCCGCAAGGTGTGGATCAGCTTGGGTTCGAACGGGTCGTCGAGCTTGCTGCGCAGGCGGCGGATGGCCGCGTCGATGACGTTGGTATCGCTCTCGAAATTGATGTCCCACACTTGCGAGGCGATGATGGAGCGCGACAGCACTTCGCCCTGGCGCCGCGCCAGCAGATGCAGCAGGCCGAATTCCTTGGCCGTCAGGGTGATGCGCTGGCCTTGCCGGCTGACCTTGCGTTTCATCACATCGATTTCCATGTCGCCGATACGGATCACGTCGTCTTCGCGGGGCGGTCCCCGGCGCAGCAGGGTGCGGATGCGCGCCACCAGTTCCGCAAACGCAAACGGTTTCACCAGGTAATCGTCGGCGCCCAGTTCCAGCCCTTTGACGCGGTCCTGCACCTCGTCGCGCGCCGTGAGGAAGATGACGGGCACATCCGCGCCGCCCTCCTGCAAGCGCAGCGCGCGCAACACTTGCCAGCCATCCATGATGGGCAGCATGACGTCGAGCACGATCAAATCGGGCGCCTGCGTGCCGGCCATGTGCAGGCCGTCGCGGCCATTGCGCGCCAGGCTGACCGTAAAGCCGGATTCGGCCAGACCGCGCAGCAGATAGTCGCCCGTCTTCGGTTCGTCTTCGATGACCAGGATGCGCATGGGGGCTTTCCAAAGAGAATATCAGACCATTCTACGCCGCGCGCCGGGCGCCGCGGATGATAAAAATGTCATGCGGCGATCATCTTCTCGTAGTGCAACACCCACCATACTGGCGCCATCACATTCAGGGAGCAGCACATGAAACATGTTTTTTTCCGCAGCATCCTGCTGCTGGCTTACGCAGGCGCCTGCACATTGGCCGTGGCCGCCAATCCGCTCAGCGTGCACATCCTCGACTTGCAAAGCGGCCAGCCGACGCCGGGCGTGACGGTGACCCTGGAGCAAAAGAAGGGAGATGACTGGAAGCAATTGAGCAGCGCCGTAACAAATGCGCAGGGGCGCATCGCAGCCATGTATCCCGTTGATGCGCCCATGCAGGCGGGCGACTACCGCATCGTGTTTCAAACAGGCGAACACTATGCACGGCTGAAACAGGAAACCTTCTTCCCGGAAATCCCCGTGCAATTTCACGTGGAAAAGACCGACCAGCACTATCACATTCCCTTGCTGCTCAGTCCTTTCGGTTTTTCCACATATCGGGGTAACTGAGGGAACATCTAAAACCTAAGCGAGCGTCTTCGCCGTCTGGCCGAACAGCACGCTTTTCGCATCCTCGCTGACGGTGGGCTGCACATTGATCTCGGCCGCCCGCGCATACGCGCGCACGGTGGCGGGACGGGCGGCAATGGCCGCGAACCAGCGCGCCAGGTGCGGGAAATCTTCCAGCTTCTGGCGCTGGCGCGCATGCGGCACGATCCACGGATAGATCGCCATGTCGGCGATGGAATAGCTGTCGCCGGCCACGAATGCGCGGTCCGCCAGACGCTTGTTCAGCACGCCGTATAACCGGTTCGTTTCGTTCACGTAGCGCGTGATCGCATACTCGATGGGCTCGGGCGCGTATTGCACGAAATGGTGGTTCTGTCCCGCCATGGGGCCCAGTCCCCCCATTTGCCAGAACAGCCATTGCATCACCTCGGCGCGTCCCCGCACGTCGGCCGGCAGGAATTGCCCGCTTTTCTCGGCCAGGTATTGCAGAATGGCGCCCGACTCGAACAGGGACAGGGGCGCGCCGCCGTCTTCCGGCGCCTGGTCGACGATGGCGGGGATGCGGTTGTTCGGCGCGATGGCGAGAAACTCGGGCTTGAACTGCTCGCCCTTGCCGATATGTACGGGAATGATGTTGTAGGGGATGCCCGCTTCTTCCAGGAACATCGTCACTTTGTGCCCGTTGGGCGTGGTCCAGTAATAGAGGTCGATCATCGTGGTCTTTCCAGGTAGATAAGTAGGGCAGGCGAGCTCCGCATAACTATTGTCGCGCCGCAACTGGTGTGCATGGATATAATGCCACGTAAGCGAAAAACAAGACGGCGCCCAAGCGAGGCAAGCGCCCACTCGCGCCGTCACGCAGGCATCCCGATATTCCAGAGCACAAATCCAGAGTACAAACAAAGAAAGCCGACCATGCGCAAACTCCTGATCGTCATGCTGTCCGTCCTGCTGTCAGGCTGTGTCCAGGACTTCGCCATCTATCTGTTCGACGGCCAGGACCACTCGCTGACCGTGCGCCGCCAGCAACGTTATTTTTGGCAAGATACCGTGGAAGTGCAGCTGATGGCCACCAATCTGCCGCAATGCCAGCGCCTGCATACGCTGTCGACGGATGCGCCAGCCGACATCAAGGTGGAGCTGTTTGCGGCCGGCGAGGGCGTGTGGAATATCCGCATGGGCAAGCAGCTGTGGCAGGCGGAAACGAATACCTGCAATGAGCTGACGGAAATGGAAAACGACCCGAAAGCCGACCTGGGCCAGCCGGTCGGGCAATTCGTGGTCGTCGACGACAAGCTGGAATTCGAGCCGGCGCCGCCAGCGGCGCCGCCCGCCCAGTAAGTCCTGAGCGAAACGCCTAGCGCGCCGCCAGGCTGCGCAGCGGCTTTCTTGCCACGGCGCGCGGCGCGGCAGCCGAAGCGGCCGCCAGGCGCGGCGCCGTCCCCGATTCCTGCGCCGACAGCTTGAAGCGCGCCACCAGCTGCGCCAGCACGGCCGCCTGGTCCTGCATGCTGGACGCCGCCGCAGCCGCCTCTTCCACCAGCGCCGCATTTTGCTGCGTCACGCTGTCCATCTCCGTGATGGCCTGGTTCACATGGCCGATGCCCGTGCTTTGCTCGTGCGAGGCAGCCGTGATGTCGGCCATGATGTCGGTTACGCGCGAGACGGAGGCGACCACCTGATCCATGGTCGTGCCCGCCTGTGCGACGAGGGTGCTGCCGGCCGCGATGCTGTCGACGGAAGCGCCGATCAGTTCCTTGATTTCCTTCGCCGCGCCAGCGGACCGCTGGGCCAGATTGCGCACTTCCGACGCCACCACGGCAAAGCCGCGGCCCTGTTCGCCGGCGCGCGCCGCTTCCACGGCCGCGTTCAGGGCCAGGATATTCGTCTGGAAGGCGATGCCATCGATGACGCCGATGATGTCGACGATCTTGCGCGACGAAGCGTTGATGGTGTCCATGGTGCCGATCACTTGCGCCACCACGGCGCCGCCCTGGCGGGCCACGGCGGAAGCGGACTGCGCCAGCTCATTTGCCTGCACGGCGTTGCCCGCGTTCTGCGTCACGGTCGAGGTCAGTTCCTCCATCGAAGCAGCCGTTTCTTCCAGCGAACTGGCTTGCATTTCCGTGCGCGCCGACAAGTCCATATTGCCGCTGGCAATCTCGCTCGATGCCGTGGCGATCGTCTCGGCGCTGTGGCGGATTTCGCTGATCGCGTCGACCAGGTTGGCCTGCATGGTTTTCATCGCGTACAGCACGCTGTGGCGGTCGTTGGCGTGCGTGCGCACGGCGCCGCTCAAATCGTTGTTGGCGATCTTTTCGGCCACGTCGGCAGCATACTCGGGGTCGCCGCCCAGCGCATGGCGCAGGCTGCGGTTGATGGCCACGACGACGGCGGCCAGCAAGGCGCACACCAGCAGCAGCACGCCCAGCGAGGTGATCAGCGACTGGCGGAAGGCCGCGTCGATATCGTCCATGTACACGCCCACGACAAGGGTCCAGGCCCACGGCTTGTAGGCCACCACGCGGCTCATCTTCGGTTCCGGATTCTTCTGGCCAGGACGGGGGAAATAATAGTGGACGAAGCCCTTGCCCGCATCGCTCTTGCCGACGGTAACGATGTCGCGGTACAGATAGGTGCCGTTGGCATCTTTGAAATCCGACATGTTCTTGCCGTTGGTTTGCGGCGCGGCGGGATTCATCACGACGACGGCATCGAGGTTGATGATGGACAAATAGCCGGTCTCGCCAAAGCGCATGCTCTTGATGACGGCCGTGGCCTGCTTTTGCGCCTCTTCCTTCGTCAGGGCGCCGCTGGCGGCCAGGTCGCCGAACATCTTGACGGCGCCCAGGCCCAGGTCGGCGGCATTGCTCAGGTCGGCGCTGCGCTCTTCGATGCGGATCTTGCGAATTTCCAGGGCGTTATAGACAAAAATAACGGTGATGCACAACAGGCTGCAAATCAGGGGAATCCATAACTTCTGCTGGAACGTCAATTTCTTCATGCTGTGTCTCCAACTATCTAAATGCGGCGATGGGGCGTGGCCCGCTTCCAGCTCTGCAGGCCAGGAATGCGGCGGCGACGGTGCTCTGGCGGCACCGTTCAGACTGCTTCAGCATACGCTCGAACGACCAATATTTACAATGCTGGGAAGCAATGAATTTTGCCCGGTGTTGTTAATGCGTTGCGACAATTGATGAGAATTGATGTTGCGTTGCAATAAAAATGGGGCAGCGGCCGTCGCTCTTTTACGCTACAGTCATTGCCATTCCCCACCGCGCAAGGAGTTCCATGTCGACCACCATGAGCTGGCAAGGCTTTGCCATCCTGTCGGCCGTGTTTGCGGCCCTGACGGCCATCCTGGGCAAGCTGGGCGTCGCCCACCTGAACAGCAATATGGCCACCTTGATACGCACGGGCGTCATCCTGCTGGTGACGGCCGCCATCATCTCGCTGCGCGCGGAGTGGCAGCGCCCCAGCGGCGGCAACTGGGTGGGCTGGACCTGCCTGATCGCCTCGGGCGTGGCCACGGGGCTGTCGTGGCTATGCTATTTCCGCGCGCTGCAGCTGGGCCCCGTCTCGCTGGTGGCGCCCGTCGACAAGCTCAGCGTGGCGCTGGTGATGCTGGCCGGCTGGCTGGTGCTGGGCGAGCCGTTCACCCTGAAAGCGGCGGCCGGCGGCGGCCTGATCGTGCTCGGCTCGCTGATTTTGCTACTGTGATGCATTCTCCGGCACGCGGCCGCGCGCCTGTGTCAGAATGCACGCCGCATAGATCGACACACGAAAGAACAGCATGACCAAGAATGAAGCCATGAAACGCATCAACGACCGCCTGGGCAAACCCACGCTGACGGACAAGAACACGCACTTTGCCAGCGTCGCCAGCTATGGCACGGACGAAGGCTGGTGGCTGAAGATTCCCTTCCTGACCTTCAAGCAGGAATTGCACTTCATCCTCAACAATGAAAAGACCAAGAGCTTCCAGCACCTGAAGATCGGCGCCAACCAGATCCTCAGCCCCGGCATGAAATTCCGCAGCACGGGCGGCGCGGCCGACGCCTTCATGTCGGCCTCGGCGCCGAAACGCCTGGTCGACCTGCTCGACGGCGGCAGCAAGTACAACTTCACCAAGCATCTGGTCAGCGAATACCGCTACTGATGCGCGGCCGTGCTGCCGTCGCCCGGCGGCAGTTGCGGCGGCAGCCACGCCTTGAGCAAATGCTGGGCGATGTCGAGCGCGTCGTCGCGGCTGGTGCCGAAATGCAGGGGATAGCCCCAGAACTTGCCGAACAAAACGGCAAAGGCCTTGCCGGCCAGGCGCTTGGCGGCGCTCGGTTCGACCAGCACCATGCCCTGGATGTAGGCGCGGATGGCGGCCTTGTTCTGCTTCATCCACAGTGAAGCCCGCTTGCGCTCCTCCTGCGGGTGTCCATGCCCGTCTTCGTCAAAGCCTTCCTCGCTGAGGATGACAAACGCCTGCCGGCGCGCCAGCAGCGCGTCGAATTGCGCGAACAAGGCATCGGCCTGGAAGCTGGACGCGCTGTCGCGGCGCATCCAGACGAGGGGAAATGTGGAAAAATCGAGTTGCATGGGATCACTCCTTCAAGGGGTTGCCGTTCCTCCTCACCTTCATCAGAACACTGGCGGCGGCGGTTGCCGTTGAAGCGGGGCTGCGGATGTGCACACGATACCGTTGGCGGCATTGCACGTCATTGCATAAAATAGCCACAATATTATTCAATCCAGCCAACACCCCATGCCTCATCCATTACTGCCCAGCATGCTGACGGCCCACCTGGGCCTGGACACCGGCGCTTCCATCATCGATTTCGACGTCGATGGCGTGCTGCGCCCGCTGCTGGCCGTGGGCCTGGCCAGCGTGCCCGAGGACGCGGAGCAGGCGCCGCACCAGCATCGCAAGGGGCAGTTGCTGTATGCCACGCGGGGCGTGATTCATTGCGAGGTAGAAAGCGGCGTGTGGATCGTGCCGCCCCAGTGCGCCGTGTGGATACCGGGCGGCCTGATGCATGCGGCGCAGGGCGTGGGCGAAGCCGAATGCTATTGCCTGTTTGTCGAGCCAGCCATGGCGCCGGCCCTGCCTGCCGTCTGCTGCACCGTGGCCGTCTCGCCCCTGCTGCGCGAACTGATCGCCAAGGCGGCCAGTTTTCCCACCCTGTACGCGCTGCACGGCGCGCAGGAACGCCTGGTGGCCACCCTGCTCGACGAGCTGGCGGCCGCGCCCGTGGAAGACTTGCATTTGCCGATACCGCGCGATGCGCGCCTGCGCCGCCTCGCTTCGCTGCTGCTGGCGCAGCCGGCCGATAAAAGCACCCTGGCCGCATGGGCCGGCCGCATCGGCATGAGCGAACGCAGCATGACCCGGCAGTCCCTGGAGGAAATGGGCATGAGCGTGGGCCGCTGGCGCCGGCAATTGCACGTCATCCTGGCCTTGCAGCGGCTGGCGCAAGGCCACAGCGTGAAAGCGGTGGCGCTGGAACTCGGCTACGAAAACACCAGTGGCTTTGTCACCATGTTCCGCAAGGCCGTGGGCAAGCCGCCGGCGCGTTACCTGGCGGAACGGGAATCCGGCAGAGCATAAAAAAAAGGCGGCATCAGCCGCCTTCGTCCTGCATCGTCGCCAAAAATCAGCTTTCGCGCGCCAGGGCCAGGAATTCCGTGCGCAGCGCCAGATTCGGCTGCATCTCGCCCAGCATGGCCGAGGTGATGGTTTCTTCGCCCGGCGTGCGGATGCCGCGGCTTTCCATGCACAGGTGGCGGCAGCGCACGACCACGCCCACCGACTTCGGTTCCAGCACTTCCATCAGCGCATTGGCGATCTGCATCGTCATGCGTTCCTGCACTTGCAGGCGCTTGGAGAAGCAATCGACCAGGCGCGTCAGCTTCGACAGGCCGACGATCTTGCCATTGGGCACGTAGCCGATGGTGGCCTTGCCGAAGAACGGCGCCAAGTGGTGTTCGCAATGGCTGTAGACGGGGATGCCGCGCACGACGATCAGCTCGTTGTACTGCTCCGCGCCGTCTTCGAAGGCTTTCAGCAAATCGACCGGGTCCTGGCCATAGCCCGACGTCCAGTGCTTCCAGGCCTTGGCCACGCGCGCCGGCGTTTCCAGCAAGCCAGGACGCTGCGGGTCTTCGCCAAAGCTGCTGATCAGCCGGCGCCAGTCGTTTTCGGAGAATTCTTCTTGAGACATGCTAAAACACCCTAAAATTTGCAATTGCCGCCAGTATATAGAAAATGTGGCAGGCTGCCTGAGCAGCCGCTGCTTTCCTACTGCGCCGGCGGTCGGTGCGCCTGCACCAGCAGCGCGGAGATCGACACGCTCGACGTCGCTTCCGGCCACGCGTCGCCGGGCCCGAACCAGCGCGCCTCGGCGATCTCGTTCTCGTCCAGGCGGATGTCGCCATCGAGGTAATCGGCCGTAAACGCGATCATCAGCGAATGGGGAAACGGCCAGGACTGGCTCATGAAATACTGCAGCTTATGCACGCGCAAGCCCACCTCTTCCATCACTTCGCGGTGCACGGCTTCCTCGATCGATTCGCCCGCTTCCAGGAAACCGGCCAGCGGGCTGAAGCGCTGCGACGGCGAGTGCTTGTGCATGGCCAGCAGCACCTGGTCGCCCTTGCGTATCAACACCATCATGGCAGGCGAAATGCGCGGATACGCGAGCATGCCGCAGGCGGCGCACGTGAAGCAGCGCTCGCCGCGCGTGCGCTGCATGGGCGTGGCGCACACGCCGCAATGGCGGTGCGTGCGCGCCCATTCGGCCAGCTGCGCGGCGCGGCTGGCCAAGCCCAGGAAACCGTCGTCGACGGCATTGAACAAACTGCGCATGCCGTGCCAGCCCAGGCCGCCATCGGCGGGCAACGCTTCCTCATCGGCCCAGACGGTCTGGCAATAGCGGCCCTGCCACAGGCCCACGGGCTGGGCGCGGCGCACGTCCATACCGAGCGCCGCCACCTCGGCGGCAGTGGGCAAGAGCAACTGGGGCGCACGCAACAGCAGCCGCCCCCGGTGAAACACAAATGTGAGCGCCTGGTCGGCGGCCGGGGCCGGTTCAGGCGCATCGATCAGGGGGACAAAGGCATCGGGAGTGTGGAGCATGCTGGCAGTCAATTGTAAAGGTTGCTCATCATACTCCCGCTGCCAGGCGCCTGCGCGCGTAGCAGCGGCCGGCCTGCAAAGCAAGCATTCATGCGGCATCACAGTGTTTTTTTTCCGATACCCGTAATCCGTTGCGTAAACGATACTGATAACGATTCTCATTTACGGAATAGCGCCCAATTATTACAATGTCGCACAACCCGTCTCCACCGCCAGCCACTTGTCCGCCTGCAATTGCACCGCGCGCAGCGCCAGCCAGGAACCACTACCCTGACCTTATCGAGAGAGCAAGATGGCAATCAAGAGCCGCAAACACGCCCCAAACCGTTTCAACCAGCACATCGGCGCCGCCCTGGCCGTGATGCTGCTGCCCGTCGCCGCCCAGGCGGCCGATCCGGCCGGCCAAAGCGCCCCCGCATCGCAGCAAACCCTGAACGAAATCAAGGTCGTGGGCTCCAAGGAAAATGATTTCAAGGCCGAAAAAGCTTCGTCGCCGAAATACACGGAAGAGCTGGTCAATACGCCGCAAACCATCGTCGTGATCAAGAAGGAATTGATCGAACAGCAAGGCGCGCTGACCCTGACGGACGCGCTGCGCAACACGCCAGGCGTGGGTACTTTTTTCCTCGGTGAAAACGGCAACACGAACACGGGCGACGCCGTCTACATGCGCGGCTTCGACTCGTCGGGCAGCATCTATGTCGATGGCGTGCGCGACGTGGGCTCCATCTCGCGCGACGTCTTCAACATCGAACAGATCGACGTGCTGAAGGGCCCGGCGGGCACGGACAGCGGCCGCGGTTCGCCCACCGGTTCGATCAACCTGGTCAGCAAGACGGCCACCATGGAAAACAAATTCAACTCCCTGCTGACGGCGGGCAGCGGCAAGCAGAAGCGTGCCACGGCCGACTGGAACCGCATCCTCGACACCGACTCGGGCACGGCCTTGCGCCTGAACCTGATGACGCAGGACAGCGGCAACCCGGCACGCGATGAAGTCAAGAACAAGCGCTGGGCCTTCGCGCCCACCGTCACCTTCGGCATCGGCAAGCCGACGCGCATCACGGCCAGCTATCTGCACGTGGACCAGGACAACGTGCCCGACGGCGGCGTGCCCACCATCGGCCTGCCCGGCTATTCGACGCCGGACACCATCACGAAGACTAACCCCGTCATCCGCACCTTCCTGAACGGCGCGGCCAGGGTCGACCCGAAGAATTTCTACGGCTCCACCTCGGACTACGACAAGATCAAGGCCGACATGGGCACCTTGCGCATCGACCATGATTTCTCGCCCAATGTGCAGCTGCAAAACACCACGCGCTACGGCAAGACCAAGCAGGACTATCTGCTGACGGCATTCATGGGCAGCACCGCCAACCTGAAGACGCCGGTCGCCACCGATCCGTCGACCTGGACCCTGGCACGCTCGCTGCGCACCGTCAAGGACCAGGAAAACACGATCCTGACCAACCAGACCGTGGTCAGCGCGCAATTCGACACGGGCGTGCTCAAGCACTCGCTGGTGGCCGGCGCCGAATTCACCAGCGAAAAGCAGACCAACTACAGCTATGTGCCCGCCAGCCTGGGCACCTTGCCGGACGCCAATCTGTACCGGCCGAACCCGCGCGATACCGTCACCGGTCACAACCCCGTGCGCAGCGGCGCCTACACCGAAGGCGAAGTCAACACGCAAAGCCTGTATGTATTCGACACCGTCAAGTTCGGCGACAAGTGGATCTTCAACGGCGGCGTGCGTTTCGACCACTTCAACACCACGTATGATGCCGTCGCCCTGCAAGCGGCCGTGACGCCTCCCGCCGTACAGCCATTGCCGGTGGGCACGCCGATTCCCACCCACCTGACCCTGAGCGACACCTTGGCCAACGGCAAGATCTCGGCCATGTACAAGCCGACGCCGGACAGCAGCGTGTATGCCTTGCTGGCCACGTCGAAAGCGCCGCCTGGCGTCAATTTCGCCCTGAGCAGCGGCGCCAGCAGCGCGCAAAACCCGAGCTATGACCCACAGGAAACCCTCACCAAGGAAATCGGCACCAAATGGGACTTCCTGAAGCAAAAACTGTCGCTGTCGGCCGCCGTCTACCAGACCACCGTCAAGAATGAAGTGGAACAGGATCCCGTCATCCCCACCCTGTATTACCAGACCGGCAAGAAGCGCGTGGAAGGCCTGGAACTGGGCGTGGTGGGCGAGATCATGCCGAACTGGCTGGTCAGCGCCGGCTACACGCGCATGAATACCAAGGTCGAGTCGGGCAAGGTGGTCACGGCCAGCGGCATCAATAACCTCAGCTACACACCGAAACAGGCGTTCACCAGCTGGACTTCGTACACCCTGCCGTTTGGCCTGAAGATCGGCGGCGGCGCGCGTTACGTGGGTGAGATGCTGCGCGGCACCGATGGCGCCGTCGGCACGCCGGCCCGCGTGGATGCCTACTGGGTCTTCGACGCCATGGCAACCTATACCGTCAACAAGAACCTCGACTTGCAGCTGAACGCCTACAACCTGGCCGACAAGACCTATGTGGCGGCCATCAACAAGTCCGGCTTCCGCTACACCCCGGGCCAGCCCCGTTCGTTCAGCCTGACGGCAAATATCAAGTTCTGACCTCCAGCAAACAGGTATTGCGCAATATCAAGCCCCTCTCCGGAGGGGCTTTTTTATTGTCCTGATAATCTTGCCTTTTTGGCGCACCGCGCCCCTGCCGTGACTAGCGTATGAAAAGTCATACAGCGATGCCCTGCCGCGTCCAATATTTCGCGCAAGCGGGCTTGGTTGCGACTTCTTAGCAACAAAAAAAGCTTCCTTAAATCAACAACTTAAGAAGTTACGTACCGAATTTCAATTTCAGGCATATCCTTTGCTATGTACAGGTTTTGCTGCAAATAATCGCCAGCACGCAAGGGCTTGTTTTTGAGAAATATTGACTCCAAGCTTGAGTTGCTCGCTATCAATAATCCGCTCACAGCGGCGCTTCATTTGGAGGAGTCAAAATGAAAAAGAAACGGCCATTAACCCTGTACATCCTGATTGCCATGATCCTCGGCATTGCCGTCGGCTATGGATGCAACACCGCCTTCCCGGATGCCAAGCTCAGCGCTCAGATCGCTGGCAATATTTCCATCGTTACCGACGTCTTCCTGCGCCTGATCAAGATGATCATTGCGCTGCTGGTGTTCTCCACCCTGACGGTCGGCATCGCCCACATGGGCGACGGCAAGACGGCGGGCCGCATCGGCCTGAAAGCCATGTGCTGGTTCGTGGTCGCCTCGCTGGTGTCGCTGGCGCTGGGCATGGTGCTGTCGAACCTGATGCAGCTGGGCACCAACCTGGGCCTGCCATTGCCGGACGTACATGCGTCGACCAATTTGAAAACGGCCGCCTTCACCTTGAAAGATTTCTTCACGCACCTGGTGCCGAAATCGCCGATCGAGGCCATGGCCAACAATGAGATCCTGCAAGTGCTGGTGTTCTCGATCTTCTTCGGCGGCGCACTGGCCGGCCTGGGCGAATCGGGCAAGACCCTGACGGCCGTCGTCGACCAGCTGGCACAAGTCATGCTGCGCATCACGGGCACCATCATGAACCTGGCCCCACTGGCCGTGTTCGCCGCGATGGCTTCCGTCATCACCACGCACGGCCTGGGCGTGCTGGTCACGTTTGCCAAGTTCATGGGTGGCTTCTACCTGGGCCTGATGTGCCTGTGGGCCCTGCTGATCGCCGCCGGTTTCGTCGTCATCGGCCCCCGCGTCTTCACGCTGGTCGGCCTGATCCGCGAACCTTTCCTGTTGGCATTCTCGACGGCCAGCTCGGAGGCGGCGTATCCAAAACTGCTGACGGCGCTCGACCAGTTCGGCGTGGACCGCAAGATTTCCAGTTTTGTGTTGCCAATGGGCTACTCCTTCAACCTCGATGGCTCGATGATGTACTGCACCTTTGCCGTGCTGTTCATCGCGCAAGCCTACGGCATCGACCTGTCGATCGGCACGCAGATCACCATGCTGCTGCTGCTGATGCTGACCTCGAAAGGCATGGCCGGCGTACCGCGCGCCTCGCTGGTGGTGATTGCCGCTACATTGAACCAATTCAATATTCCAGAAGCGGGCCTGCTGCTGCTGATGGGTGTCGACCAATTCCTCGACATGGGCCGTTCGGCAACCAACGCGGTCGGCAATGCCGTCGCCACGGCCGTCGTCGCCAAGTGGGAAGGCGGCCTGGCCACCGAAGAAGAAGCAGCCGCGGCCAACGCGGCCAGCCAGAACACGGAAAGCCACTGGGGCGAAGCGGACCACGCTAGCAAGGCCTAAGGCGCCATGGCCCGCCACAAGCGGGCCATTTATTTGTTTTCATTGTTGAGTAACAAGCAGTCAGGTAGTGCGATCAGTAGTTATCCCCCTTACTAGAGAGATTCTCATGAAAAAAGTCCTGTTTACCCTGCTGGCCCTTGGCGCAGCTTCCGGCGGCGCGCTGGCCCAATCCAGCGTGACCATCTATGGCGTGGCCGATGCCGGCCTGGTGCTCGACAAGGATGCGGCAGGCGAGCGCGTCAATCGCGTCGCCTCGGGCGTGGCCTCCGGCTCGCGCATCGGCTTCAAGGGCAAGGAAGACCTCGGCGGCGGCATGTACGCCAACTTCGTGCTGGAAAGCGGTTTCAATATCGACACGGGCACCTCGGGCCAGGGCGGCTTGCTGTTCGGCCGCCAGGCGTATGTAGGCCTGTCCGGCAGCGCCGGCGCCATCACCCTGGGCCGCCAGTACTCGCCGTACTACCTGGCCCTGCGCGACGTGGCCGACCCGTTCGTCATCGGCCTGGCCGGCACGGCCTCGAACCTGATGGTGACGAATATCCGCGTCGACAACATGGTGCAATACACCACGCCGACCTACAGCCACCTGTCGGCCGACTTCGCATATGGCTTCGGCGAAGTGGCCGATGACAATGCGAAAAACCGCAGCCTGGGCGGCGCCGTGCACTACATCGACGGCCCGCTGAACGTGACCCTGACGCACCACCGCAAGGAAAACGCGCTGGCCACCCAGCAGACGCGCAACACCCTGCTGGCCGCCCGCTACGACTTCGGCGTGCTGCAAGGTAACTTCGGCTATGCCGACAACCGCGCCCTCGACAACAGCAAGAGCAACGACCTGCTGGTCGGCCTGAGCGCCCCGTTCGGCGCCACCAAGCTGGTCGCGTCCTACATCCGCCACAACGACAAGAGCAACCTGAACCGTGACGCCCAGCAATGGGCCATCGGCGCCTACTACGCCCTGTCCAAGCGCAGCGACCTGTACACCGGTTACGGTCACATCAGCAACAAGAACGGTGCCACCTTCGTCGTCGGCAATGCCACGGACAATGGCACCGGCAACAGCGGCTTTAACTTGGGCATGCGCCATACATTCTAAGGACGTCGGCCAAAATCTACTGCGCGGCGCGCTTTGCGGCCGGCGATGCTCACCGTACTAAAGTACGGTTGCGCTTCTCGGCCACAAATCGCTGCCGCTCGCTACGATTTTGTCGGACGTCGTGATGTTTGTGGAATATGCGTCAAGTACGCTGCAGGCCGCCGGATTACTTTCCGGCGGCTTTTTTTATGTTGAGGTACATCAAGATGCGATACTGTGGGTTCTTGCAAGTTGGCACCTGATTTTATGAATAGCAGCAGCAAACCACCTCTTTCCTGGCGCCAGCGCCTGTCGCAACGCTCGGGCCGCGAAACGCTGGCCTGGGGCGTGGTGCTGGCCGCCTGCCTGGCCACCGTCTGGCTCGTGTATTTCTGGACCGAGCGCATCGCCATCGGCAAGCTGCAGGCCAGCGGCGCGCAGCGCCTCGAGGTGTATGTCAGCAGCCTGGAAAATGCGCTGGAGAAATACGACTTCCTGCCCAAGACCCTGGAGCTGAACCGCGACGTGATCCGCCTGCTGCAGCATCCGGAAGACCCGGTGCTGGTCGATACGGTCAACCATTATCTCGAGCAGATGAATGCCCAGGCGAAATCCTCGACCATCTTCATCAGCAACCTCGACGGCAACACGCGGGCCGCCAGCAACTGGCAAGGACCGGACAGCTTCATTGGCGACAATATCTCATTCCGCCCGTATGCCCAGGACGCCCTGCGCGGCACGCCGGGCCGCTTCTATGGCGTGGGAACGACGCGGCTGGAACCCGGCTATTTCTTTGCCCATGGCATCTACCAGAATGGCCACATGCTGGGCCTGGCAACGGTGAAGGTCAACCTGGAAAACCTGGAAAAACGCTGGGTGCAGGGCGCCGACAAGGTGATGCTGGCCGATGAGCACGGCGTGATCTTCCTCAGCTCCATGCCCGACTGGAAATACCGCACCCTGGCCCCGCTGTCGCCCGCCATCGTCGAAGAACTCAACCGCACGCGCCAGTATTACTCGAAGCAGCTCGAACCGATCCCCTTTGTTTCCGACCGCCAACTGGGCAACGGCGCGCGCGTGATCAGCGTGCGCGAGCAGGAACACCCCGATACGCCGCCGAAGACCAGCTCCAGCGTGATGACGCAGATCAAGCTGAAGTCGCCGCAAGGCTGGACCTTCATTTATTTGTCCGACCTGGCGCAAGCGAAGGCCAGCGCGCGCGCGGCGGCCGCCTTCTCCTGCGTGCTGCTGGGCTTTTTCATGCTGCTGTTCTTTTACCTGCGCCAGCGCCGCGCGGCCGTGGCGCAAAAATTGCGCGCCCGCGAAGACCTGCAACATGCGTACGACAACCTGGAAGCCATGGTCGAGGAACGCACGTCGGAACTCAATGCCATGACGCAAAGCCTGAGCCAGGAAATCGACGTGCGCAGCAAGGCCGAGCAAAAACTCCACATCACGCAAAACGAACTCTTCCAAGCGGGCAAGATGGCCGTGCTGGGGCAAATGTCCGCCAGCATCACGCATGAACTGAACCAGCCGCTGACGGCGCTGCGCACCATGTCCGACAATGCCGTCATCCTGCTGGAGCGGGGACGGCTCGACGACGCGCGGCGCAACCTGGCGAAGATCTCGCAAATTGCAGCCAGGATGGGGACCATTACGGGCCAATTGAAGATTTTTGCGCGCAAGTCGACGACCAGCCTGACCTCCGTGTCGATTCCCACGGCGATCAGCAACGCCCTGTTCCTGGTCGAACGCCGCCTGCAGGTTGAAAACGTGCGCTTCACCCTGCAATTACCGCCCGAAGACATCTTCGCCATGTGCGAAAGCAACCGCCTGGAGCAGGTGCTGGTGAACCTGTACGCCAACGCGCTCGACGCCATGAACGGCAGCGACGTGCGCAGCCTGCGCGTGGCCGTCGAATGCACGCCGGAGCACGTCCTGATCCACGTGGCCGACACGGGACCGGGCCTGTCGACGGAAGTATACGAACACCTGTTCGAACCGTTCTTCACCACCAAGCCGCAAGGCCTGGGACTGGGTCTGGGACTGGCCATTTCCGAACAGATCACGCGCCAGTTCGGCGGCGTGCTGCGGGCCGAAAACGCGCCCGGCGGCGGCGCCATCTTCACCATCGAACTACAGATTGCAACGCAGGAGGAAAAACATGTTTGACGGCTTGAAGGTCTTGCTGGTCGAGGACGACCCCACCGTACGCGAAGGCAGCGAGCAGGCACTGCAGCTGGCCGGCCTGGACGTGCTGGCCTTCCACTCGGCCGAACTGGCCTATAAACTGCTGACGCCGGATTTCCCCGGCATCGTGGTCAGCGACGTGCGCCTGCCCGGCATGAGCGGCCTGGAATTGCTGCAGGCGGTCAAGACGCTCGATGCCAACCTGCCCGTGATCCTCGTCACGGGCCACGGCGACATCACCATGGCCGTGCACGCCATGCGCACGGGCGCCTACGACTTCATCGAAAAGCCCTATTCGTCCGAGCAGCTGGTCGACGTCATCCTGCGCGCGCTGGAAACGCGGCGCCTCACCCTGGAAGTGCACAGCCTGCGCCGCCAGCTCGAGGACGGCGGCGGCATCGAAGCGCGCTTGCTGGGCAATTCCGTGGCGATGCGCGACATACGGCGATTGATCCTCGACGTTGCCGACGAACCGGCCGACGTGCTGATCTATGGAGATACGGGCACGGGCAAGGAAATGGTGGCCCGCTGCCTGCATGACTTCAGCCATCGCCGCAAGCACAACTTCGTCGCCGTCAACTGCGGCGCGATTCCCGAAAGCATTTTTGAAAGCGAAGTCTTCGGCCACGAGCCGGGCGCGTTTACGGGCGCGGCCAAGCGCCAGGTGGGCAAGATCGAGCATGCGGACCAGGGCACTTTCTTCCTCGACGAGATCGAAAGCCTGCCCCTGTCCCTGCAAGTGAAGTTGCTGCGCGTGCTGCAGGAACGCTATATCGAACGGCTCGGCTCGAACGTGCCCACGCCCGTCGACGTGCGCGTGATCGCGGCGGCCAAGCTGGACCTGGAAGACTTGTCGCAGCAGCAGAAATTCCGCAGCGACCTGTACTACCGCCTGAACCTGATCGTGCTGCATTTGCCGCCCCTGCGCGAACGGCGCGAGGACATCCCCATCCTGTTCGAGCACTTCGTGCTGGCCGCTGCGGCCCGCTACAACCGCGCCGCGCCCGTCGTCTCCAGCGCGCAGATGCGCAACCTGATGGCCCATTCCTGGCCCGGCAATGTGCGCGAACTGCGCAATATCGCCGACCGCTTCGTGCTCGGTATCGCGGGTGGCGCGTCTAGCCTGCTGGCCGGCGGCCAAGCCAGTCCGCTGTCGCTGGCGGAACAGGTCAATGGCTTTGAACGCGCACTGATCGAACAGGAACTTCGCGCATATTCTGGCAACGTCAGCGAAGTGAGCGCAGTGCTCGGCTTGCCGAAACAGACCTTGTATCACAAGATGCAGAAATACAACCTGGTGGCCGAAGAGTTCAGGTAATCAAGCCACGCGGCCCGTGCGCAAGGGTACGGCCCAGTCGGGCCGGCCGTTCGCCAGCGCCAGCCGGGCCGCCTTTTCCCAGTCATACGCCACCGCATGCAACTGCGCCGTCCAGGCGCCGTCCGCGCCCCGTTCCGCGATGGCATAGCGCGCGTGGGGCGTGCCGTTTTCCATCACGTGCGGATAACCATGATCGTCGTCGTAGGCTTGCAAGCCCACGCTGCCCGGGTTGACGATCAGCCGTCCATCGGGCAGGCGCAGCTGGCGCGGCATGTGCGTGTGGCCGCACAGGATCAGGGCCGCATCGGCCGTGCCCGCGCGTTCGGCCACTTCAAGCGGCGTGGCGGCGCGGCTGCCTTGCGGCGTGACGCTGTCGAGAAAATATACGAGGTCGCTTTGCGGCGTGCCATGCACGAGCAGCACATCCTTGCGCAGGCGCAAGGTGGCAGGCAGCGCCGCTATCCACGCGAGTTGTTCAGGTAACAGTTGCGCGCGCGCAAAGGCGTCCGACACGCCCATGCGGGCAGGGTCGCCGAACAATTGCCGCTCATGGTTGCCGCGGATGGTGGGCAAGTCCAGCGCCATCAGGCGCGCCGCCGTGGCGCACGGCTGCAGGTGGCCCGAGACGATATCGCCGAGGTTGACGGTGACGTCCACGCCGCGCAGGGCGATGTCGGCCAGCACGGCCTCGAGCGCGTCGAGGTTGCCGTGGATATCAGAAATGGCGGCAATTTTCATGGTGTGATTCCCTCCCGTGCGCACCATTCTGCGCGCGTCAGCCGATACAGGCAATGCGTGCGCAAACGGTGGCCCGGCGGCAGGGCCGGATGCTCGAACGTGGCCGCATCGAGATGCATGCCCAGGCGCGCCATCAGCGCGCTCGAGCGCACGTTGGGCAAGGCCGTAAACGAGACGATTTCCGGCAGGTGCAAGCGTATAAAACCCGCCTGCAAGGCGGCCTGCGCCGCTTCCTGCGCGTAACCTTTTCCCCAGTAATCGAAGGCCAGGCGCCAGCCGATTTCCACGCACGGCGAGCACGGCAATTGCGCGTCGGGGATATGCAGTCCCGTCATGCCGATGAAGGCTGCGTTGTCGCGCAAGGACACGGCCCACAATCCCCAGCCCCGCTCGGAGATGAGGCCGCGGCAACGCTGCGCCATGGCGTCGCTGGCCTCGCGCGACAGGGTAGCGGGAAAGCAGGCCATCACGCGGGGATCCCCATTCAGGGCGGCAAAAGGCAGCAGGTCGCTGTCGCCCCATTGGCGCAGCAACAAGCGCGGCGTCGTCAATTCGATGATCTGTTGCATATGTTTTTCCTCTCTTGACTGGCGGTCACATCGGGTAGGACAAGTCCGACGACCAGTGGCGTCGTGCGGCTACGTAATTCAAAAGTAACAATTGCTACCATTTCCTCATTGCATTACCGCATAAGGCCAGCCGCCCCGACGTCGCGGCTCGTTCACTTTATTTTGAGGAGTAGCCCCATGTTTGCCACGCCCGTCCCCGCCCGCCTGTCCCCGCCACGTGTGCGCCATCTTGCCTTGCGCAGCGCCATGATGCTGGGCGTGCTGGGCGTCGCCACGGCCGCCGCCACCGCGCGGGCGGAGCCGTCGCCCGCGCTGGATCGCGTCAGCCTCTCGGTGGGGGCATTTTCCGCCGATCCGCGCATCAATATCGGCGCCGACACGCAGTTTGGCCGCATCGATGCGCCCGAATCGAAGCAGAGCCACACCACCATTCCCCGCGTGAAGGCGGACTTGCTGATCGGCGATCGCCACGGCCTGGCATTCGACTACTACCGCTACGACAAATCCTACACGCCAAGCCTGACAGGTGAAACCATCATCAATGGCCAGCCCGTCACGGGCACGGCCACGGCAAATGCCGACCTGAAGCTGGACCTGGCCAAGCTCGCCTATAAATGGTGGTTGGGCAGCGGCAACGACACCTTCGGCATCGGACTGGGCGCCGCCTACTATCACGCCAACCTGAACGGCACTGCCACGGGCATCGTCAATGGCGAAACGGCCACGGCGCGCGATTCCATCGGCGAGCACGCGTTTGCGCCGCTGCTGGAAGTGGGCTGGCGCCACGCGTTTACACCGGACTTGCGCATGTATGCGGAAGCGTCGGGCATCAAGAAAAACGGCGGACGCATCAACGGCCACATCTACGGCGGCAATGTCGGCGTGGAATGGTTTCCGTTCAAGAACATCGGTTTCGTGGCCGACTATGGCATCTCGAAAATCAAGCTGCACCGCGACAGCGAACGCGATGCCGACCTGAACATCCGCCTGACGGGCCCCTCCGCCTACGTCAAGGTCCGCTTTTAAGACAGTTCAGGCCGCCGGTTTCAGCACAGTCAGCTGAAACTGCGGCAGGGCCGGATCGTCGTACGCCTCGACACTGGCAAACGGCAGGCGCGCAAACGCCTGCCGCCAGAACGCGCAAGCAGCGGCATCGTCGCGGAATGTCGCCACCAGCCACGGTTGCGCGCTGTCCAGCAGCACCCTGCGCACCACTTCCAGCGCCACGCCCCGGCGCCGGTATTTCTTCAAGATGAAAAAGTCGCTGAACTCCTGCACGGCAAGCTTACCCGCCATGCCAGGTTCCGTGAGGAAAAAGCCGGCCAATTCGCCAGCGACCTCGATCCAGCTGGCCGTGTGGCCGGCTGCGTGCACATACGACGCCAGCCCTTCGTCGCACACGTCATAGCGGCCATCGGCCAGCAGCGCCTCGCCGCTCCAGCCCGTATTGTCGTAGCAATACAGCTGGAACAGCCGTGCCAGCGCTGCCTCGTCGCCAGGCACGATGGCGCGCAAAGTCATGTTTAGCGGCGTTGCACGCATATCCCCATCCGTTCCGCACCATGGCGTCCTTGAAGCTGGCGAGTGTAGCACCGGGGCAGTCATCCCGCCCCTCCGGTATTTCATCCCGGCATTTCCTTCCTTGGTCGCCAAACCGTTTTTTCCCTCAAGTTGCCTATATACCATCCCCTTTCATGAACGTCCGCCATTGCGGTTGATAGAAAACAAGGGGATTCCCTTCCACAGACCGGCAGACACGCCTCTGCCGGCTTTTAGACCCACATCCTGGAGAGTGCTGCATGCTATCGATCAAACAGCTGAACAAAACGTATGCGAATGGCGTCAAGGCCATCAACAATATCAGCCTGGAAATTCCCAACGGAATGTTCGGCTTGCTGGGGCCGAATGGTGCGGGCAAGTCCTCGCTGATCCGCCGCAGGACAAGCAGGCGCTGATCACCGACCTGTTCGAGAAAATCGTCTTCTACGACAACCGCGTGACGCAGGCGACGGCCGCGCAGCGCAAGGATGGGCAATGGGATGTCACCATGCAGCTGCACCTGGCCAAGCTGGAATCCGACAGCAAGGGCAAGGAAAGCCCGCGCGCCTATGACGAGCCGGTGGAGAGCGCCATCTTCGCGCGCGCGCCGGGCACCAAGGAGAAAGACGAAAAAGTCCTGTTCACGGACAAGCGCGTGTTGTCCGGCAGCGCCCCGGTGGTGCCGATGACGGTGAAGGAAAAACCGTTCGAAGTGGGCGTCGATCCCTACAACAAGATGATCGACCGCGTCCCGCGCGACAACCGCAAGGAAATCACGTTCAATTAAACCTTGAGTTAACGCAAACAGGCCGCCCATTCCAGGAGTGCGCGGCCTGTTTTTTTTGTGTTGAAGCGTGAGCAATACTGGCCATGCGCACGCTGCCGTACAGGCCCATGGCGGCAGCTGGCGTAAGATGGATGGCAGCACCATCGACTGATTTTGACCCACATATAAAGGGGAATAGCATATGCCGCATCGTCACCTGCCCATGCGCGCCAGCCTGCTGCTGGCGGCACTCGTTTTCACCACGCCGGCCTGGAGCGCGGACCCCGTCCACAAGGAAACAGTGGAGTTGGCGGCAGACAAAACCGCGCGCAGCGTGAAAGGCAAGATCAAGGGCTACGCCACGGCCGAATACACGGTGACCGGCAAGGCGGGCCAGACCCTCGGCGTCAAGCTGAAAACCAATCAGCCGTCGAATTACTTCAACATCCGCCAGGCTGGCCGCGATGACGCCCTGTTCACCGGCTCGAGCAGCGGCAACAGTTACCAGGCCAAACTGCCGGCCGATGGCGAGTACACGGTACAGGTATATCTGATGCGCAATGCGGCGCGCCGGAATGCGGTGGCCAGCTATAGCCTGGAGCTGGTCTTGCGCGACTGAGGCCGCGGCGCAGAAGGCCCCGGCAGTTGCGTGGCCAGGCCAGCAACATGCGGGGCGACAAAAGAGACGACAAGAACGGACAGCAAGGGTCTAACGGCTCCTAGCGAAGACTGTTACTGGCAACAATGTAACGCGGTATGCCGCCCACGGAAATTTGCGCCAACCAGACGACCGTCACGTTGCTGCTGGCATCCCTGACAGCAATAGGCGCATTGGCAAACACGTTCTGGCCGCCATCCGGGCTAGCGATGGCCGTGGGTGTCATCCACTGCGCCTGCGTCGCGGAATATGGCATCGCCAAGATGGCGCCATCCTGCTCATACAGCAATGCAACATTGCCGGCAATATCGGCTGTGATGGCAAAGCGCGCGTTGCCGGGTATTGCTGTTCCGAGACGCTGGGCCACTGTCCAAGCGGCAGACGCACGAGAGGAACGCACGCCATAAATGCCGCGCTGCTGTGCCCAGACCACTGTGGCGATACCGCTGGCGTCGATTGCCACCGCGGGACTGTTCGCGCCTAAGCCATCCGCGGTAATGCTGAGCACAACCGGCAGGCCCCAGGCCATGGCGCGGGTATCAAACCTGGCAGCATGAATGGCGGGCGTATCCATGATGCCCGAACCATGCGTCCAGGCGATGGTGGCGCCGCCCTGCGCATCCGCCACCAAGGCATAGGGCTCCGAGGTCAGATTATCGTCCAGCACATGGGGCGCGCTCCAGTTGCCCGTGTCCGCGCTGTAGCGCACCACATTCAAGCCATTGGAGGCATTGCCGATGTAGCCACGCTGTACCCATCCCAGGAAAAGATTGCCGACGCCATCCACCGCCAGATCGAGATTGTGGACAAAGTTATCAGCGCTTGGCGGCAATATCTCACGCGGCACGCTCCATGCGCCAGAGGCAACATCGTAGCGCATGCCATACAAGCCATCCCACACATACGAACGCAGCACCACCGTCAAGATACCCTTCGCATCGACGACAGGAAGGACGGCATTGAAAGATGTTCCGCCAGGCAAGCCCTTGATGGCGACGGGAGCAAGCCACGCCGATGCCGCCGCCACATAACGCGCCATCCAGACTGACTGCCGAGGGTCCGCCGTATCGCACCACAGCACGTACACATTGCCGCTACCGTCGGCCACCATACTCACTGGGCCCATCCCCCCAAACATGTTCGCGGCCGAGTGGATGCTCACTGGTGCGCTCCAGTTACCCGTCCGGTGATCCATGCGAGCGGCAAAGACAGTCGCAATGCCGCTTACATTGTGCTGCCAGACAACGGTCACATCGCCGGCTTTATCGACTGCCACCGTGGGTACGACACCCCCCGTGAAATGCGGCATCTCTGCAAGCTGGCGGCTCGTCGCCCCCCAGGTTTGCGCAGCCGTCGTAAACGAGCGGCTAACGGCCGCACTCAGGGGCCGGCCCGCCACGTCCTTGATACCGGTGGCAAAATTGAGCGTGTATTGGGTACCGCCAGGCAGTGCCACCGCAGGCTGCAGCCTGATTTCATTGCCGGATACGGACAGCGTGCCGGGCACAGGGTTGCCTTGCGGCCCGAGCAAGCTCACGCTGCTGGCATGGATCGAAACAGGATCGGGCGCCACGCTGAGCGTCGCGGCCAGGCCGCTGCCGCGCGGTACCTCTGTTGCAGCATCGACGGGCGTACCGGACAACACGGCAAACGCCGGCTGTGGCGGCGTGATGACGGGTGGTGGGGGAGGCGGTGGCGGCGGCGCGTCCGGCGGCGTTGAACTCCCTGCGCCACCGCAACCGGCCAGGAAGAACAGCGCCAGAATCAAGGTTACAGCCAATGCACGTTGAGCCATATCTGTTTGTCATGAGAAGATTTTTGATTGCAAAATTATACATATTTATCAAATGCAAAAAAATGTATTTTTACGCAAAAAAAAGCCCTGCAAGTAATGAACTTGCAGGGCTTTGATGACAAACGTCGAATGACTGGATATCAGAATGGAATATCGTCATCCATGTCCGAGAAATTCGGTGCCGGCTTCGGTGCCGGGCGTGGCGCCGGTGCCGGGGCTGGACGCGGGGTTGGCGCCTGGCGTGGGGCCGGGGCTTCGTAGCCGCCGCCACCGCCGTAGCTGTCATCGCCACCGCCGGCGTCGCCGCCCATGCCGGAACGGCCGCCCAGCATTTGCATCTGTTCCGCGATGATGTCGGTTGCGTACTTCTCGACGCCGTCCTTGTCCGTGTATTTACGGGTTTGCAAACGGCCTTCGACGTAGACGGACGAACCTTTCTTCAGGTATTGGCCGACGATTTCCGCCAGGCGGCCGAAGAACGAAATACGGTGCCACTCTGTCAATTCTTTTTGTTCGCCCGTGTTGCGGTCCTTCGATTTGTACGAAGTGGCCACGGCGATGTTGGCGATCGCGTCGCCGCTAGGCATGTAGCGGATTTCCGGGTCACGGCCCAGATTGCCGACGATGATGACTTTGTTGACTGATGCCATGAATAACTCCTGATGAACTGCGGCGGGAGCCAAAACTCGCGCGCGTTAGATTTTTTACTAAACGACGATTATAAGCGAGTCGCCCGCGCAATGCGACTTCCGTTTCAGGCACAGGTCTTGCCATGCATTGAACGTTGCACGGTATAAATTTTTTCTGCTGCGGGAAAAACAGCAAGATTGAATACTGGTATTATATACAGTGTTTAACCCTCTGCACGCATCTGTATCAAACTTTATCGGGGCACGTTCCCCTGGCGGCGCAATCCGCCCAAGGGCGCCTCAGGCATGCAGAACAAAACCCGGCTATAGTAACAGGTTGACCCCTTGTGGCCACTCATCCGTATCCTGGCCCGATACGCCGGCCGCACACTCACTGAAAGCAAGGCAATCACATGGAACAGATCCGCATTCGCGGTGCTCGCACGCATAACCTCAAGAATATCAGTCTCGATTTGCCGCGCAATAAGCTGATCGTGATTACCGGCTTGTCCGGCTCCGGCAAGTCTTCGCTGGCCTTCGACACCTTGTACGCGGAAGGCCAGCGCCGCTACGTCGAATCGCTGTCGGCCTACGCGCGCCAGTTCCTGCAACTGATGGAAAAGCCGGACGTCGACCTGATCGAGGGCCTGTCCCCCGCCATCTCCATCGAACAAAAGGCAACTTCGCACAACCCACGCTCGACGGTGGGCACCGTGACGGAAATCCACGATTACCTGCGTCTGCTGTACGCGCGTGTCGGCACGCCGTACTGCCCCGACCACCCGGAAAACGCGCTGGCGGCCCAGTCCGTGTCGCAAATGGTCGATGCCGTGCTGGCCATGCCGGAAGACACCAAGCTGATGATACTGGCGCCCGTCGTCGCCAACCGCAAGGGCGAGCACGTGGACCTGTTCGAGCAGATGCAGGCGCAGGGCTTCGTGCGCTTCCGCGTGCAAAGCGGCACGCATGCTGCCAAGATCTATGAAGTCGATGACCTCCCGAAATTAAAGAAAACGGAAAAACACACGATCGACGTCGTCATCGACAGGGTGAAAGTGAACCAGGACATCAAGCAGCGCCTAGCGGAAAGTTTCGAGACAGCCCTGCGCCTGGCCGACGGCCGCGCCATTGCCTACGAAATGGATACGGCCCAGGAACACGTGTACTCCAACAAGTTCGCATGCAATGTGTGCGGCTATTCCCTGCAGGAACTGGAGCCGCGTCTGTTCTCGTTCAACAACCCCATGGGCGCCTGCCCCGAGTGCGACGGCCTGGGACACATTGAGTTCTTTGACCCGAAACGCATCGTCGCGTTCCCGAACCTGTCGCTGGCCTCGGGCGCCGTCAAGGGCTGGGACCGCCGCAACCAGTTTTACTTCCAGATGCTGACGAACCTGGCCGCCTTTTACGAGTTCGACCTCGATATGCCGTTCGAGCAGCTGGACTTGAATGCGCAACAAGCCGTGCTGTATGGTTCGGGCAAGCAAGTCATTCCCTTCAGCTATGTGAACGAACGGGGCCGCACCGTCATCAAGGAACACACGTTCGAAGGCGTGGTCAACAATCTGCAGCGCCGCTACCGCGAGACGGACTCGATGGCCGTCAAGGAAGAGCTGGCCAAGTTCATCAATGAAAAATGCTGCCCCTCATGCGATGGCGCGCGCCTGCGCGTGGAAGCGCGCTTCGTCAAGGTGGGTACGGGCAAGCAGCAGCGCGCCATCTATGAGGTGGCGGAAAAACCGCTGCGCGAAACGCTGGAGTTCTTTGAAAAACTGAAGCTGACGGGCGCCAAGAAAGAGATCGCCGACCGCGTGGTCAAGGAAATCATTTCGCGCCTGAAATTCCTCAACAACGTGGGCCTCGATTACCTGTCGCTGGACCGCAGCGCCGACACGCTGTCCGGCGGCGAAGCACAGCGTATCCGCCTGGCGTCGCAGATCGGTTCCGGTTTGACGGGCGTCATGTATGTGCTCGATGAACCGTCGATCGGCTTGCACCAGCGCGATAATGACCGCCTGATCGAAACGTTAAAACACTTGCGCGACATCGGCAACAGCGTGCTGGTGGTCGAGCATGATGAAGACGCCATCCGCACGGCCGACTACATCGTCGACATGGGCATCGGCGCGGGCGTGCATGGCGGTGAAATCATCGCCGAAGGCAGCTTGCAAGATATTCTCAAAAACAAGAAATCGCTGACGGCGCAGTACCTGAACGGCAAGCTGAAGATCGCCGTGCCGGCCAAGCGCCACGCCAGCAATCCGGAAAAGCAGCTGGTGATTACTGGCGCGACGGGCAACAACCTGAAGAAAGTGTCGCTGAGCTTGCCGGTAGGCTTGATGACGTGCGTGACGGGCGTGTCCGGCTCCGGCAAGTCGTCGCTGGTCAACGATACTTTATATCCTGCCCTGTCGCGCCATTTGTACGGTTCGCAGACGGAACCGGCGCCGCACGACTCGATCAGCGGCCTCGAGCACTTCGACAAGGTCATTTCCGTCGACCAGGCGCCGATCGGCCGCACGCCGCGCTCGAACCCCGCCACCTACACGGGCTTGTTTACACCGATCCGCGACCTGTTCTCCACCGTGCCGACGGCCAAGGAACGGGGCTACAGCGCGGGCCGCTTCTCGTTCAACGTCAAGGGCGGTCGCTGCGAAGCGTGCCAGGGCGATGGCGTGATCAAGGTCGAGATGCATTTCTTGCCCGACGTGTACGTGCCGTGCGACGTGTGCCACGGCAAGCGCTACAACCGCGAAACCCTGGAAGTGCAATACAAGGGCAAGAACATCACGGAAGTGCTGGGCATGACGGTGGAAGAGGCGCATGAATTCTTCAAGCCCGTGCCGTTGATCGCGCGCAAGCTGCAAACCCTGCTCGACGTGGGCCTGGGCTACATCAAGTTGGGACAAAGCGCCACCACCCTGTCCGGCGGCGAGGCGCAGCGCGTGAAACTGTCGCTGGAACTGTCCAAGCGCGACACGGGCCGCACCCTGTACATCCTCGATGAACCGACCACGGGCTTGCACTTCCACGACATCGATTTGCTGCTCAAGGTCATCCACCGCCTGCGCGACCAGGGCAACACCCTCGTCATCATCGAGCACAACCTGGACGTCATCAAGACGGCCGACTGGATCGTCGACCTGGGCCCCGAAGGGGGCGCCGGCGGCGGACAAATCATCGCCACGGGCACGCCGGAAGACGTGGCCATCAATCCGGCCAGCGTGACGGGTAAATACCTGGGGCCGCTGCTGAAGCAGTAAGTTCCAATTTCCCCCACGATCCCCCGGCCAGTTGTCTTGCCCGGGGGATTTTTCTATGGGAAACTATCTTGCTCGGTAATCAAGCCATTTCTTCGAGAGAGACCATGTCAACCCGACCATCGTCACGTACCTGGACCCGCTGCGTGGCGCTGACGTGTTTGCTGCTGCCGGGCGCTGCACTTGCCTGTTCCTGCATGGCGGATGAGCAAGGAAAATTCCTGCATGTATCAGCGGCGACAAGCACCAGTTCCGCCACCATCAGCTTGCCTGCCAATGCGCGCGGTGTCCTGTTTCTCCCTGAAACATATCCCGATTACGTACTCAGAGATGAAGGAAGGTATAGCATAGTCAGGCAACCCGTCGCCCTGTCCACAAAGAATTTTCGTATCCAGGAGCGTGGTGTGGGTCCAAAGCTGACACCGGTCGTGGTACGGCTGCGCGTGGAAAAGCAAATGGGGCAACAACTGCAAGGCTATTACCTGGCGAGCCCGGAAATGCAGCAATGCACCGGACAGAAAAACGCTTCCCTGCCGATATGCCGCAGCTTGAACGCCGCGACCGAGGATTGGAGCGAACCTGAGCAACAACGAACTGGCGACAAGATCAAGCGCTTCGCCCTGCAGCAAGACTTGCGCGACATCAGCGAAGAAGTCGATGCAGCCTACGGCTTGTATCGGATCGAGGCCCGCGAGGGCTTCAAGCCCGGCAAACAATATGATATTGAATACCACGACGGCGCACGGCGCCTGAAACTTGCAATGCGTATGGAATCGCTACCGTTGAGCCTGAACCAGCCCGCTCCGTTTGCGATCCATCCGCAGGGGCCACCGGGGCGTGAAATCCTGCCCATGGCGAGCAACGACGGCAGCTGCGGCAGGCGGATCAAGGTAGCAACCCAGCCATTGCGCCTGGCACTG
The DNA here is from genome assembly GCF_009208755.1 of Janthinobacterium sp. FT14W. Taxonomy (NCBI): domain Bacteria; kingdom Pseudomonadati; phylum Pseudomonadota; class Betaproteobacteria; order Burkholderiales; family Oxalobacteraceae; genus Janthinobacterium; species Janthinobacterium sp. FT14W. The sequence continues at coordinate 138,816 of NZ_WFLL01000006.1, read as the reverse complement.
CCGCCGTCCTACGAGCGGCATGCCTCACTGCTCCTATATTTCATGCAACAAAAATTGCAGCAGGCAGATCAACAACACATGGCGGCGACAGGACAATTTACTCCATTTCATTATTGGCCGGCCCTGTGCACCAGTATTGCCTACGGTGGCAGCTTTCATGGCGAAGGACGCGAACTGGCGATCGGTGATTGCCAGTCGCCCGCGCCACGCCAGGTGAAAGCGTTTGCCGGCGTGCTGGAAGTAGAGGACCGCCTGCACGAAACGACGCTACTGCCGGTATCCTTTCCGGCAGCAAAACCTGGCCAATGCCCGAAAATGAAAGATGACGCAAATCTGCGCTATTTCGTGCCGGCCATGTTTCGCTGAACCCCAAAAGCCACAAAAAAAACGGCGCGGATTGCTCATGCAATCCGCGCTGTTTCTCTTTTTGCCAGCACGCCAGTCGTTGCCAGCGTGTTTCTCCCCCCACTACAACTCTCCACACCTGACAAGCTGCTGCGCGGCGCGCTACGCTGGTCAGGTGCTGCTTGACGCTAACTTACTTATGCACTCAGCCTCAGCCGCTTTTCCAGCGCAGCCTTGTTGCCTGCCAATTCTTGCGGCAGATGACGGAAGACGTGGCCATCAATCCGGCCAGCGTGACGGGTAAATACCTGGGAGCGCTGCTGAAGCAATAAACAACACGTCCCGCCACATCCCCCGGTCCAGAATCTTGCCCGGCGGATTTTTCTATGGGAAACTGTTTTCCCGGCCCTGCGGCCATTTCATCCCGAGGGCCGTTTGTCGATCGCATCATCGCTTGTAACATTGGCGCGCCAAGGCATCGCTCTGGCATTGGCTGGCGCCGCACTGCCAGCATGGGCCTGTTCTTGCCCGCTAGACGAACCTGGGCAATTCCTGCACCTGGCGCCGGCCAAGGGCAAACGTCCGCCGTCCGTCACCTTGCCCGCCAATGCCCGCGGCATCTTGTTTCTTCCCGGGCAGTATCCCGATACGCTGGCCAGCGATGAGGACGGCTATTCCATCGTCGCTCCGCCGATCCCCCTCTCCGCAACGCGCTTCCAACTCCGGGAACGCGGCACGGGCCGCAAGCTGACTCCGGTACTGGTGCGGCTGCATGTGGAAAAGCAGATGGGCTCGCAAGATAAGGGCAGCTTTCTGGCCAATACCGGAATGCAGCAATGCGCAAAGCAAGAACAGCCGCTCACGCCACTCTGCAGCACTTTGGCATCGTTGACTTGGGACTGGTCGAAACAGGAACAGGACGGCCCCAGCGACAAGGTGAAGCGATTTGCCCTACAGCATGGTTTACGCGAGGTCAGTGACGAGGTCAATGCAGCCTACGGCCTGTACCGGGTCGAGGCAGGTGAAGGGTTCAAGCCTGGCAAGGTCTACGATATTGTCTATCGCGACGGCGGACGGCGCCTGACGGCCGAGCTGCGCATGGCAAAAACGCCACTGAATATGGACGGCCAGACACCGTTCACTGTAGGCGTGGACGGTGCAGCCAGGCGAGAAAAGATCCGCATGGCCCGCGGCGGTAGTTGCGACATGCTGGTCACGCTGGCCAGCCAGCCATTACGCCTGGCGCTGCCACCGGCGTACGATGCCTATCAGCCACTGCTGACGTACTTCATGCAGGAAAAACTGGAGCAGCGGGACAGGCAGCAATTCTCTGCAGCGGGACGTTTCACGGCATTTCGATATTGGCCCACGGTCTGCACCAAGATTGCTTATGGCAGCAGTTTCCATGGCAGGGGGCGCGAACTGGCTGTCGCTGATTGCCAATCGCCTGCGCCACGCCAGGTCAAGGCCTACGCGGGCGTGCTGGAAGTGGAAGACAGCCTGCATGAGACGGCGCCGCTCGCCATTCACTTTCCCCCAGAAAAGCCCGGGCAATGTCCCAAAATACCGGACCCGCTCTACCCTATTTATGTCGTGCCAGCCAAGGCTGGCTAGCCACCATCAAAGGCGCAATAAAAAACGGCGCGGATTGCTCATGCAATCCGCGCCGTTTCTCTTCTTGCCAGCACGCCAGTCGTTGCCGGCGTGTCATTTATCGCACGCCAGTCTTTGCCGGCGTGTTTCTCCCCCCACTACAACTCTCCACACCTGACAAGCTGCTGCGCGGTGCGCTACGCTGGTCAGGCGCTGCTTGACGTTAACTTACTTATGCACTCAGCCGCTTTTCCAGCGCAGCCTTGTTATCTGCCAATTCTTGCGGCAGATGATACGCGAGTTTTTCAAACAACTCCGTATGCAATTTCAATTCTTCCACCCATGCGGCCTTGTCGATCGAGGTGATGGTGTCGAACTGTTCTTGCGTGAATGGCAAGCCATCCCAGTTCAGGTCGCCATACTGCGGCGTCGTGCCGAACAGGTTTTCCACGCCGCCGGCCTTGCCTTCGATGCGGTCCAGCATCCACTTCAGCACGCGCATATTGTCGCCAAAGCCAGGCCAGACGAACTTGCCTGCCTCGTCCGTACGGAACCAGTTGACGCAATAGATCTTCGGCAGGGCGGCCGGGTTGACTTTACCCACCTTGACGCCCATGTCCAGCCAGTGCTGGAAGTAATCGCTCATGTTATAGCCGATAAACGGCAGCATGGCAAATGGATCGCGGCGCACGACGCCCATCTGGCCCACGGCCGCAGCCGTGGTTTCGGAACCCATGGTGGCGGCCATGTAGACGCCTTCGACCCAGTTGCGCGCTTCCGTGACCAGCGGCACGGTGGTCGAGCGGCGGCCGCCGAAAATGAAGGCCGAGATCGGCACGCCGGCCGGATCGTCCCAGGCGGCGTCGATCACTGGGTTTTGCGTTGCCGCAACAGTGAAGCGCGCGTTCGGGTGCGCGGCCTTGGTGCCGGACGCCGGCGTCCAGTCCTTGCCCTGCCAGTCGATCAAATGGCTAGGCGCTTCCTTGGTCAAGCCTTCCCACCACACGTCGCCGTCGTCCGTCAGCGCCACGTTGGTGAAAATCGTGTTGTCGCGCATGGACGCCATGCAGTTGTAATTGGTCTTTTCGTTGGTGCCCGGCGCCACGCCGAAGTAGCCCGCTTCCGGGTTGATCGCGTACAAACGGCCATCGGCGCCCGGCTTGATCCAGGCGATATCGTCGCCGATGGTGGTCACTTTCCAACCGTTAAAACTTGCCGGTGGAATCAGCATGGCGAAGTTGGTCTTGCCGCAGGCCGAAGGGAAAGCCGCCGCAACGTAGTGCTTCTTGCCTTCCGGCGATTCCACGCCGAGGATCAGCATGTGTTCGGCCAGCCAGCCCGGGTTGTTGTCCGATGCTTGCGCTTCCTGGTAGCCCATGTTCGAGGCGATGCGCAGGGCGAAGCACTTCTTGCCCAGCAAGGCGTTGCCGCCGTAGCCCGAACCGAAGGACCAGATTTCGCGTGTTTCCGGGAAATGCACGATGTACTTGGTGCTGTTGCACGGCCATTTCACGTCGGCCTGGCCGGCAGCCAGCGGTGCGCCCACGCTGTGCACGCAGGGCACGAACTGGCCATCGGTACCCAGCACATCGTACACGGCACGGCCCATGCGGGTCATGATCTTCATGTTGACGGCCACGTAAGGCGAGTCGGACAGTTCCACGCCGATGTGCGCGATGGGCGAACCCAGCGGGCCCATGGAGAACGGCACGACATACATGGTACGGCCGCGCATGCAGCCATCGAACAGACCGTTCAGGGTGTGGCGCATCTCGCCAGGCTCGGTCCAGTTATTCGTGGGGCCGGCCGCTTCCTTCGTTGCCGAGCAGATATAGGTACGGTCTTCGACGCGGGCCACGTCGCTAGGGTCGGAGCAGGCCAGGTAGGAATTCGGGCGCTTTTCCCCATTCAGTTTTTTCATGGTGCCGCTGGCAACCATCTCGGCGCACAGGCGCTCGTACTCTTCCTGCGAGCCGTCGCACCAGTAGATGCGGTCCGGCTTGGTGAGCGCGGCAATGTCGGCCACCCAGTTGATCAGTTTCTGTTGTTTAATATAAGCTGGGACGTTGAGTGCGGCGACGCCACCCATGACGGGCTGATTCATATTACCTCCAATACCAATAAAAGAAATTCTGGTCGTTCCGGCAAGACAGGCAGCATCGTCGAGAGGTGGCTGCGGCTCACTGCAGGCGGCGTGTTCACGCGGGCAGGGCTCTGGTGTCGTTTACCTGGATCATGCACCCAGGCTGCAGGAACAGTTTGCGCTATAACTATAATCAGGAAGCTTCAAAAGTGCCGGCGATTGTACACCCGCGTAACAGCTATTCTCGCAAAAATGTAGGAGAATAGCTTGACTAATGTAGTAGGCTATTCAGCATTTCCCGTATCCTGTTATTTCCCTACCAAATCCTTACTAAAATCGGCCATCCACCATGAAAATTGCCATACTTGATGATTACCAGGATGCCGTGCGCGGCCTCGATTGCTTCCAGTTGCTCGATGGCCACGAGGTCAAAGTATTCAGCAATACGGCGCGGGGCCTGGGCCAGCTGGCGATCCGCCTGGCGCCGTTCGATGCGCTGGTGCTGATCCGCGAACGCAGCAGTTTCAACCGGGCCTTGCTGTCGAAACTGCCGAATCTGAAGCTGATTTCGCAAACGGGCAAGGTCAGCGGACACATCGACGTGCCGGCCGCCACGGAACTGGGCATCGCCATCGCAGAAGGCATCGGCTCGCCCACGGCGCCGGCCGAACTGACGTGGGCGCTGATCATGGCGGCGCAGCGCAAGATCGTGCCGTACGCGCAACATTTACAGGAGGGGCTGTGGCAGACGGCGTCGCTGGAGCCGGCGCGCAACACCTTGGGCACGGTGCTCAAGGGACGCACCCTGGCGATCTGGGGTTACGGCAAGATCGGTCAATTGATCGCCGGTTATGGCCGCGCCTTCGGCATGAACATCCTCGTATGGGGCAGCGAAGCGAGCCGCGCGGCGGCCGTGGCGGCCGGCGATACGGCGGCGGCATCGCGCGAGGCATTTTTTGCACAGGCGGACGTGCTGACCTTGCACCTGCGCCTGTCCGACGCCACGCGGGGACTGGTAACGGCCGAGGACCTGGCGCGCATGAAAGCAACGTCCCTGTTCGTCAACACCAGCCGCGCCGAGCTGGTCGCCGATGGCGCGCTGGAAGCGGCGCTGCCGCAGGGACGCCCGGGCGCCGCCGCGCTGGACGTGTTTACGGACGAACCGCTGCCGCCCGGCTCGCCATTGCTGCGGCTGGCGAACGTGCTGGCCACGCCACACCTGGGCTACGTCGAGCGTGACAGCTATGAACTGTATTTCCGCTACGCCTTGCAAAACATCGTCGATTTTACGCAAGGTCAATGCACGCGCCTGCTCAATCCCCAGGCACTGCAGCACGCGCGCCAAACGCCTCAGGAACGCTGAAAGCCCTTCAGCAGGTCCGGCTCGCCCGTGATGCCGATGGCCGGCGCGGGCAGCACGTGCCGGCCGCGCCACAGGCCGGCCCAGCCGGGCGGCCAGGCGATCTGCGGCCCCGCATACGGCGCCACGCCGGCGCGCACGGCAACCACCGGCACGGGCGGCATGTCGGGCAAGGGGCCCCCATCGCTGCGCTGCATGTCCAGGCTGTACATATAATCGGGCAGCAAGGCGTCGCAGACGCGGCCAAACCACTCGCTATGGTCGTCGTCGCGCCCCAGCGCCTGCGCCAGCCCCTGCGGGTCGAAACGGGCCAGCGCATCGATCAGCTCCGCAGTGGAGGCGCCTGGCGTATCGCCCCAGCCCATCACGGGGTTGACGTTGTAATCGGCGCCCGAACCGTACCACCCCTCGCGCCAAGGGCGCTGCATCCAGTCGCGCGGCCCCGTAAACAAATGCCAGCGCCAGTGCAGGCCCGACGGTTTCGGCCAGGAATACAGATACAGTTTCTGGTAACCGGCCTGGTGCAGCTCGCGCACCATGGCCATCAGGCGCGCGTGCGGCATGCGGTCGGGCGGCGCGCGGCGAAACAGGATCGCTTCGCCATCGGCAAACTGCACGTCGTCGGTCGACAGATTCAGGTCCAGGGTGCGCGCTTCGCTGCCGAAACGGGCGGCGATCCAGCCCGTCAGCAAATTGACGGACGTGATCACACCGTAACCGCGGTGGCGGTGAAAAATGACGGTGCCGGGAGCGAGCGCTTTCATACGGAGTCGGGTCGATAGGCAAACAAAGAAACCAGTGTACTCACAGATGGCCGGATTTTCCAGATGCGGCGCAAGCGCGGGGCGACAAGCACGTCCCCATCTGCAGCGCCATTCACGCAACGGTGCCAATCCACGATATCATGCGCGTCATTCTCCACTGACATCGTGACCACATCATGACTTTGCGCATACTCGCCACTGGCGGCACTTTCGACAAGCACTACAACGAATTGAACGGTACCCTGGGCTTTTCCGACAGTCATTTGCCGGCAGCGATAGCCCGCGCGCGCATGACGGCACCCGTGGCGCTGGAGCAATTGCCACTGCTGGACTCGCTCGACATGCAGGATGCGGACCGCCAGCGCGTGCTGGCCTCGTGCCGCGCGGCACAGGAAAAAGCCATCGTCATCATCCACGGCACCGACACCATGCGCGAAACGGCGCAAGTGCTGGGCGCGGCCAACCTGCAGCAAACGGTCATTTTGACGGGCGCCATGATTCCCTACGAAATCGACAACTCCGATGCCCTGTTCAACCTGGGCTTTGCCTGCGGCGTGGCGCAAACCTTGCCAGCCGGCGTGTACGTGGCCATGAATGGCCAGATCTTTGCCTGGGACAATGTGCAAAAGAACCGCGCCGCCGGCGTGTTCCAGCCCTTGTAAGCCGCTGGCTGGCAGGGCGCAGACAGCAGGCCGGCAAATGCTCTGACTGACGCGCCGTCACAATTTGAAAAGCCCGTTTTCAACGGGCTTTTTTACATTTTTTCACCTTTCACATATTCTGCAAAGCAACACTTTTCATCGAATTATTGTCGGCACAACATCGAATTGCCAATACAATAATTTTATGTTGTAAAAAAACGCCATTGATCATTTTTTAAAACGGCGATATTTAAAAATATAAAACTGTAATTTAACATTAAAATTAAATATTCTTCTGTATCCATAATTTATTGCCAAATCCGACACGGTTGAGGTGCATTTTTTCTTGCTGAGACGACATAATGTTTGCCTCGACAAGTCAAAAGTGCATTTATAACAATATTGCGCTAAGTAGTCCTCCACCTCCCACCGACGTGGTTCCGCCTACCGTACACGAGCACTCTGGTCATCTATCCGATAGCCAGATACGTGCTCGTGTACCGCTTGTCGTTATTAAAACTACTACGGAGTAATTGTTACAATGGCATTTAAAGAAAAAATCGGCGTACGCAGCGTACGCCTGGCCCTGACCGTACTGGCAGGTAGCGTCTTGTTCTCTGGCCAATCCATGGCGGACGAAGCAATTCAAAAAGTTGAAATTACCGGTTCGAGTATCAAGCGTATCGCCGTCGAAGGCGCCTTGCCTGTGCAGCGCCTGTCGCAAGAAGCGATCGCCAAATCGGGCGCCACTTCGGTAGCCGACCTGATCCAGGCCCTGCCTGCCATGCAAGGCTTCACCATCGGCGCCGTCGCCGCTGGTTCGAATTCGGGCGGCAATACCAGCGCATCGCTGCACGGTATCGGCGAAACCTACACCCTGGTGCTGTTGAACGGCCGCCGTATCGCGCCACAAGGTTCCGGCACCACGGTCAACCTGAATGCCATCCCGATGAGCGCCGTTGAGCGCGTCGAGATCCTGACCGACGGCGCTTCGGCACTGTACGGCTCGGACGCCATCGCCGGCGTAGTCAACTTCATCCTGAAGAAAAACCAGCAAGGCGCCACCCTGGAAGCCACCTATGGCGGTCCGGAAGACAAGGGCGGCAACGCCTGGAATACCAGCGTCACCTATGGTTTCGGCGACCTGGAAGAAGACCGTTTCAACGTGCTGATTTCGTACCGCCACGACGAGCAGTCGAAACTGAAGGCAAGCGACCGTACGTTCGCCAAAAGATCATTCCTGCCATTCAGCCGCAACGGCAAGGATTACATCTGGGACCGCACCAGCACCTCGGCTGCACCAGCTGGCGCCACCGTTGCCTATAACAACCCGGATAGCAAGTCGACCGCATTCACGCCTTACCTGTTGATGAACAGCGGATGCCCAGAAAACTCCTACAAAACGACCAGCAATGCACGCGCTTGCGGTTTCGACACCGGCTCCACCGTGGAAATCGTACCGCAATCGAAACGCGACAGCCTGTTCACCAAAGGCACGTATAAGCTGAACGACAACCTGAACGCGTTCGCTGAAGTCGCCTACTCGCGCTTCGACCTGACCGCGCGTATCGCCGCCAATCCGATCCCGATTTCGATCGCCAAGGACAGCGCGCTGTACAACACCTATGTGTCGCCATACCTGACGCCAGCGCAACGCGCCGATGTCAAATCGGTCACCGCCAACTACCGTACGACGGACTTCGGCCTGCGCGCCAGCAACACCATCACCGAAACCAAACACATGGTCGTTGGTGTGGAAGGCGAACTGGGCGCATGGAACTTCGAAAGCGGCCTGACCTGGTCGCAAAACGCGATCGACGAGCGCTACACGGGCGGCTACGCGAAAAACCAGGCGTTCAAGGATATGATCGCCAATCCGGAATTCAACCCGTTTGCGAGCAAGCAATCGCCTGCCATCCAGTCGCAAATCGCTGGCGCGCAATTCGTCGGTTCGATCCGTACCGCATCGACCACGATGCGCGGCGTCGACACGCACGGTTCGCGTGAACTGTTCGACCTGCCAGGCGGCAAGGCCAGCCTGGGTATCGGTGGTGACTACCGCACCTACCGCTATGAGCAGTCGCCAGACAGCAACGGCACGTCGAAGGATATCTACAACTTCAACACCTCGCCTGCCTACGACCTGAGCCGCGATACCTACGGCGCCTTCGTCGAGTTGCTGGCACCGCTGACCAAGTCGTTCGAAATGACCGTTGGCGGCCGTTACGATGCCGTCAAGGCGATCGATGACAAGCTGACCAACAAAACGGTCGGCAAGAAAGACAGCGCCAATACCTACAAGGTATCGGCACGCTGGCAGCCAGTACAAACCGTGCTGATCCGCGGTTCGTACGGTACGGGCTTCAAGGCGCCAAGCATGCTGGACATTGCCCAGCCACTGGTCAACGCCGGCTTTACTGCCAAGAAATTCGACTGCCCATACCCAGGTACGCAACTCTGCCGCGCAGAAGCGACGCAATACAACGCCGTATCGCAAGGCAATCCGGACCTGCAATCGGAAAAATCGAAACAGTTCACCCTGGGCTTCCGTGTCGAGCCTAGCGCGGCCTTCTCGTTCGGTGCCGACCTGTGGGACGTAAAACTGCGCAATGCCGTATCGGAAATCACCGAAGAGCAAGCATTTGCCGATCCGGTCAAGTACGCAACGAGCTTCACGCAATATATCGAACCGTCGACCGGCAATACCTACTACGCATTCAAGAAATTGTCGGTCAACATCGGCAAGAAGGAATACCGTGGTATCGACTGGGATCTGTCGGCCAACCACAAGTTTGACTTCGGCAAGCTGACCGCCCAATTGAGCGGTACGCACATGTTGCACGCCAACTACACCAAAGCTGGTAGCGACAATGTGTACACCAGCAATATGGACTTCTTCGGCGACACCAACGAAGTCACGTTCCGCAACCTGATGAAGCTGACGACGACCCTGGATACGGGCCGCCTGAGCAACACGGTCACGGTCAACTACCGTAACGGCTACACCGATGCAGCCGCTACCGTGTACGACGTGGCAGCCCAAAAAGAAGAGAAAAACTTCCGCCTGCAAGTACCGTCGTACACCACGTTCGACTGGCAAGCACGTTTCGCCTTTGACAAGCAAACCACGATCCGCGCAGGTATCAAAAACCTGTTCGACCGTGCACCACCGCTGTCGCTGCGCTCTTCGTCGGGCCACCAGATCGGTTTCGACCCACGCTACGCCGATCCAATGATGCGTTCGTTCTACATCACCGGCAACTACAAGTTCTAATTTGACGTCCTAAATTAGCTTGTCTGAAAAGCGCCTTGCACTTCACCGTGCAAGGCGCTTTTTTATCTTCCTCGCATCGCTCTTCCTCGCATTATGCAGGCGAAAAAAAAGGAGCCTCAGCTCCTTTTCTTGTTACCGCATGACGTGCTTACACCGTCGCTTCGCCGCCCAGAGCTTCGACCACGTCGGCCATCAGCTTGCTCAGCTCGCCCGTCATCAGCATCACGTCGCCGTCGAAACGTTCTTCGTCGTTCTTCGTGCTCGATTCCGTTTCCTTGATCACGTCCAGCGGCTTGACGCTCTTGATGGCCAGGGACTCCGTCAGCACGAAGGATATCTTGTCGTTCCACGTCATGGCCAGGCGCGTGCACTGCTTGCCGGCCGCGATGTGGCGGCGCACGTCGTCCGCTTCCAGGGTGTGGCGCACGTAGCGCACGGTGGCCTTGCTTTCGCCCGTGGCGCGCAATTCCGTGTCCATGTCCACCGTGAAGCCGGCAGGCGCGTCGTCGGCCTGCAGCCATTCCGTCATCACCGCCACGGGCGAGCGCTGCACGCGCAGGCTTTCCAGCGGCAATTTATCCACGGCTTTCAACAGCAGCTTGATGACTTCATCGGCTTTCGCCGGGCTGGCGGCATCGACCACCAGCCAGCCATTGACGGGGTCGATCCACGTCCAGACGTTGCTGCGGATGCTGAAGGCGCGCGGCAGCAGCTCGTCGGCCACGCGTTCCTTCAATTCTTTCATGGCTTTCTTGCCAGGCGCAAAGCCTTGCGCTTCTTCCATCTCGGCAGCGCGGGCCTTGGCCACCTGGTTGATGACGGTCGCTGGCAGCAATTTCTTTTCCGTGCCCAGCAAGATCAGCATCTGCTTGTTGACCACGTGGACCAGGCCGCCGTTCGGGCGTGGCGTATCCCAGCCCTGGCGCATCAGATCCATGCTGGTCGCCGGCGTAAATTTGTTCGAGGACAAGGCCTCTTCCAGTTGTTCTGGCGTATAAGCCCATGGTGCGGGCAGGCGGTAAATCTGAAGATTCTTGAACCACATAGTTTTTGTCTTCCGTTTGTTTCAGTAGTGCCAGGGGAACGCCATTCTACACTTTCGACACGGGAATGCCGTCAAAAGCGCGGACTGGCGCGGTGTTGTTGATGCGTGGGGAATGCCGCTACAGGGCGGGAAACAGCTCCGCCTGAGCCGGCACCTGCCGCGTCACGACGGCCGGATCGGACAAGGTCGAGATGCGCACGCCCAGCAGGCGGATTTTCTTTTCAAATGGCACGCGCCGCAGGCAATCGCGGCTGGCGCGCAGGATGGCGGCCGCGTCCGCCGTGGCGCTGGGCAAGGTAATGTCGCGCGTGACGGTGCTGAAATCCTCGAAGCGCAGCTTGACGCCCACCGTGCGCCCCGCCAGCGACTGTTTATCCAGGTCGCCCGCCACGCGCGTGCACAGGCTTTCCAGCTTTTCCGACAGGGTGGCGCGGTCGCGCACCACCTGCAAGTCGCGCTCGAACGTCGTTTCGCGGCTGACGGACTTGGTTTCCCGGCTCGTCTGCACGGGCCGCTCGTCGATGCCCAGCGCCGCCTGGCGCAGCCAGCCCGTGTACAGGTCGCCAAACTGCGTGCGCAGCATGGCCATGTCGGCCTGCGCCAGCTGGCCGATGGTATTGACACCCAGCGCTTCCAGCTTGGCCGTGGCTTTCGGCCCGATGCCGTTGATCTTTTTCGCCGGCAAGGGCCACACGCGCGTTGCGATATCCTCGGGCTGCAAGATAGTCAAGCCGTCGGGTTTTTCCAGGTCGGAACATATTTTCGCCAGCAATTTGTTGGGCGCCAGGCCAATCGAGCACGACAGACCCGTCGCCTCGAATACGGCCGCCTTCAGGCGCGCCGCCATGGCCGGCGCCTGCTCGCCGTGCTCCGTCAGGTCGATATAGATTTCATCGATGCCGACGTTCTGGATGATGGGACACAGATGCGCCACGGCTTGCTTGAAGCGGGCGGAATATTCGCGGTACGCCTCGAAATCGGCGGGCAGCAGGATGCTGTCGGGCGCCAGCTTGGCCGCCTTCATGATGCCCATGGCGGAAAACACGCCGAACGCGCGCGCCGCATAGGTGGACGTGGTGACGACGCCGCGCCCCACGTAGTCGCGCATGCGCGCAAACTGCCGCGTGCCGTCGGCTTGCAGCACGGGCTGCTGCAGGCGCCCGCCGCCGATGACGACGGCCTCGCCCCGCAATTCCGGATATTTCAACAGTTCCACGGAGGCAAAGAAGGCATCCATGTCCAGGTGGGCGATCCAGCGGCGCACGGCGGGTGCTTCGGCAAGTGTAGGGGCAGATGGAATCAAAAAACACCTCGCGGCGGATCGGCTTGCCGGCAAACGGTTGCGGCAAGATACTGTTCATGCATACAGTATTACCGGAAATGGGCCGGGATGCAAGTTGAAACGCACGGGCCCGATGGCGGCGATCAGCGGTTGCTTTTCTCAATGGCAAGATTACAATCCTGACACAACTATTCAAAGGAGTTGCCTTGTCTACAGCACATCATGCCTTGCGCCGCCTGGCCGCCTGCTCATCCATCGTGCCGGCCCTGCTGCTGTCCACGCTGGCGCCATCCGCGCTGGCCGCCGACGCTCCCCTCGCCACCGCACCGGTGGCCGCCAAGACAGCCTGGCAGGAAACGCGCCACGGCACCGTCGTCACGGACGACTACCGCTGGCTGCAAAAGAAGACCGATCCCGCCGTGATCGATTACCTGAATGCGGAAAACGCCTATACGGCCGCCGTCACGGCCCCGATCCAGCCGCTGGCCGACAAGGTGTATGCGGAAATCAAGGGCCGCATGCAGGAAGTGGACCTGTCCGTGCCTGCGCGCCAGGGCAATTTCTACTATTACACGCGCACGGAAGCGGGCAAGCAGTATCCTGTCCACTGCCGCCGCCCCGTCGGCGCCGGCGGCGCCTACGATGCGCAGGCGGCCGAGGAAATCCTGCTGGACCAGAACCAGCTGGCCGAAGGCCAGAAATTCTTTGCCGTGCGCGCGTTTGCCATCAGCCCGAACGCGCAGTTGCTGGCCTACACCACCGACACGACGGGCTTTCGCCAGTACGAGCTGCACGTCAAGGATTTGAAGACGGGTAAATTGCTGACCGACAGCATGCCGAGAGTCACCTCGCTGGCCTGGGCGGCGGACAATGCCACCCTGATGCTGACGCAGGAAGACGCCACCACCAAGCGCGCGGACCGCCTGTTCCGCCTGCCCTTGGGCGGCACGGCGCAACAGGTCTACCACGAGCCGGTGGAACAGTTCGCCATCGGCGTGAGCCGCACGCGCGACCATCGCTACTTTGTGCTCACGTCGCGCAGCACCGATACCAGCGAAGTGCTGCTGTTGCCAACGAACAAGCCGGAAGGCAGCTTCCAATCCGTGCTGAAGCGCGAGAAAGGCCACCGCTACGACGTGGAGCACCGCGACGGCCAGCTGTACATTCGGACCAACAAGGATGCGAAAAACTTCCGCATCGTCAGCGCGCCATTGAACGCTGCGCAGCCGAAGAACTGGAAGCCCTTCGTGCCGCACAACAAGGATGCCGTGATCCAGTCCATCGACGCCTTCCAGGGCTACCTGGTGGTGATGGAAAAGACGCGCGCCCTGAACCGCGCGCGCATCTACGATTTCGCCCATAAAAACTGGAAAACCGTGCAGTTCGACGATGCCGTCTACTTGGCCACGGCGGCCGGCACGCCGGAATTTTCCGCCACGCAATTTCGCATGTCTTACCAGTCGCCCGTCACGCCGCCCGCCGTCATCGACGTCAGCATGCAGGACGGCAAGCGCACGGTGCTGAAGCAGCAGGAAATCGTGGGCGGCTACGACGGCAGCCGCTACGCGACGCAGCGCCTGTGGGTGACGGCGCGCGACGGCGTGCAAGTGCCGCTGTGGATCGTCTACAAGAAGGGCGTCAAGCTCGACGGTTCAGCGCCGCTGCTGCTGTATTCCTACGGTTCGTATGGCATCTCGACGGAAGCCAGCTTTGGCCTGTCCCGCATCAGCCTGCTGGAGCGGGGCGTCATCTATGCGCAGGCGCATATCCGCGGCGGCACGGACATGGGCGAAGCATGGCATGAGGACGGCATGCTGATGAAGAAGAAAAACACCTTCAATGACTTCATCGACAGCGCCGACTACCTGGTGCGCGAAAAATGGACGAGCCCGAACCGCCTCATCATCCAGGGCGGCAGCGCGGGCGGCTTGCTGATGGGTGCCGTCGTCAACATGCGCCCCGAGCTGTTCCACGCCGTGCACGCGGCCGTGCCGTTTGTCGACGTGATGAACACCATGATGGACGCCAGCCTGCCCCTGACGACGGGCGAGTACCTGGAATGGGGCGACCCGAACCAGAAGGCGGCCTACGACTACATGCTCAGCTACTCGCCCTACGACAACATTGCGCGCAAGAATTATCCAGCCATGCTGGTGACGACGGGCCTCAACGACAGCCAGGTCATGTACTGGGAACCGGCCAAGTATGTGGCCAAGCTGCGCGCGTATAAAACGGATGGCAATCCCTTGCTGCTGAAAACGAATATGGGCGCCGGCCACGGCGGCGCTTCGGGCCGCTATAACGCCATCGCCGAGAATGCGTTCAATATGGCGTGGATGCTGTCGCAATGGAATATCACTGAATAATGTGAAAAAAGCGCTTGCACAAGGATTTCCGTCGTCCTATAATAGCGCCTCTTCCAGACGTGGTGACAAACGTCGGGATGGTTTTCTGAGACAAGCAATGGGTGCTTAGCTCAGTTGGTAGAGCGGCGCCCTTACAAGGCGTAGGTCGGGAGTTCGAGCCTCTCAGCACCCACCAAATCAGAAAACTGTCCAGTGCTTCATGGATCAGCAATACAGATCATACGAGCTTGGAGTGGTAGTTCAGTTGGTTAGAATACCGGCCTGTCACGTCGGGGGTCGCGGGTTCGAGTCCCGTCCGCTCCGCCAATAAAAGAAAAGCCCTTTGGTTCTCTGAACCGAAGGGCTTTTCCCATTCCGGGACCACAAATGCGCCGGAAAAGGCATCATCCTCCCCCCCCACTTGAACATTTTTGCGCTTTTCAGCAAAAAAAACTGCTTTTAGCCCCCAAGAATAGTTGCACAAGGGGGAAGGCGCCCCCTATAATAGTGCCTCTTCCAGACGTGGTGACAAACGTCGGGATAGTTTTCTGGGTATGCGGGTGCTTAGCTCAGTTGGTAGAGCGGCGCCCTTACAAGGCGTAGGTCGGGAGTTCGAGCCTCTCAGCACCCACCACCAAACAGAAAATTATCCAGTGCTTCATGGATCAGCAACACAGATCATACGAGCTTGGAGTGGTAGTTCAGTTGGTTAGAATACCGGCCTGTCACGTCGGGGGTCGCGGGTTCGAGTCCCGTCCGCTCCGCCAATAAAAGAAAAGCCCTTTGGTTCTCTGAACCAAAGGGCTTTTCCCATTTTGGGGGCAGACCCTCAATACCGCCAACGTCAAGCTCAACGCTAACTTCTCCGGGGGGCTGACCCCGGCTGTTAGAATCAGCGCTCTTGCCGACTCTGCCGCTCCTGCCTGATGCGCCTGTCCCGCAGTCTTTCCCCCTACCTCGCCCTGCGCTTGCGCCTGGCCCATCATGCTTTGCTGCAATTTGCCGCCAGCCTCGCCAGTTCCATGGAAATCCTCGTATTCCTGGCAGGTCCCGTCCTGCTGGGCTTACTCAGCGTCATCGCCCTGCCCGGCTTTCTCGCCATGAGCCTGCCCTGGCCCGCCGCCCTGGCTATCGTCAGCGCGCAAGCCCTGCTGACCTGCCTGCCCGCCTGGCTGCTGCGCAAGCGGCTGCTGCCGGCCAGCATTGCCGCCTGGCTGCGCCAGTTGCCCTTGCCACGCCGCTTGCGCTGGCAAGCCGATATCGCCGTGGCCGGCCTGCTGATGCTGCCGCTGGGCCTCGCCTATGCCGTCTCGGCCGCTATCTGGCTGCTGCAGTCGCCGCCCTGGCTGCGCCCCATCGCCGCGCCCGGCATGGCCGCCACCGTCGCCGCCTGGCTGCTGGCCTGGCTGCTGACGACGCTCATCGTGGCGCAGCGCCTGCGCATGCCGCGTCCCGCATCAAGGGCCCGCCCGCCCACGATGACCGTCTACATGCCGCGGCTGCCCCGCTGGCGCACTGCATTCCTGTGGCGCCAGCTGTTCTGGCTGCCGTTCTGGCGCAACGAGAACGTGGTCGGCCGGCAGCAAAGCATCTTGCTGGCCGGCGCTGGCGCCAGCATGCTGGCCTGGCTGCTGCGCGCGCCCCTCGTGCCCGCCCCCTTGCTCGGCTTGCTGGCCAGCGCCAGCCTCGTCATTGTGACGGACCGGGGCGACAAGGCCGTGCGTGAACAGATCGGCTTGCTATCTCCATCGCTGAACGCCTGGCCCTTGGCCAGCACGGCCTTGACGCGCCTGGCCTGCGCCGCCAGCCTGCTGCCCGCCGTTGCCGTGCTGCTCGGTGCTGGCGTCTTGCTGTACTGCATCGATCCTGCCGCCCTGCAGCGGCGCGTGACCAGCGTCTACGCCGTCACCGCCAGCGCGGCCCTGCTGGCCATCGTCGGCTTGCCCCGCCTGACGGCGCGGGGCCGCGTCGCCCTCGTCGTTTTCTCCATCCTAGCCTTGAGCGCCATCGGAAGCGAATTATGGAATTGACTGCCCCTACTCCCATGCTGCACGTCGAGCAGCTCGATTTCCACTTTGCCACGCACAGCGTGTTCCAGCGCTTCAACCAGCGCTTCGGTCCCGGCATCACCTGGCTGCGCGGCGCCAACGGGGCCGGCAAGACCACCCTGCTGAAGCTGGCGGGCGGCGCCCTGTTGCCCGCGCGCGGAGCCATCCGCCTGGACGACATCGACAGCGGTAGCATGCCGCTGGCCTACCGCGCGCGCGCCTTCTATTGCGGCGGCGACGCGCCCGCCCTGCCCTGGCTGCAGGTGCACGAATTTCTCGACCTGCACCTGGCCCTGTATCCGGGCACCGACCAGGCCCTGCTGAATGCAGAACTGGGCGCGTTTGCCATGACGTCGACCTTGCAGCAAAGCATCACCGCCCTGTCCCTGGGCCAGCATAAAAAGCTGCAACTGGCGCTGGCCCTCGCCTTGCCCGTGCGCCTGCTGCTGATCGATGAACCGTTCAATGGCCTCGATGCGGCTGCCATGGCCCACCTGCGCGCGCGCCTGGCCGAACCGGCCCGGCTGGCGCGCCAGTGCATCGTGCTGACCAGCCACCTGGCGCCGGACGTGCCGCTGGCGGCGACGGTGCAGCTGTGAAATGGGACTTTGCAGATCAGACATGAAACGCTTAGGATGCCGTGTTGCAAAACCGGCGATCCCGGTGCAGCCACTACGATAAAACGGCGCGCTTACTCACCGCGCCCAGCCTATTCTTGGAGATCCGCATGTTCAATACCCACCGCAGCGCCCTGGCCATCCTGTGCGCCATCCTCGCGACGTCCGCCATCGCGGCCGGCCCCACGGGCACGGCCGCCGACTATGGCACCCCGGCCCACCATGGCGCCGCCCAGCGCAGCATCGACCTGCAGCCCGGCACGCGCCACATCAACGTCACGCGCGGCGAAACCGTCACCATCACGCGCGCGGGCCAGCGTTTTACGTGGCACGTGCAAACCTTCCACAACAAGACCGTCTTTGCCCTGAGCGAGATCGCGCCGAAGGACATGGCCGTCGACGGGATTCAAGTGTATGTGGCCGGCAACCCGCTGTACGCGGGCAGCTAAGTTTCCTCTGCGCATAAAAAAACCGGAAGGGCCTCGCGGCCGTTCCGGTTTTTTTCAGCGTAGACAGTTACGCCGTCAATGCTTCTTTCGCTGCCGCTTCATCGACCACTTCCTCGTCGTCCGAGCGGATCAGGTGGTCAAAGGCGGACAGGGCTGCCTTCGCACCTTCGCCCGTGGCGATGATGATCTGCTTGTACGGCACCGTGGTGACGTCGCCGGCCGCAAACACGCCGGGAATCGAGGTCTGGCCGCGGGCGTCCACTTCGATTTCGCCGTGGCGCGACAGGGCCAGCGTGCCCTTCAGCCATTCCGTGTTCGGCACCAGGCCGATCTGCACGAAGACGCCTTCCAGCTCGACCTTTTTCGACTCGCCGCTGACGCGGTCCGTGTAGCTGAGGCCATTGACGATCTTGCCGTCGCCGTGGATTTCCGTCGTTTGCGCCGACGTGATCACGCTCACGTTAGGCAGGCTGTGCAGCTTGCGTTGCAGCACCGCATCGGCGCGCAATTCCGCGCCGAACTCGATCAAGGTCACGTGTTTCACGAGACCGGCCAGGTCGATCGCCGCTTCCACGCCCGAGTTGCCGCCGCCGATCACGGCCACGCGCTTGCCCTTGAACAGCGGGCCATCGCAGTGCGGGCAGTAGGCGACACCGTGGTTGCGGTATTCCTTCTCGCCCGGCACGTTGATTTCGCGCCAGCGGGCACCGGTGGCCAGGATGACGGTCTTGGCTTTCAGGACGGCGCCATTCGCCGTTTCGATCTCCACCAGTTTGCCCGGCGTCAGTTTCGCGGCGCGCTGGGTGTTCATGATGTCGACTTCGTATTCCTTGACGTGCTGCTCCAGCGCCACGGCGAACTTCGGACCATCCGTTTCCTTGACCGAGATAAAGTTCTCAATCGCCAGGGTATCGAGCACCTGGCCGCCGAAACGCTCGGCCAGCACGCCCGTCCTGATGCCTTTGCGGGCCGCGTAGATGGCCGCTGCCGCGCCGGCAGGGCCGCCGCCGACGATCAGCACGTCAAACACGTCTTTCTTGTTCAGCGCTTCGGCTTGGCGGGCGCCGGCGTCGGTATCGAGCTTGGCGAGGATTTCCTCGACATTCGTGCGGCCCTGGCCGAAGTGTTCACCGTTCAGGAACATCATCGGCACGGCCATGATCTGGCGCGCTTCCACTTCTTGCGGGAAGACGCCGCCATCGATGGTGGTGACCTTGATGCGCGGGTTGATCACGGCCATGGCATTCAATGCCTGCACCACTTCCGGGCAGTTATGGCAGGAGAGCGAAATAAACGTTTCAAATTCGTAATCGCCGTCGAGGTTGCGGATCTGCTCGATCACGGCATCGTCGAACTTGATGGTGTGGCCGCCCACTTGCAGCAGCGCCAGCACCAGCGAGGTAAATTCATGGCCCAGCGGCACACCGGCAAAACGCACGCCGATGTCGGAGCCTGCACGGTTGATGCTGAACGACGGGGTCCGTACGCCAGCTTCAATGCGCTCGACCAGCGTGATCTTGTCGCTCAACAGGACTATCTCCTGGAGCAATTCCTTCATCTCGCGGGCTTTTGCGCTGTCATCGAGAGAAGCGACCAGCTCAAGCGGATACACCACTTTTTCCAGGTAGGATTTCAGTTGGGTTTTGAGGGTGGCGTCTAACATGATTTTTTCCTTTTCTACAAATATTTAGGCGAATGCCGGGCCGGACACCCGGGCCGGCATCGCGGTAACTACTTGTTTGCTGCTTGCTGCTTCACACCTTAGATCTTGCCGACCAGATCCAGCGATGGGGTCAGGGTCGCTGCGCCTTCCGTCCATTTGGCTGGGCACACTTCGCCTGGGTGGTTCGCCACGTACTGGGCGGCTTTGACTTTGCGCAGCAGTTCTGCAGCGTCACGGCCGATCCCGTTGTCATGCACTTCCAGCACTTTGATGAAGCCGTCAGGATTGATGACGAAGGTACCGCGCAGTGCCAGGCCTTCTTCTTCGATCATGACTTCGAAGTTGCGCGACAGGGCGCCGGTCGGGTCGCCGATCAGTGCGTATTGCACTTTCTTGATGGCGTCCGAGGTGTCGTGCCAGGCTTTGTGCGCGAAGTGGGTATCGGTCGAGATGCCGTAGACATCGACGCCCAGCTTCTGGAATTCGGCGTGGTGATCGGCCAGGTCTTCCAGTTCGGTTGGGCAAACGAAGGTGAAGTCGGCTGGGTAGAACACGAATACCGACCACTTGCCTTTCAGCGACGCTTCCGTCAGATCGACGAATTTGCCATTGTGGTATGCGGTTGCCTTGAATGGTTTAACTTGGGTATTGATGAGCGACATAGTCATTTCCTCTCGTGTGGTGAATCAGTAAGACTCTAGTGTAAGGGGTTTTATTCCATATGCAAAATTGATTGTCACAATAGTTTCAATTAGTTTTAACTATCATGACACCATGGGAACTCCATCATAGGCAGTTCCCGCGGGATTGGATAGCGGCAGCAGTGGATACCCCTGCCGCCGCCAGGTGTTTAATTTTTGAGTTCTTCCGGGACCTTGCCGCCGTTTTCCGCCAGCTTGATCATCACCTGGCGGTGCAGCCAGATATTCATGCTGGCCGAATCGTTGGTGTCGCCCGTGAAGTGCAGCTCTTGCGCCAGTTCCTTGCGCGCGGCCAGGCTGCTGTCCAGTTGAAGCAGTTTCATCAGGTCGACGATGGACGTGCGCCAATTGAGTTTTTCCGCGTTCTTGCTGGCCAGGTCGACCAGCACCACTTCCACGTCCACCACCGGCACGGCAGCTGCAGGTGCGGCCGGTGCGGCGGCCGCTGGCGCGTCGGTAGCGGCAGCGGGCGTGGCTGCCGGGGCGGCATCGGACGAATGGTGGAAGATTTTGTTGTAGATATTGCTGAAAATGCCCATGAGGTCACCTCGAGTTGAGTGAATGGAAGAAGATTTGCCTGCGCTCCAGGTCCAGGACCCATGACAGCAAAGCCGGGCGCAGGCGCCAGCCGGTCGAGTATAAGCCCGTTCAAGCCGGAAGCCCTGTCCCGCAGGCTTGCGCCAGATCTGATGGCAGGCCATGCCTGTTTCAAGGGCGCAAGGGCCGCTGGGCGCGCAGCAGCGCATCGAACGCCTCGATGGCCAGCGGCGGCGCAAACAGATCGCCTTGCGCGAAATCGCAGCCGATCTCCAGCAGCCGCGCACGCTGCTCCGGCGTCTCCACCCCTTCGGCAATCACCTGCAAGCCCAGCTTGTGGGCCATGGTGACGATGGCTTCGCACAGCGCCAGTTCGCTGGCGCCGGCCGCCAGCTTGCGCACCAGCACGCCGTCGATCTTCAGGTAATCGATGCCGCATTGCTGCAATTGCGTGAGCGAGGCATGGCCGCTGCCGAAGTCGTCGAGGGCGATCTGCATGCCCGCCTCGCGCAAGTGCTGCAGCCGCTGCACCATGCTGCTGCCGGCGCCTGGCCCCAGCAGCGCATCTTCGCGCATGTCGAGCACGATGGCCGAGGACGGTACATCGAGCGCCATCAGCTGGCGCAGCCAGGTGCCGGGCGCCTCGGCTTCGCGCTGCAGCTCCAGCGGCGACTGGTTCAGGCACAGCTGCAGCCCCGGCAAGCCGATGGCCTGCCCCTGCGTGCGCCAGCGCAGCAGTTGCGCGGCCGCCGTGCGCAGCACCCAGTCGCCGATGTCGACGATCAATCCGCTGCTTTCGGCCAGCGCCAGGAAGTCGGGCGGGCACACGAGGCCCCGCTGCGGGTGGTTCCAGCGCAGCAAGGCTTCCGCTTTGACAATATTGCCGCCATGCAGCTCGACGACGGCCTGGTAATGCAGCTGCAGCTGCTGTTCCCGCAGGGCCGTGCGCAAGTCCGCGCCCATGCGCATGCGGTTGACGGCCGCCACCTGCATGGCGGGCGTAAAGTAGCTGTAGCGGTTGCGCCCCGCGCCTTTCGACACATACATGGCCTGGTCCGCATGCTTGAGCAAGTCCTCGATATTGTCCGCGTCGTCCGGATACAGGGTGATGCCGATCGACGCCGACACGAACGCCTGCTCCTGCCCCAGCAGGAACGGCGCCAGCAAGCCGTCGAGTATCTGCCGCGCGATGCGGTCGACTTGCTGCAGGTCATCGAGATCGGACAGGATCACCGTGAATTCGTCGCCGCCCAGGCGCGCCACCGTATCCGTCTCGCGCACGCCCACGCGGATGCGCCGCGCCGCTTCGATCAGCAGGATATCGCCCTGGTGGTGGCCCAGGGTGTCGTTGACTTCCTTGAAATGGTCGAGGTCGATGAACAGGATGGCCACGCGGCTCGTATCGCGCCGCCCCTGGGCCAGCGCCTGGCGCAGCCGCTCGTGGAACATGCGCCGGTTCGGCAATTGCGTCAAGGTATCGAAATTGGCTTGCTGCCAGATCAGCGCTTCCGTTTGCCGCTTGTCCGTCACGTCTTCCAGCATGCACAGGTGGTGCGGCCCGCCGTGGCGCGCCGTGGCGATGGCCGTCACCGAGGCATCGACCCACACCACGCCGCCATCGGGCCGCACGATGCGCTTGGCGTGGCGGAAGCCCTGCATGCGCCGCTCCAGCAGCTGCGCCACGTGCACCTGCTCGCCGGCCACGTCGTCGGGATGGCTGATCTCCATCCAGCTCGTTTGCTTCATGTGCTCCAGCGTGCGCCCCGCGATGGCCAGATAGCGCGGATTGATGTCAAGAAACTGCCCGCTCACGGTATCGATCAGGGCAATGCCCATGGGCGCTTCCTCGAACATGGTGCGAAAGCGCAATTCCCCCTGGCGGATGGTGTCCTCCGTGCGGCGGCGCTCGCGCGCCAGGTTGTTGAAGTGAAAGGCGGCCGACACGGCCAGCAGGCTGCCCGCCACGCCCAGCGACAGGTACAGCCAGCCCAGGTCGGCGCCTGGCACGGGGCGGTACAGGAAACCCTTGTAGGCGTGGCTGTCCGTGGCATTGCGCGGCAGCACGCCCATGGCCGCATAGGTATCGGCGATGTGCTGCCAGCGCTGGGGATTCATATAGCCCGGCTCCACCAGCACGGGCTGCAGCAGCAATTCCATCTGCTGCGCCTCGTACAGCAGATGCGCGCGGTCGTGGCGCTGGCTGTATTTGGCATGGATCAGTTGCGCCATTTCCTCGCGGTGCGCCATCGCGTATTGCCAGCCGCGCAGGCTGGCCGCGCGGAACGCTTTCACGCGCTCGGGATGGCGGCGCAATTCCTGCTCGCTGGTAAACAGGTTGTCGCCGTAAAAATCGATGCCGGCCGTGCGCGGCGTAAACTGGTAATAGGGAAAGCCGGCCCGGTCCAGGTAGTCCGGTTCGTTGGTGGAATACGCGGCGATGGCATCGACCTTGCCCTCGATCAAATCCTCGACCCGGTAGCTGGGCGGCAAGTGGCGCATCTGCCGCGGCGCGACGCCCATTTTTTGCAGGAACAGCGACACTTCGTCGGAGGCGGCCGTTACATTGCCGGGCGCGCCTATCATCACGGGCGCCCCCGCCAGCTTGCGCACGTCGGGTGCGCCGCCTTGCTGACGCATCAGCAGCACGCTGGGCGAATGCTGGAACACCACGGCCAGCACCACCACGGGCTTGCCCGCCAGGCGGCTGAGCAGCAAGGTGCTGTTGCCCACGCCATATTCGGCCTGGCCGCCCAGCACGGCCGCCTCGGCCAGCGGCCCGCCGCCGCCTTCGAGCAGCCTGACTTCCAGCCCTGCCTCGCGGTAATAGCCCTGCTCGATGGCCGCGTAATAGCCGGCAAACTGGAACTGGTGCGTGAAATTGAGTTGCAGGGAGACGGGTTCCAGCGCCCGGGCTGGCGTGGCGCAGCAATACAGCAGGGCAAGCAGCGCCAGCCAGCCGAACACGCGCCTGCCTGTGCTCGGCAACAAGGGGCAGCGGACAGCGCAAGATGCTTCCATCGGCATGGCAAGACACCACAGGGACCTGCCGAGTTGGCAGGAATAAGGCTATTGTAGCCGCCCCTTTTGCCGAAGGATAACTATTTCAGTGAGGACAACAATCTTGATGTTTTTGGCAAACAGTCTGAGCTTTGTTTGCGTTAGAACACGACGCCGGCCACCAGAATGATGTTGGCATACGGACTGCATTCACCCGTGCGCACGATGGCGCGCGCGCCCCTGGACAGTTGCTTGAACTCCTCGTGCGTGACCTGGCGCGCATCGGGCAAAGCCAGGGCCGCCACCTGCGCTGCCATGGCCGGATTGTGCTGCGGCAATTCGCTGGCGAGCAGATGGTATTCCACCTGCATTTCGCTCAACACCGTGTTCACGGTATCGATGAAGCCGGGAATGCCGCGCGTCAGGGCCAGGTCGATCAGGGGCACGCCTGGCTGCGAAGGCAAGCCCGCGTCGCCGATGACGAGCATGTCGCCATGGCCCAGCGAGGCGATCAGTTGCGACAGTGCGATATTGAGCAGCGGAGTCTTTTTCATGGTCTTAGAACAGCTCGTGCAAGTGGGGAATCGAGGTTTGCGCGCCAGGCTTGGTGACGCTCCAGGCAGCCGCGCGCTGGCCTTGCTGGATGGCTTCAGCCTCGTCCATGCCGGACGCGAGACCCGCCACGAAACCGCCGATGAAGGTGTCGCCGGCGGCCGTCGTGTCGACGGCTTGCACCACTTCGGCCGGGAAGTCGTAATCGCCGCCATACAGGGCCGCGTGCACGCCCTTGGAACCCAGGGTGATGATGACGTTGTCGCTGCCCAGCTTTTGCAGCGCGGCGGCCAGCGCCTTGGCATCCGCGCCTTCCGGGCTGACGCCGGCCAGCATGGCCGCTTCGATTTCATTCGGAATCAGGTAGTCGACCAGTTCCAGCACGCCGTCCGGCAGGCTGGCGGCCGGGGCCGGGTTCAGCACCACGGTCTTGCCCAGCGAACGGGCCAGCTTGATGGCGTGCACGACGGTGTCCATCGGCGTTTCCAGCTGCAGCACGACGATATCGGCCTGTTCGATCAAACCTTGCGCCGCATCAATGTGCGCGGGGCTCAACAGATCGTTGGCGCCGCCCGCGATGACGATGCTGTTCTGGCCATTGTCGTCGACGAGAATGGAGGCGATGCCGGACGCGACGCCGGGCAAGGTGGTGACGTGGCTGTCGATGATGCCGTCGCCCACCAGCGCCGCGCGCAACGTCGCGCCGAACGCGTCGTCGCCCACGCAGCCGACCATGGCCACTTGCTGGGCGCCCGCCACCTTGCCGCTCATGCGCGCGCACGCGACGGCCTGGTTGGCGCCCTTGCCACCAGGAATGGTTCTAAAAGCGCCGCCCGTCAGGGTTTCGCCGGGGAGGGGCATGCGCGGCACGCGCAAGACCAAGTCCATATTGATGCTGCCGATAACCACGATCATGATGTCATTCCCATCAGTTCAGTTGCAGGTGAAGAAGTAGGTGCGGAAGAAGTTACTGTGGCGGCCACGCTGGAGCCGCGCACGTGCAGAGCGGGCGCGATGCTGCGCTGCTGGCGCGGCAAGGCAGGGTCGGCGATGCGTGCCAGCAGGCAGGCGGCCGTGATGCGGCCCAGCTCGCGCGTATTTTGCGCCACGCTGCTCAGGGCCGGGTGCACGAAGCTGGCCAGGTCGATATCGTCGAAACCCACGACGGCCAGTTCGCCGGGCACGGCGATGCCCCGTTCGGCGGCGGCGCGCAGGGCGCCAAACGCCATCAAGTCATTGCAGCAGAACAAGGCGTCGGGACGCTGGCCCGGCGGCAGCGCCAGCAGATCCAGCGCGGCCGCATAGCCGCCCGCACTCGTAAAATCGCTATGGCGGCACAGCGCATCGGCCAGGGCCACGCCCGCGTCCGCCATGGCGCTGCGCGCGCCGGCGATGCGGTCGTTGGAAATGCTCACTTCGCGGGGACCGGCAATGCAGGCCAGGCGCCGGCGTCCCAGCCCCAGCAGGTGGCGCGCGGCCAGCACGCCGCCGGCCCGGTTGTCGACGGCCACGGCATCGATGGACAGGTCGCTGGGCGCGCGGTCCAGCAGCACGGCCGGCACCTTCATCTTGCGCAGCAATTCGCCATCGCTGTCGGCCAGCGCGGACAGGATCAGGCCGTCGCAGCGCTTGGTCAGCAGCACGTTCAGGTAGTCGCGCTGCTTGACGGGATCGTCATCGGAATTGCACAAAATGACGCTGTAGCCAGCCGCGTAGCAGCTGTCCTCGATGCCGCGCGCCACTTCCGAGAAATATGGATTCGTATTATTCGGAATGATCAGGCCGATGGTGCCCGTGCTGCGGCTGCGCAAGGAACGCGCCAGCGCGCTGGGCACGTAATGCAATTGCTCCGCCGCCGCCAGCACGGCGCGGCGCGCCTCATCGCTGACGGGGCGGGTATTGTTGAGGACGTGCGACACGGTGGTGAACGACACCCCCGCCGCCTGCGCCACTTGCTTGATGGTTGCCATGGGCGATGTGGCGCTTACGCGCGTTCGCCGCGGCGGCGATAGGTGTCGAGCACCACGGCAGCGACGATCACCAGGCCCGTGACGATGCGTTTCACGGGTTCGGACACGCCCACTTGCGCCAGGCCCGCTTCCAGCACGGAAATGATCAATACGCCGATAAACGTGCTGATGACGGAACCGCGACCACCCATCAGGCTGGTGCCGCCGATCACCACGGCGGCGATCACTTGCAATTCCATGCCCACGCCGCCGTTCGGGTCGGCCGCTTCCAGGCGCGACACCTGGAACAGGGCGCCCACGCCGGCGAGAAAGCCCATCAAGGCAAACACCAGCACTTTCGACGGCTTCGTGTTGATGCCGGACAAACGCACGGCTTCTTCATTCGTGCCGATACCGATCCAGTGGCGTCCCAGCACTGTGCGCGTGAGCACCAGGTGGCCGATGACGACGATGGCGATCGAGGCGATGAAGGCAGGCGACAGGCCGAACGCGATCGGCGAGCTGATGCCGTCAACGGCGCTGCCGATGTATTCCGTGCGCGAATTGGTCACTTGATACGCCAGGCCCCGCGCCATTTCCAGCACGCCCAAGGACACAATGAACGAGGGGATGCGCCAGCCGACGGAAATGAGGCCCGTGGTGGCGCCGCACAGGGCCGCGACGAACATGCCCAGCAGGGCCGCGCTCCACACGGGCCAGCCCCAGTGCACGACGGCCAGGGACAGCACGGAAGCGGCCAGCGCCATCACGGAACCGACGGACAGATCGATGCCGCCGATGATCAGCACGAACGTCATGCCGACGGCCATCACCACCAGCGTGGGGATGTTGTTCGACAGGGTGCTCAGGGTGGCCAGGGTAAAGAAGTTTTCGCTGGCAAACGAGAACAGCACGCACATGGCCAGCAGGGCGCCGATCAGGCCGCCGTAGTTTTTCAGGTCGGCCAGGCTGCGCTGCAGATACGAAGGAGAGGAGTTGGTGGTCATGGGAATCTTTCCGGCGGATCAGGCCGCAGCTGGGGTGGAAGTGGGGGTCAAATAGCCGGAGAAGGCGGCCGACAGCAGCGCGTCCTGGCTCCAGGCGCCACGCTCGAAGGTGTCGACGATGCTGCCCGCGCTCATGACGGCGATGCGGTCGCAGATCAGCATCAGCTCGCGCAAGTCGCTTGAGACGATGACGAGGCCCTTGCCCTGGCGCGCCTGTTCCGCCAGCACCTGATAAATATCAAACTTGGCGCCGATATCGATGCCGCGCGTGGGTTCGTCGAACAGCATGACGGGGCAGTCGCGGTACAGCCAGCGGGCGATCACCACTTTTTGCTGGTTGCCGCCGGACAATTCCGCCACCGTTTGCCCGCTGTTGCGCGAGCGGATGCCCAGGCGCTGGATGTAGTCGTCGGCCACCGTCGCTTCGGCCGCGTCGTTGAGCCAGCCGGCGCCGCTGACGGAATCGAGCGAGGCCAGGGTCGTGTTGACGGCGATGGACTGACGCAGCAGCAAGCCTTGTCCCTTGCGGTCTTCCGTGATCATGGCGATGCCGGCTTTTACGGCCGCCTGCGGCGAGTGCAAGGCAGCAGGCGTGGCGCTGTCGCCGAGGAACACCTCGCCCGCATCGGCGCGGTCGGCGCCAAAGATCAGGCGCAGCAATTCCGTGCGGCCCGAGCCGATCAGGCCGGCGATACCGAGGATTTCACCGGCGCGCAAGTCGAACGAGGTAGGGTTGACGACCTTGCCGCGCGCCAGGCCCCGCACGCGCAGCAGCGGCGCGCCGATGCTGCGGCCGCTCAGGTCGACGGCATCGTCGGCCGAGCGGCCCACCATCAGGCTGACCAGGTCGGCGGCGGAGTGGCCCGCGATGTCGTCGTCGCACACCAGCTGGCCGTCGCGCAGCACGGCGATGCGGTCGGCCACGCGCTTGAGTTCTTCCAGGCGGTGGGAAATATAGATGATGCACACGCCTTCGGCCTTCAGGCGCTCGATCTGCAGGAACAGCAATTCCACTTCGCGGTGCGTCAGCATGGCAGTCGGCTCGTCGAGCACCAGCAGGCGGCAGGCGCCGATCAGGTTGCGCGCGATCTCGATCATCTGCTGGTGGCCGATGCCCAGTTCGCCGACTAAAGTCCACGGGTCCAGGCCGCCCAGGCCCACTTTCTCCATCTGCTCGCGCGCGTCGCGTTCGAGGCGCGCACGGTCGATGAAGCCGAAGCGCTGCGGCAAATTCTTGAGGTACAGGTTTTCCGCAATCGACAGGGTGGGAATCAGGTTGAGTTCCTGCATCACCATGCGGATGCCCAGCGCCTCGGCGGCGCCGCGCGAGGCGGGCTGGTAAGGCTTGCCGTCGAGCAGCATCGTGCCCGTGGTGGCTTGCTCCAGGCCGCAGATGATCTTCGACAGGGTGCTCTTGCCCGCGCCGTTCTCTCCCGTCAGCGCCAGCACCTGGCCAGGGGCAAAGCGCAAGCCCACGCCGCCCAGCACGGGGCCGACATAGGACTTGCCGATGTTATCCAGGGTCAATAGAGGAAGGGCGGCTGAGGGCGCCGGGGGGATGTCGGTAGGCATGATAAAACTCCGCGGTAG
The DNA here is from genome assembly GCF_009208755.1 of Janthinobacterium sp. FT14W. Taxonomy (NCBI): domain Bacteria; kingdom Pseudomonadati; phylum Pseudomonadota; class Betaproteobacteria; order Burkholderiales; family Oxalobacteraceae; genus Janthinobacterium; species Janthinobacterium sp. FT14W. Next base: position 109,974 of record NZ_WFLL01000006.1, on the reverse strand, counting down.
TGGCGGCGGGGCCGGCACCGCCTGCTCGGTGAGCAAGCAGGCGCCGGCCCCGGCGGGATCAAACGATCAGGACTTGGCGCCCTTGGCGACCAGTTCGACCTTGGTTTCGATGACGCCACCCAGATCGGCCTGTTTCTTCTTCTGCGCCAAGGCTTTCAGCACGGTGTCGATGCCGAACACGGCTTGCTGCGAGCCGAACTGGTCGGCGGTGGCCAGCACGCGGCCATCGGCCAGCATCGGCTTGATGGCGTTGATGTTGTCGTAGCCGACGACCAGCACCTTGCCCGTCTTGCCGGCCGCCTTGATGGCGGAAACGGCGCCGATGGCCATGTTGTCGTTACCGCACAGCAAAGCCTTGATGTTCGGGTTGGCGTTCAACATAGCGGCCGCCACCGTGTTGGCAGGGGCGATTTCCCACTGGCCCGACTGCACGCTGACGACTTTCGCACCGGCTGCCGTCATGGCGTCCTGGAAACCCAGGGTGCGCTTCTGCGCGTTGTAGGTGGTGGACACGCCTTCGATGATGCCGACGGGGTCGCCCTTCTTGATCTGCTGGGCCAGGAAGTCGCCGACCACCTTGGCGCCCTTGCGGTTGTCCGGCCCCACGAACGGCACGGTGATGCCCTTCTCTTTCAGGGCGCCCGCGTCGAGCTTGTTGTCGATATTGACGACGATGATGCCTGCGTCGATGGCTTTCTTCAGCACCGGCACCAGCGCCTTCGAGTCGGCCGGGGCGATTACCAGCGCATTGACGCGCGAGACGATCATCTGCTCGACCAGCTTGATCTGGCTCGACGTATCCGTTTCATCCTTGATGCCGTTCGACAGCAAGTCGTACTTGGCGGCATTGGCCTTCTGATGCGCCTTGGCGCCGTTTTCCATGGTCAGGAAAAATTCGTTGGCGAGCGACTTCATCACCAGCGCCACTTTCGGCTTTGCAGGCGTCTGCGCCATGGCCGGCACGGCAGGCAAGGCACACACCAGGACAGCGGCGGCAATCATTTTCAGGCGAATACGGGATGTCATGAGCGTCTCCAGAGTTGTTGGTCAAGCACGTGTACAGCATGCTTTTTAGGAAATTCATTGCGCGCAAACGTTTGCGCGAAGCGAATAGTGCCTCAATGCCCCATACCAGTGCAAGCAAAACTGTATGTGCGGTGCAGCAAAAAAGGGACGCCCAGGGGGAAGCAGGCAGGCCGATGCGATCGGCCTGCCTGAGAGAAATGCGCAGAAGTCAGGATTTTGTTGCGGGACGGGCACTCGCCCACTGCACCGCCAGCACGCTGGCCAGCACCAGCAGCAAGCCCAGCATCGACCAGCCCGTCATGGCCTGGCCCAGCAAGGCCCAGCCCAGCACGACGGCCATCAGGGGACTGAGCAGTCCCAGCGAAGAGACGGCCACGGGCGAGAGCCTGGCGATGCCGCGGAACCACAGCGCATACGCGAGCAGGGCGCCGGCCAGGCACAGGTAGGCATAGGCAAGGACTTGCTGCCAGGACAAGGCGGGCAAGGGTGCGTCGGCCAGCCAGGCGACGGGCGCCAGCATCAGGCCGCCCAGCAGCAATTGCCAGCCCGTCAGTGCCAGCACGGGCAAATCCGGCTTCCAGCGCCGCGTCAGATAGGTGCCGGCCGCCATGCAGGCCGTGCCGCCCAGCGCGGCGGCAATGCCGATGGGTTCCCACACGGTGCGCGGCGACAGCAGCAACACGCCCATGCCGGCCACGCCCAGCACGCTGGCGCCCAGGGCCAGGCGGGCCGGGCGGCGCCCTTCTACGCCCCAGGCCAGGCCCATCACCAGCAGCGGCTGGATGGCCCCCACCACGGCCGCCAAACCGCCCGGCAAGCGGTAGGCGGCCACGAACAGCAGGGCCTGGAAGACGCCGATATTCAAGGCGGACAGGATCAGCACGCGGCCCCAGTCGCGCCGCGCGGGCAGGCGCCGCATCAGCAGCAGCAACAGCAGACCGGCCGGCAGCACGCGGATCAGGGCCGCCGTGAAGGGCCGGTGCGGCGGCAGCAGTTCGGACGTGACGATATACGTGGAACCCCAGATCAGGGGCCCCAGCGCCGTGAGCACGATATCGCTCCAGGCGGGGCGAACAGCAGAGGTGGGCATAAACTATCTCGACATCAAGATAAAAACCGAGTGTGGGCGCAAACTATCTTGATGTCAAGATAAATACGCTAGCCTGGAGAATGCTGGCGGCCATAAAAAAACCCGGCGCGCAGGCCGGGTTCTGGATGCAGCAGGCTTACCTGCGGCCGCTGCGTGCCGGCGTGCCGCCCTTGGCCGGCGGCTTGCCGCCCCGACCCACGGGCGCGGCGGCGGGCTTGGCCTTGGTCTTGATGGTCGACAGGATCGAAGGACGCACCTTCGACTCGACGGCCGTGGCCTTGGGCGCAGCGGCCGTGCCACCGAGGGCGATGCGGCTCTTGCCTGGCGCCACCTTGAACTTGTCCGGCGTGCCGGCGCCATGCGTCTGGCGGCTGCGTTCGCCAGCGGCCAGGCCGCCCGACTCCGACGATGTCCAGGCAGGAATCAGATGCTTGTCGCCGTTGCCGATCAAGTCGCCACGGCCCATGTTGACCAGCGCTTCGCGCAGGATCGGCCAGTTGGCCGGGTCCTGGTAGCGCAGGAAGGCCTTGTGCGTGCGGCGGATCTTGCCGCTGCGCGCCGTTTCCACCACTTCGGAGTCCGCCGTCACCTTGCGCAAGGGATTCTTGCGCGTGTGGTACATGGTCGTGGCCATGGCCATCGGCGTGGGCATGAAGGTTTGCACCTGGTCCAGCTTGAAATTGTTTTTCTTCAGCCACAGGGCCAGGTTCAGCATGTCCAGGTCCGTCGTACCCGGGTGCGCGGCGATGAAGTACGGAATCAAATACTGCTTCTTGCCCGCTTCCAGCGAGAAACGGTCGAACATTTCCTTGAATTCGTCATACGCGCCGATGCCGGGCTTCATCATCTTCGACAGGGTGCCCTCTTCCGTGTGCTCGGGAGCAATCTTCAGCAAGCCGCCCACGTGGTGCGTGACCAGTTCCTTCACGTACTCGGGCGAACGCACGGCCAGGTCGTAGCGCAAGCCCGAGCTGATCAAGACTTTCTTGATGCCGGGAATGGCGCGCGCCTTGCGGTACAGGGAAATGAGCTTGCTGTGGTCCGTGCCCAGGTTGACGCAGATGGACGGGTACACGCAGGACAGCCGGCGGCACGAGACTTCGATCTCTTTTTCCTTGCAGGCCAGGCGGTACATATTCGCCGTCGGACCACCCATATCGGAAATGGTGCCCGTAAAGCCTTTGGTTTTATCGCGGATATGCTCGATTTCGCGCAGGATCGACGGTTCCGAACGGCTCTGGATGATGCGGCCTTCATGCTCCGTGATCGAGCAGAAGGTGCAGCCGCCGAAGCAGCCGCGCATGATGTTGACGGAAAAGCGGATCATTTCCCACGCAGGGATATGCGCCTTGCCATAGCTGGGGTGCGGGGCGCGCGCGTAATTCATGTCGTACACGCCGTCCATCTCGTCCATGGCCAGCGGCAGCGGCGGCGGGTTGAGCCACACGTCGCGCTCGCCGTGCGCCTGCACCATGGCGCGCGCATTGCCGGGATTCGATTCCAGGTGGAACACGCGCGACGCGTGCGCATACATGACGGGGTCATCCTTGACGACGTCGTACGCAGGCAGGCGCACCACCGTCTTGTCGTGCTTTTCCTTGGCCATGGCCAGGCGCTCTTCGCGGCTCATGATGCGGATGGGCTTGATCACTTCGGCCGATTTCGACGCATTCTCGGTCGCGCAGGCGGTCTTGTCTTCCTGCACCATCTCGTACGGGCTGTAGTGCGGATCGATCTTGCCGGGCACGTCGACGCGGGTGGAATTGTGCACGCCCCAGTCGTCGCCGGGCAGCCAGCCGGACGGCACCATGAAAGCCGTGCCGCGCAGGTCGCGGATATCCTTGATGGATTCGCCGGCAGCGAGGCGGTGCGTCAGGTCCACCAGCGCCCGCTCGGCATTGCCGAAGATCAGCAAGTCAGCCTTGGAATCGGGCAAGACGGAACGGCGGACCTTGTCCGACCAGTAATCGTAATGGGCGATGCGGCGCAGCGAGGCTTCGATGCTGCCGATGACGATGGGCACGTCGGGATACGCTTCGCGCGCGCGCTGCGCGTACACGGTGACGGCGCGGTCCGGGCGTTTATTCGGTTCCGCGTTGGCCGTGTAGGCGTCGTCGGAGCGGATCTTGCGGTCGGCCGTGTACTGGTTGACCATGGAATCCATGTTGCCGGCGGTCACGCCGTAGTACAGGCGCGGCTTGCCGAGGATGCGGAACGCGTCGGCCGACAGCCAGTCCGGCTGGCTGATGATGCCGACGCGGTAACCCTGCGCTTCGAGCAGGCGGCCAACGAGGGCCATGCCGAAACTCGGATGGTCGATGTAGGCGTCGCCCGTGACGAGGATGACGTCGCACTGGTCCCAGCCCAGCGCATCCATCTCGGCACGCGACATCGGCAGGAAAGGCGCCACGGCAGCGCGGGCAGACCGCTTGGGAACGGTCGCAAATAAATTGGTAGGGGAGCTCATAGGGTACGGATTGTACCGGAATTGGCCATTTCCAACCTGACGGCCTGCTTTTTACTGTTGGATTTCAGTACAAAAAACGTTTATTTTTCAATTACTTGGGGTCAGACCCGAGGGGGCAATGCGCCCCAGTGGGGTGCATTGCGATCGCGTAGCGACTGACCCCGATCAAATCCCCATATTCGCGAGAATCTCGCCCAATTCGCGTAAGGCAGGCTCCAGTTTCGGATGCTTGACGGCGAACTTGGCCGACAATTCCTGGCTGCGCTCGGCCAGGCCATAGGTGGTCGACTCTTCTTCCTGTTCCTGCGCGGCACGCTTTTCCATGAGCAGCTTGATATCGACATCGAGCTTTTGCAGCAAACCCTGCAGTTCCTCATCGACGGGGCCGCTGGTTGCTAGTGTCGAATGCAGCTGTTGCAGCGATTCCTTGAGTTTGCTATCCATGTTTTTTTCCTGTCAGTCAGTAAATTGCGTATCCAGATACAGCTGCTCCACCTTGCTCCTGGCCCACGGGGTCTTGCGCAAAAACTTCAGGCTCGACTTGATGCTGGGATCGCTGATGAAGCAATTGATATCGATGTGCTTGGCCAGGCCATCCCAACCATAGTGGGCTTGCAGGCGCGTCACAATCGCTTCCAGGGTGATGCCATTCAAATCTTGCTGACTCATATACTCTTTCGACTGCCTTCTTGTTTACATCTTACTCAATTCTACGCCGCCGGCACAGAAAGCTTGCGTGCGCCAGATCAACGCAACGCAAGCTTCGGCTGAGGACGACCTACTTGGCGTTCAAGCCGCGGCGTTCCAGCAAGGGTTCCACGGTGGCATCGCGGCCGCGGAAGTCACGGAACAGCTGCAGCGCATCGACGCTGCCGCCGCGCGACAACAGCTTGGCTCTGAACCAGTCGCCGTTCTTGCGCGTCAGGCCGCCGTTTTCCTTGAACCAGTTGACCGATTCCGCGTCCAGCTTTTCCGACCACAGGTAGGCGTAGTAAGCCGCCGAGTAGCCGCCCGAGAAGCTGTGCGAGAAATACGCCGTGCGGTAGCGCGGCGGCACGGGCGCGTAATCGACGCCCGCATCCTTCAACGATGCCGCTTCAAAGGCCAGCACGTCGGTCGGGATCTGGCTAGGCGCCAGCTGATGCCAGCGCTGGTCCAGCAGGGCCGCCGACAGGTATTCCGTGGTCATGAAACCCTGGTTGAATTTCTTTGCCGCCGTGACCTTGTCGAGCAATTCCTGCGGCATGGCCGCGCCGCTCTGGTAATGCTTGGCGTAGTTTTGCAGCACTTCCGGCCAGATCGCCCACATTTCATTGACTTGCGACGGGTACTCGACGAAGTCGCTGGGCACGCTGGTGCCGGCAAAGCGCGGGTATTTCACGTTTGAAAACATGCCGTGCAGCGCATGGCCGAATTCGTGGAACATGGTCGTCACTTCGTCGAACGTCAGCAGGGTCGGCTGGCCGGCCGGCGGTTTCGGAATATTCAACTGGTTGGCCACCACCGGGTGCGTGCCCAGCAGCGACGACTGCGACACGTATTCATTCATCCACGCGCCGCCATGCTTGTTGCCGCGCGCATAGAAGTCGGCGATGAACAGGGCCAGCGGCTTGCCGTTGGCATCGAGCACGTCGTAGACGCGCACGTCCGGGTTGTACACCGGCAGATCAGTGCGCTGCTTGAAGCTGATGCCATACAACTTGTTCGCGGCAAAGAAGACGCCGTTGTTCAGCACGCTATTCAATTCCAGGTACGGCTTCAGCTCGTTTTCATCGAAATTGAAGCGTTGCTTGCGCAATTTGTCCGTGTAGATGGCCCAGTCGGCCGCTGCCACCTGGAAGCCGCCCTTTTCCGCGTCGACCACTTGCTGCAGGTCGGCCGCTTCGCGGCGCGCGTTGGCGACGGCCGGCTTGGCCAGTTCCGACAGCAGGGTGTTGACGGCCGTGGTCGTCTTGGCCGTCTGGTCTTCCAGCGAGTACGCGGCGTAATTGGCGTAACCGAGCAAGGTGGCCCGTTCGGCGCGCAGCTTGGCCAGCTTCAGCACGATGGCGCGGTTGTCGAACTCGCCACCCTGGCTGCCGCGGTTCAGCGACGCATCCATCAGGCGCTGGCGCGTGGCGCGGTTGGTCAGCACGGCCAGCGGCGGCTGGCCGCTGGTGTTGACGAGGGCGATGACGAACTTGCCGTTCAAGCCGCGTTCCTTGGCAGCCGTGGCGGCCGTGTCGATATCGCTGTCCGTCATGCCGGCCAGTTCGGCGCGCGTATCGACGACGATGCTCTTGGCATTCGTTTCCTTCAGCACGTTTTGCGCGAAGGCCGTTTCCAGGCCCGCCTGCTCGGCGTTGTAGGCTTTCAGTTTTTCCTTGTCCGCATCGGACAGCTTGGCGCCGGCGCGCACGAAATCCGTGTGATAGCGCTCCAGCAGGCGCAACGATTCCGCGTCAAGACCCAGCTTGTCGCGCTTGGCGTACAGGGTGTCGATGCGGGTAAACAGTTTCGGATTCAGGGTGATCGCGTCGCCATGCGCAGCCAGTTTCGGCGACACATCCACTTCCACCGCTTCCAGCGCGGCATTGGTATTGGTCGACGTCATGTTGCTGAAGATGCTTTGCACGCGGTGCAGCAGCTGCCCCGTACGCTCGAGGGCCACGATGGTGTTCTCGAACGTGGGCGCCTGGCGGTTGTTGGCGATCGCATTGACTTCGGCCAGCTGGCGTTTCATGCCTTCGGCAAACGCGGGCGCGTAGTGCGCATCCTTGATCAGGCCGAATTGCGGCATCTGGAACGGCAGCGGACTGGCTTTCAGCAGGGGGTTCTGGGCGCTGACGGCGGCCGCAGGTGCGGCGTTGGCCGTGGCGGCAGCCAGGGCGGAGGGAGCGGCGTGGGCCAGCATGACGCTGGCGGCGATGACGAGCAGTTGTGGACGGATCATGACATCTTTCAGGAAGCGCGGGGAAGAACCGCGATCGCGTCGCGGGCCAGTGGCAGATCATAGCAGCCTGTCACACAGGCGTCATCCAGCATGGGCGATCCTGTGGTGCATCCCGCCAAATGCGCGGTTTACCACGGTTTTCAATCAAAAAACCCAAATAAAAATGGCCGCCAATTGCTTGGCAGCCATTTTCATGCACCCGGCTTTACGGCCGGGAATGACGCGGATTACTTGCCGTTCAAGCCACGGCGTTCCAGCAATGGCTCGATCTTCGCATCGCGGCCGCGGAAATTGCGGTAGATGTCGAGCGCATCGGCGCTGCCGCCGCGCGACAGCAATTTGCTGCGGAACCAGTCGCCGTTCTTGCGCGTCAGGCCGCCGTTTTCCTTGAACCACTCGACCGTGTCGGCATCGAGCTTTTCCGACCACAGGTAGGCGTAGTAGCCGGCCGAATAACCGCCCGCAAACGCGTGCGAGAAATACGTGGTGCGGTAGCGCGGCGGCGCCGGGGCAAAATCGACACCCGCGTCCGTCAAGGCGGTTTTTTCAAACGCCAGCACGTCGGTAGGGATCTGTGCCGGGGTCAGCTGATGCCAGCGCTGGTCCAGCAGGGCCGACGCCAGGTATTCCGTGGTTTTATAGCCCTGGTTGAAATTGTCGGCCGCCGTCACTTTCGCCAGCAGCTCGGCCGGAATGGCGGCGCCCGTTTGATAGTGCTTGGCGTAGTTTTGCAGCACCTCCGGCCACAGCGCCCACATTTCATTGACTTGCGACGGGTATTCGACGAAGTCGCGCGGCACGCTGGTGCCGGCAAAACGCGGGTATTTCACGTTCGAGAACATGCCGTGCAGCGCATGGCCGAATTCGTGGAACATGGTGTTGACTTCGTCAAACGTCATCAGGGTCGGCTGGCCCGCTTCCGGCTTCGGAATGTTCAGGTTATTCGCAATGACAGGCTTGCGGTTCAGCAAAGTCGACTGGCCCACATAGGCATTCGCCCAGGCGCCGCCGCGCTTGTTGCTGCGCGCGTAAGGGTCCAAGGTGAAGATGGCCAGCTGCGTGCCGTCTTCATTGAAGACGTCGTACACCAGCATGTCGGACGTGTAGACGGGCAAGTCGGTACGTTGCTTGAAGGTCAAACCGTACAGTTTGCCAGCGGCAAAGAACACGCCCTTGGTCAGCACGCTGTGCATTTCAAAGTACGGTTTCAGCTGATTTTCATCAAAGTTGTAGCGTTCGGCGCGCACCTTGTCGCTATAGAAGGCCCAGTCGGCGGCGCCGACCTTGAAGCCGCCCTTGCCCGCATCGATGATCTTCTGGATGTCGTCCGCTTCCCGGCGTGCATTGACGACGGCCGGTTTTGCCAGCTCGCCCAGCAGGGCGTTCACGGCCGTGGTGTCGTGCGCCGTCTGGTCTTCCAGCGAATACGCCGCGTAGTTCGGGTAGCCCATCAGTGCAGCCCGTTCGGCGCGCAGTTTCGCCAGTTCCAGCACTTCCTGGGTGTTGTCGAACTCGCCGCCGCGGCTGCCGCGCGCTTGCGAAGCGGCCATGATGCGTTCGCGCAAGGCGCGGTTGGTCAGCAGCGCCAGCGGCGCCTGGCCCGTCGTGTTGACGAGGGCGATCACGTACTTGCCATCGAGGCCACGCTTCTTGGCCAGGCCCGCAGCCACTTCGATGGCGGCCGGCGACAAGCCGTCCAGCTCTTCGCGCGTGTCGACGACGACGGCCGAGGCGTTCAATTCTTTCAGCACATTCTGCGCGAACTTGGTCGACAGGGCCGCCAGCTGGCCGTTATAGGCGCGCAGCTTTTCCTTGTCGGCCGCCGACAGCTTGGCGCCCGCGCGCACGAAGTCCGTGTGGTAGCGTTCCAGCAAGCGCTTCGATTCCGCATCGAGGCCCAGCTTGTCGCGCTTGGCGTACAGGGTGTCGATGCGCTTGAACAATTTATCGTTGAGCATGATCGCGTCGCTGTGGGCTGCCATCTTCGGCGCCAGCTCGCGTTCCAGGCCCTGGATCGTGTCATTCGTGTTCGAACCGGACATCACGGAAAACACGGTGCGCACGCGGCTCAGCAACTGGCCCGAGCGCTCCATGGCCACGATGGTGTTGTCGAACGTGGCCGGCTTCTTGTTGTTCGCAATCGCGTTGATTTCCGCCAGGTTGGCGGCCATGCCTGCCGTAAAGGCGGGCGCGTAGTCCGCATCCTGCACCTTGTCGAACGGCGGATAGTTGAATGGCAGGCTGCTCGCTTGCGCAAACGGGTTGGAAACGGGCAAGGCTGCGGCCGCGGTAGCGGCAGTGGTTGGCGCGGTGGTGGCGGTCGCGGCAAAAGCGGCTGGCGCCAGCATCAGGCTGGCGGCGATGACGAGCATTGTTGGACGGGTCATGTCTTCTTTCAAGAAACGCAAGAGAGCCGCGATTGTGTCGCGGGCCAGCCTGAAATAATAACAGCCTGAAACACTTGCGTCACCAGCAACTACCGATGGTAGCGCGCCAGCCGGTGATGAACGGTTGTCCTGCGCACCGCACCACGATGCCGATTTAGTAATGCGGCGGACGTTCGTTGACCAGCCCGCCATTTGCCTGCTGCGCCCCGTCGCGCACGTGCTCGCCCAGCTTGTGCAGCATCGCTTCCAATTGGTCGATGCGCTTGCCCTGCTGGTACACCATCTGGTTCAGCGATTCGACCAGGTCCTCCTGCTGCGCCAGCTTGATCTCGATATCGACGAAACGTGTTTCCATCTGCTCTGCATTGTCCATGGTGCTCTCGGTGATTCCTGACTGAAAGGGGGCATTCTACCGCCGCAGCGGCGTGAGCCAGGACAAACTCCGTCCATTGGCCGCGGTCAGGCACCGATTTCTGTTTATTCTTCCTGCATGGGTTCAAGCCGCTTGACGAATGAGAACAAACGATTGCAATGGATCTACCCACTTTGCCTGTCCTGATCGACACGCGCAAGACGGCCGAATACCGGCGCTGGGAAGATTCCCTGCACGATGTGGCGGCCGCGGCCATAGACAGGAGCACGAAAGAAATGAACCACGACACCTTCGACCTCGACGACCTGGAAGCATTGGGACTGAGCAAATTCGACCCGACGCAACACCTGACCAGCAAGGCCGCCGTGGCCGCCTACATGAGCGAAATCGTCGCCACCGGCAATGCGGAACTGTTCCAGTCGGCCATGAACGACGTGGTGCGCGCCTACGGCATGGGCAAGGTGGCGGCCAGGGCCGACATCACGCGCGAAGGCGCGTATAAAGCCTTGCGCGAAGGCAGCAAGCCGCGCTTTGAAACCATTTTAAAGATGCTCGATGCGCTGGGCATGCAACTGGCCATCGTGCCGAAGGCCACGCCGGGCGGCGCCGCGGAAGCCTGAGCGCCGCCTACCCTTTCGGCGCGGCCAGCAAGGCCTTCATGCGCGCCAGGCGTTCCTTGGGAGAAATCACTTCCGCTTCCGTGGGCACGGCGTCGCCCACGTCCAGTTGCATTTCCTTGATGAAACGCGACGGGTCGCAATGCACTTGCTCGCCCGCCCGCTTGCGCTTCTTGCACCACGTGATGTGCAAGGTGCGCTGGGCCCGCGTAATGCCCACGTACATCAGGCGGCGCTCCTCCTGGATGCGCGCGGCGATGGTTTCGGCGGGCGCGTCCGCGTCGCCCTTGTGCGGCAAGATGCCCTCTTCCACGCCCACCAGGAATACGTGCGGAAATTCCAGCCCTTTCGACGCGTGCAGGGTGGACATGCGCACGGCATCCTGCTCCTCGTCCTTGCCCTCCAACATCGTCATCAGGGCCACCATCTGCGTCAGTTCCAGCACGTTCTTTTCTTCGCCATCGCGCTCCTTGCCGCCCCGGCCCCGTTCCTTGAGCCAATTGACGAATTCCAGCACGTTCTGCCACTTGCTTTGCGCCTGCCGTTCCTCGAAGGCATCGTACAGATACGATTCGTAGTGGATTTCCTTCATCATGTCGTCCAGCACCTCGGCCGCATTATCTCCGCTGCCGGCCGCGCCCGGGCGGCTGGCGCGCGATTCGAGGTCGTTGATGAAGTTACAGAAGTCGCGCAGGGGACCCAGCTGGCGGTCCGTCAGCTTGGCCTCGATGCCGCCCTTGAAAACGGCCTGGAACAGCGAGCACTGCCACTGGCCCGAAAACGCGCCCAGCACCTCCAGGGTCGACTGGCCCACGCCGCGGCGCGGCGTCGTCACGGCGCGGATGAAGGCCGGGTCGTCGTCCTCGTTGGCCAGCAGGCGCAGGTAGCTGATGATGTCCTTGATCTCCGCCTTGTCGAAGAAGCTCTGGCCGCCCGAAATCGTGTACGGGATGCGTTCCTTGCGCAGGCACTGCTCGATGATGCGCGCCTGGTGGTTGCCCCGGTACAAAATCGCGTAATCGGAAAATTTGTTCTTGCGCTCGAAATGGTCGGCCGAGATCATGATGGCGACCTGCTCCGCCTCCTGTTCGTCCGTCTGCATGCCCAGCACCTTGATCGGCTCGCCCAGGCCATGCTCGGACCACAGCGACTTTTCAAACAGTTTCGGATTGTTGCCGATGACGGCATTGGCCGCGTTCAACACGCGCATGGTGGAGCGGTAATTCTGTTCGAGCTTGATCACGCGCAGATCGGGGAAATCCGTCTCCAGCGTTTTCAGATTTTCCACGGTGGCACCGCGCCACGCATAGATCGCCTGGTCGTCGTCGCCCACGGCCGTAAACATCGGCTTCTTGCCGATGCCCGTCACCATCAATTTGACCAGTTCGTACTGGCAGGTGTTCGTATCCTGGTATTCGTCGACGAGCAGGTAGCGCAAACGCCGCTGCCACTTGTCGCGCACGGGGCCGTTGTTGCGGAACAGTTCCACGGGCAGGCGGATCAGGTCGTCGAAATCGACGGCCTGGTAGGCGGACAAGGTGGCCACATAGCTGCGGTAGATGCGCGCCGCGTTGGCCTCGTCCTCGTCCTTGGCTTGCGCCAGCGCCATGTCCGGGTCGATCAGGCCGTTTTTCCACAAGGACATGGCGTTCTGGATGCCGCGGATTACCTGTTTATCGGTGGTAATGGCGAGGTCTTGCACGAGGGAAAAACAATCGTCGCTGTCCATGATGGAAAAGCGGTCTTTCAGCCCCACGCCATTGGCTTCCTGGCGCAGGATTTTCACGCCCAGCGAGTGGAAGGTCGACACCGTCAACTGCTTGGCCTGGCGCGGCTGCTTGAGCAGTTTGGCGATGCGCTCCTGCATTTCCAGCGCCGCCTTGTTGGTGAAGGTCAGCGCGGCGATGGTGCGCGGGTCGTAGCCCCGGTCTTCGATCAGGTGGGCGATCTTTTGCGTGATCACGCGCGTCTTGCCCGACCCGGCGCCCGCCAGCACGAGGCAAGGGCCGTCGAGGTAGGTAACCGCTTCGCTTTGGGGCGCATTCAGACCGAACTGTGGTGCTTTGGACATCAGGGTATTTCCGCAGGGAACAGCAGCCCATTGTAACAGCGTCGCGTGGGCCAATTGCATGGCGGGCCATGCCTGAAAAACAGGCAACGGCATTGATATATCGCCATATGACGCCATCTCGGGCCATGCAATGCGTGCGGCGCGGCCACGCCTGGAGTACCATTCCGCCTATATCGCCCGTGCGCGCCCACTTACCGAATGGCAGTCCCATGAAATTTGAACACCTGATTGAAATCAATGATCCGCTGAACCCGCTGATCGACACCTTGACCCTGGAGCAAGTCTGGCGCGGCCTGGTCTTGCGCGCCGAGTCGCCCAAGCTGTTCGTGCCCCACCTGGACGAGTGCCAGATCAGCGAGCGCAGCGATGCCGGTTTCGCGCGCAGCCTGCGCTATGGCGAGCTGGTCATCAACGACAAGGTGGTGCTGGTGCCGCAGATGCAGGTGCGCTACGAAGTGCCGGCGCAGAAAGACATCAGCGCCTCGTCGCTGGTGATGACCATCGAAATGCCCGACGAGGCCAGCCTGTGGGTGCGCTTCCAGTACGACGACGGCCACGACGCGGCCACCGATGCGGCCAACGCCCTGTACGACGACTTCCGCCGCTCCGCCTACCAGGAATCCGACATCGACACGGTGCGCATCATGCGCGAACTGGCGCTCGAGGGACGGCTCGATGCGGGTCTGCTGAATTAAGCTGTTCATGTAGAGTGTGTCTGGAAAACGCTCGGGGCTAGGCGCATTGCCGAAGGCAGTACGAAAGTACGACTAGGCAATGCAACAACGCCATGGGCGTCTTTCCAGGCGCTCTAAATTCTTGCGCTGCGGCCCCATAGCTGGTCGGGCCGGAACTGCAGCCCTGCCTGCTCCGCGCTGAGCTCCTCGCGGATGGCGTGCAGGTCCACGCGCGTGTCGCGCCGCAGCGGCACGTCCAGGCGCGCGCCGCGGGGACCGATCAGCGACTGCACATGGGGCGTGGTGGCATTCAGGCCCTTGCGCGTGACGACGCCGATTTCCCCATTCAACAGTTTGACGTAGGTGCCGATGGGGTAGATGCCCAGTTCGCGCACCAGCAGTGAGGCCAGCGGCGCATCTAGGATGGCCTTGTCGGCCATCAGCATGTCGCGCAGGGCCGCGTTCGGCAGCAAGGGCTGGCGGTAGCTGCGCTTCGATACGCGCGCGCAATAACGGTCGGCCAGCATGATCAGGCGGGCGCCGATGCCGATCGCCTCGCCTTGCGTGCCCAGCGGATAGCCGCTGCCATCGATATTTTCATGGTGCTGCAACACGGCTTGCAGCCAGACGGCGTCCGTCACGCCCGCCGCGCGCAGCAAGTCGACACCCGCTTGCGGATGGGCGCGCAGGTAGGCGCGCTCCTGCGCATCCAGCGGACCCGCCTTGTGCTGGAAATCCGCATGGCGTTCCAGCATGCCCACATTCATGCTCAGCGCGGCCAGCACCACGCTGCGGATCACTCCCTCATCGAGTTTCAGGGCGCGCGCCAGCAGGGCCGTGATGACAGCCGTGTCGACGCTGTGGCGCACGGCAAAATCGCCCGCGCCCTGGTTGTGCAAGATGCAGGCCAGCGCCACGTCGGCGTCCAGCACGACAGCCTCTTCCACCAGTTGCGCCAGCGCGGCCAGCGGCAGGTGGCTGCCCGCTTGCCCGGCGGCAATCGTCGGCAAGACAAGGGCCAGGCCTGCCGTGACCAGGTTCAGCATGCGCAGGGCCGACGGCGCTTCCGTGGCCGTGCGCGGCACGTCGGCGCTGGCATCGGCGATGACGCCGCGCGCCAGCAGCAAGGCGATCTGGTTCTCGCTGCTGATGACATGGCCCAGCCTGGCCAGCAAGCCCCCCGTTTCGCCATGCACGTCCCAGGGCAGGGCCACGCCCAGTGCGAGTTCTCCTGCGTAAATGCGCCGAATTTTCACATCGTCTCCATCATCGCCTGCACCCGCCTGTTTTTACCATCCTGGCATCAGCGGTATGTACCGATCGAAATATTTTTTGCTTTTAATCAATATTTCAATGTGGCAGCGATGATCGCGCAATCATGTGAGCTTGTCTACAAAATTATGTAAATCGCAAAGTTGCCTTCAGGGACCGGGCGTGCAGTCGGCGCAGCCGGGCGCGTGTTCCGGATCTTTTTCCAGGTGCAGCGCCAGTTCGCGCAAGGCCGTGCGCACGCCTTCCTCGACGACGGGGTGGTAGAACGGCATGTCGAGCATGGTGGGCACCGTCAGCTGCGCCTGGCATGCCCAGGCCAGCAGATGGCCCAGGTGTTCTGCCCGCGGGCCGATCAGCTCGGCGCCGAGAAAGCGCTTGCTGCCGAACTCCGCATACACGCGCAGCACCCCCTGGTTTTGCAGCATCACGCGGCTGCGGCCCTGGTTGCCGAACGACACGGCACCGACGGCAAAGCGGCCCGCATGGCTCACGCACAGTTGCTGGTAGGTGGCGCCCACCGTGGCGACCTGCGGCTCCGTGAAGGCGATCGTCAACGGCGTGCGGCGCAAACCCGGTTTGACGTCAGGAAAGCGCGCCGCGTTGTCGCCCGCGATGCGGCCCTCGTCGGCCGCCTCGGGCAGCAGCGGCAAGGCGTTGTCGGCGTCGCCCGCGATGAAAATCGCGCTCTTGCCGCACTGCATGGTGTGCGGGTCATGCAGGGGGATGCCGTGGCGGTCGAGCGCGATCTGCGCCGTTTCCAGGCCGATCTTGTCCACGTTCGGACGGCGGCCGATGGCGGCCAGCACATACTCGAACTGCTCGGTTTTTTCCTGGCCCGCGCCATCGCGGCTGGTCAGCACGATGCCGCTGCCGTCCGGACTTGTTACCACGTGCGCCACGCTGGTCTGGAAGCGGATGTCGAGTTCGCGCGCCAGCACGGCGCCCGCCTCCTGCAGCACGAGCGGGTCCGTCAGTTGCGCCACTTTATTGCCGCGCGCAAACAGGGTCACGCGCACGCCCAGACGCGCCAGCGCCTGGCCCAGTTCCAGGCCGATCACGCCGCTGCCGACCACGGCCACGGAAGCGGGCAAGTCCGTCCACTCGAACACGGCGTCGCTGGTGATGACGCGCTCGCCCGCCGCCTGCCACTCGGGCGGCACGATGGGCGTGGAACCGGTGGCGATCACGACACTCGCCGCCTCGACGATCGTGTGTTCATCCACCTGCAATTTACCCGGGGAAATAAAACGCGCATGGCCGCGCAATTTTTCTTCGTCGGCAATGGCGTTGACGCCGTCGAGCACGAAGCCGACAAAGCGGTCGCGCTCGCTGCGCACCCGGGCCATCACTTGCCGGCCGTCGATGCGCACGGGTCCCGGATGCACGCCGAAAGCCGGCGCGGCAGCCACCGCATGGGCCGCTTCGGCCGCCGCGATCAAGAGTTTGCTGGGCATGCAGCCCACCCTGGCGCACGTCGTGCCGTACGGCCCGCTTTCTATCATCAGCACGCGCTTGCCCTGCATGCGCGCCGCCCTATGCGCCGTCATGCCGGCCGTGCCGCTGCCGATCACGGCCACATCTACTCGTATCGTCTTCATGCTGCTGTCCATCCGTTTGAGGTTGCTCACAGCATTCGATACTACCCGTTTGCTGAAAATAAGGTTTTACTTTGCAGCAATATATGCATTAGTATAACTAATCATTTTCAAAATTTATAAGCTGAGCTAATGGGATCACTCGATTATCGCGCGCTGGCCGTGCTGGACGCCGTGGCCAGCCATGGCAGTTTCGACAAGGCTGCCCTGGCGCTGGGCATCACCCAGTCGGCCGTCTCGCAGCGCATCAAGGCGCTGGAAGACGCCAGCGGGCGCCTGCTGATCATCCGTGGCCAGCCGGCCGTGCCGACGGGACTGGGCCAGCGCCTGATCGTGCATCACCGCAACGTCAAGCTGATGGAAGCGTCGCTCGACATCGACCTGGGCAACAGCGTCAGCATGCCGGAAATCGCCATCGCCATCGATGCCGACAGCCTGGTCACGTGGTTTCCCGACACCTTGCCGGCCCTGCTGGCGCCGCCCCGCTGCCAGCTCGACGTGCGCCTGGCCGACAGCGACAGCGCCTTGCAGATGGTGCGCGACGGCTCCGTGTTTGGCTGCGTGGCAGCCGAGTCCGGCACAGCGCTGGACGCGGCGGCCGCCACCAGCGTCACGCCGCTGGGCACCTTGCGCTATGTCTGCGTGGCCACGCCCGTGTTTGCGGGCCACTGGTTCGGCGACGGTTTCAGCAGCGAGGCGGTACAGCTGGCGCCGGCCGTGGTGGGCCAGCACGGCTTGCTGGCGCGTTTCCTCGCGGAACAATTGAGCATGCGTGAACCGTTCCCCCACCACACCTTGCCGGTGGAAGCGGCGCGCCGCAGCTGCGTCCACGATGGCCTGGCCTACGGCCTGATGCCGCAGCGCCTGGCCGCGCAGGCGCTGGCGATGGACAGGCTCGTCGATCTGATGCCGGGCCGTACCCTGGACGTACCGCTGAGCTGGCACGCCTGGACCCTGGACACGCCGTTTACCAAGCTGCTGTCCGAACAGATCGTCAAGTCCGCGCGCGATTATCTGAACTAATTCAGTGAATTATTTCAAATATCCAGCGGGTCCACTTCCAGCGACCATTTCACGCGCGTCTTCATGGCGCGCAATTGCGCCAGCCATTCCTTTAAAAACGCCTGCAGCGCCGGGCGCGAGGGGGACTCCAGCAGCAGCTGGGCGCGGTCCACGTTGTACACGCGCGTCATGCTCATGGGAATCGGATCATTGATGGTCACCTGCGGGTGCGCCATGCACTCTTTCGCCGCCTGCAGGAACTCGATGGCCGTGGCCAGCTCCGGGGCTTCCGCGCGCAGCAGGGCCTGGAACAGATACGGCGGCAGCGCCGCCTGGGCCCGCTCTTCCAGCAGGGTCGTGGCGAAATGGTCGTAATCGTGGTTGACGACGGCGTCGTACAGCGGATGGCGCGCATAGCGCGTCTGGATCAGCACTTCGGAAACGCTGCCCCCTTCCGTCTGCGCGGCCCGGCCGGCCCGGCCCGCCACCTGCATCAGCTGGGCAAACAGGCGTTCGCTGGCCCGGTAATCCTGGGAAAACAGGGCCGTATCCGGATTCAGGATGCCGACCAGGGTCAGCTTTTTGAAATCGTGGCCCTTGGCCACCATCTGCGTGCCGATCAGGATATCCACTTCGCCCCGGTGCACGGTGTCGAACGCTTCCTGCGCGCTGCCCTTCTTGCGCGTGGAATCGGCATCGATGCGCAAGATACGCGCCTCGGGAAACAATTGCTGCAAGCCCTCTTCCACCCGCTGCGTCCCCCGTCCCAGCGGTTGCAGGTCCACGTTGCCGCACGTGGGGCAATGGCGGGGAATGCGTAGTTCCAGGCTGCAATGGTGACAGCGCAGCCGGTGTTCGGGCTTGTGCAGCACCATGAACGAGGTGCAGCGCGTGCAATTGCTGATCCAGCCGCACGATTCGCAGCAGATGACGGGCGAATAGCCGCGCCGGTTCAGGAACAGCAGCGACTGTTCGCCCCGCTCCATACGCAGCTTTAGTGCGGCTACCAAATGCGAAGTCAGGCCATCTTTCGGCCGGTCGCGTTCCATGTCGAGGATCTTGACGCGTGGCAATACCGCATTTTTGACGGCCCGCTCGCGCAATTCCAGCTTGCGGTAGCGCCCCGTCTGTGCATGCTGCCAGCTTTCCAGCGACGGCGTGGCCGAACCCAGCACGATGGGAATCTGCAATTGCCAGGCGCGCCACACGGCCAGGTCGCGCGCGGAATAGCGCAAGCCTTCCTGCTGCTTGTACGACGGGTCGTGTTCCTCGTCGATGACGATCAGCTTGAGCTTGGGCAGCGAGGCCAGGATGGCCAACCGCGTGCCCAGGATGATGCGCGCCTGGCCCCGGTGGGCGGCCAGCCAGTGCAGCATGCGTTCGCCTTCGGACAGGCTGCTGTGCAGGGTGGCCAGCATGACGCCGGGAAAGCGCGCGCGGATATTGCCCTCCAGCTGCGGCGTCAGGTTAATTTCCGGCACCAGGATGAGGATTTGCGCATCGTCCTCGCGCGCCAGCACCTGGGCGCACGCCTGCAGATACACTTCCGTCTTGCCGCTGCCCGTCACGCCGTACAGCAAGGTAGGCTTGAAACCCTGGGCGCCGCCGATGGCATCGGCCGCTTCCTGCTGGGCGGGGTTGAGCGCCGGCATGTTCAGCGGCCTGCCGTCGTGCGCGTCGGCCAGCTTGGCCAGCTTCTTGATGGCACGGTCCAGCGCCACG
Source organism: Janthinobacterium sp. FT14W (assembly GCF_009208755.1). Taxonomy (NCBI): domain Bacteria; kingdom Pseudomonadati; phylum Pseudomonadota; class Betaproteobacteria; order Burkholderiales; family Oxalobacteraceae; genus Janthinobacterium; species Janthinobacterium sp. FT14W. Next base: position 90,746 of record NZ_WFLL01000006.1, on the reverse strand, counting down.
GTGGTCAGCACGCGCAAATTCTTCGGTAAACCCGGCAGCGCCACTTCACCGAGCGGGCGCTGGTAGTAGTCGGCGGCAAAGGCGGCCAGCGCCAGCCACTGTTCCGACAACGGCGCCAGCTGGCTGCGCACGGCCAGCACATCCTTCAGTTTCGCGGCGGGCACGTCGGTGCTGTCGGACACGCCGACGATCAAGCCCATCACTTCGCGCCGGCCGAACGGCACCAGCGCCAGCTGCCCCACTTGCGGCAGCGGCGCATCCGCGCCGGCATCCGCCGCCCCGTTCCAGCGGTAGTCGAACAGGGCGTTCAGGGGCGTGTCGAGCGCGATTTTCAGGATGCACGACGTCAAAATGCACTGCGACATGGAGGTAGGGCCTATCTCAATAAAAAAGCACGCCGCAGGATGCAGGGCGCGGCAGGATGTCAGGCGTCAAGCCAGCGGGCCATGATACTTGTTTCGCCCGTCAAATGCCTAACGGCGGACGCGACAGCGAGTCCGGGAGCCTGAAGAAAATTCTGTGGATAACTTTGTGGACAAAGCAAAATTAACTTTCAGAAAAATGTGGATAGAAAATTTTGATCGCCGTCAAGAGGGGCACGCAAGAAAAATTAACTATTAAAAATCAATGACTTAAAAATTGATGCCCGGGAAGCAGCAAATCCGTCCAGCGTTTCCCCGGCTGTGCATAACTGAACCATTTCTGATTATTTTATACAGGAATCAGCACCGCTTTGATGCACGCCATCGGCAAAAATGCCTGCCGCATGAGGTAAAGTTGACAATTGCCGGGCAAGCGTCCGTTTTTGCCTGTTGGGTGACGAAACATTGTTCAATTATCATGCGCTGCAACATACACTTCAGGTGAAACCTGAACATCTGCGCTAAGTATCGGTTAACAAATTACTTTTCAATTTTATCCACAGAATCTGTTGATAACTTTGTGGACAATGAAGGAACAAGACGGGCCAGCGCAAGAATAATCATATCAATCGCCACAAAATCCGCCGAACAATGCCTTTTTTATGTCTTAATAATCAAGTACTTGCAAAGCCTCCCCGGGCATGGCTTTTCCACTGCCTCTTATTTCCGCAGCAAAAAAAATTGTGCATAAGTCGGTATTTCTTGCTGGGGCGCAGCAAAGAAAAAGGCAGGCTTTCGCTGGAAAGCCTGCCTTGTCTGCCCCTGCGCCAGGGGAAATGAGCCCTTACTGGCCGCTGCGCATGGCGCGGCTCATGCTGTGCACGGCTTCCACCATCGCTGCCACGGATTCGGGCGGCGTGAACTGGGAAATGCCATGGCCCAGGTTGAACACGTGGCCCGTGCCGGCCGACGGCGCGCCGAAGGCGTTGAGCACTTTCGCCACTTCGGCGCGGATCTGCTCGGGGCTGGCGAACAGGATGGCGGGGTCGAGGTTGCCCTGCAAGCCCACCTTATGCCCGACCAGCTGGCGCGCGCGCGTCAGGTTGACGGTCCAGTCCAGGCCCACGGCATCGGCGCCGATGTCGGCGATCTGCTCGATCCACTGGCCGCCGCCCTTGGTGAAGACGATGGCGGGAATCTTGACGCCATCCTTGTCGCGCTTCAGCTGCGCCACCACTTGCTGCATGTAGGCCAGCGAGAATTCCTGGTAGGCGCCATCGGCCAGCGCACCGCCCCAGGAATCGAAAATCATCACGGCTTGCGCGCCGGCATCGATTTGCGCATTCAGGTATTGCGCCACGGACGTGGCGTTGATGGCCAGGATGTGGTGCATCAGGTCCGGGCGGTTGTACAGCATCTTCTTGATGGTATGAAACTCTTTCGAGCCGCCCCCTTCCACCATATAGCAGGCCAGGGTCCACGGACTGCCGGAAAAACCGATCAGCGGCACGCGGCCGTTGAGTTCCGTGCGGATTTGCGTGACGGCATTAAAAACATAGTCGAGCGATGCCAGGTCCGGCACCTGCAGCGCCTTCACGTCCTGTTCCGTGCGCAGCGGACGCTCGAATTTCGGCCCTTCGCCATCGGCGAAATACAGGCCCAGGCCCATGGCGTCGGGCACCGTCAGGATGTCGGAAAACAGGATCGCCGCGTCGAGCGGGAAGCGCTCCAGGGGCTGCAAGGTCACTTCGGTCGCGTAATCGGGATTCTTTGCCAGGCCCAGGAAGGAGCCGGCCCGCTCGCGCGTGGCGCGGTATTCGGGCAGGTAGCGGCCCGCCTGGCGCATCAGCCAGACAGGGGTGTGCTCGGTCGGCTGGCGCAGCAGGGCGCGCAGGAAAGTGTCGTTCTGGAGCGGAGCAAATTGTGGCATGGAAGGCAATCAATAGCTTGGAGAAGCGGTATTATCGCATCCAATCGCCGCCATTTCATTGATTCCGGTGCCGCTTTGCAGCATTTGCCATGCACAGCGATGTCTTTCGTTGTGCCTGCCCTTCCATTATGATGATGCACGCCGCCGCGCTGCCTGACGCCGCCTGGAGGCCCCCTCTTTCCACCACGACACGGAGCCCGCATGACCTCGACCGCATCCAGCACCCCTTATGGCATTTGGCCATCGCCGATCAGCGCGGCCATCGTCGCCGCTGGCGCCTCGCCGCTGACGCAACTGGCCCTGGGGGGCGCGGATGGCGCCGACGTGTACTGGCTGGCCGGGCGCGCCAGCGAAGCGGGCCGCAATACCCTGCTGCGCCAGCGCGGCGCGCGCGTCGATGAACTGACGCCGGCGCCGTTCAATGTGCGCACCCGCGTGCACGAATACGGCGGCGGCGCGTATGCGATTGCCGGCGATACCGTGTACTTCTCGCATTTCGCCGATAACCGCCTGTACCGCGTGGCCGGCGACGGCGCGCCCGCAGCGTTCACCACGGGCGGCAACACGCGCCATGCGGACTTCGTCGTCGATGCGGCCCGTTCCCGCCTGATCGCCGTGCGCGAGCAGCATCCGGACGAAGGCCATGCCCATCCGGAAAACAGCCTGGCGGCCGTCGGCTTCGACGGGCGCGAAACGGTGCTGGCGCGGGGCCACGATTTTTATGCGGCGCCCCGCTTGTCGCCGGACGGCAGCCAGCTGGCCTGGGTCAGCTGGGATCACCCGCGCCTGCCATGGCAAGGCACGGAACTGTGGCTGGCCGACGTGCACCCGGACGGCAGCCTGGGTTCGCCCCGCCTGATCGCCGGCGGCGCGCGCGAATCGATTTGCCAGCCGGAATGGTCGCCCAGCGGCTTGCTGCACTTCGTTTCCGACAGCAGCGGCTGGTGGAATCTGTACCGCCTGCACGGCGCCGACATCGAGGCGCTGTGCCCGATGGAAGCGGAATTTGCCACGCCGCACTGGACTTTCGGCGGCAGCATGTACGGTTTCCTGTCCAGCGACGAGATCGTCTGCACGTATATCCAGGCCGGCATCAGCTACCTGGCGCAATTGAACGTGGCCACGGCCAAGCTGGAGCCGATACCGCACCCGTACCAGGAAATCCGCGAACTGCGCGTGGGCCCCGGCTTCGTGGCCTTGCTGGGCGGCAGCCCCACCATCGCACTGGAACTGGCGCGCATCGATTTGGCTAACCATGAACTGGAAGTGCTGGCGCAGTCGATCGGACAGTTGCCCGCGCTCGCTTACCTGTCCGTGCCCCGCAGCTTGAGTTTTGCCAGCAGCAATGGCCGCACAGCCCACGCCTTCTTTTATGCGCCGAAAAACGATGACGTGCAGGCGCCGGCCGGCACCTTGCCGCCCGTCATCGTCATCAGCCATGGCGGCCCCACCAGCATGGCCAGCAATACCTTGAAACTGGCGACGCAGTACTGGACCAGCCGCGGCATCGGCGTGCTCGACGTCAACTATGGCGGCAGCAGCGGTTTCGGCCGCGAATACCGCGACGCGCTGCGCGGCCAGTGGGGCATCGTCGACGTGGAAGACTGCATCGCGGGCGCGCGCTACCTGGCCGCCAACGGCCTGGCCGACCCCGAGCGCCTGATCGTCCGCGGCGGCAGCGCGGGCGGCCTGACGACCCTGTGCGCCCTGACCTTCCACGACGTCTTCAAGGCGGGCGCCAGCTATTACGGCGTGTCCGACCTGAAGGGCCTGGACAACGATTCGCACAAGTTCGAATCGCGCTACACCGACTACCTGATCGCCTCGCAGCCGCAAGCCGAAGCGCTGTACCGCGAACGGTCGCCCATCCACCACACGGATAAACTGTCGCGCCCGATGATCTTCTTCCAGGGCCTCGACGACAAGGTGGTGCCGCCGCAGCAGTCGCAGCTGATGGTCGACGCCCTGCAGGCGCGCGGCGTGCCTGTTGCCTACGTGCCGCTGGAAGGCGAGGGACACGGCTTCCGCAAGGCGGAAAACATCGCGCGCACCCTGGACGCGGAACTGTATTTCTACCAGCGCGTGTTCGGCCTGCCCGTGGCGGCCGGCGAGCCGCCCGTGCATATCGATAATCTGCCTGCATGAGCGACGCGCACGCCGACCGGCACCTGCTCGACGAATTCGCCGCACTGGAGCAGCACGAGCAGATGATCCTGGCCTTGCTGGCGATCACGGGCGAGCCGGTGGGCAAGCATGCCGTGTACGAACACTTGCAGCGCGCCAATATCGTCGAGCCGGACGGCACGCCGTTTTCCCTGCTGGTGGTGACGCACATGCTGCAGCGCCTGACGCGTCTGGCACTGGCGTCGGAGATCGTGGGACGCGGCTTTGCCTGCGAGGCGAAGCTACGCTGGCCCGCCATGCGCGCCGCCATCGAGCACCTGGTGTTTCGCGACCTGTGCCAGGCCATCGAGCTGATCAATCCCGTGCGGCGCAACTGGGATGGCTATGTGGAATTGCGCAGCTACCGGCAAGGCGTGGCGCGCCTGCGCATCGCCCTCTTGCGCAACGACGAGGTGCGCCACGTGGCCGCCATCCTGGCCGCCTGCATGGCCTGCTATGAAGCGCAGCAGCTGCATCCGCTGATCGAGATTTTCGGCCGCCCGTTCGAGTCGGAAATGTTGTCCTTCGTCATGCCGCAATTGCAGGACGACATACTCGCCGTGCTGCTGAGCAATACGCCCCGCGAGCCGGCCACGGCGCACGCCATCCGCACGTACGCGCGCGCCCACCATGCGCGCCAGGCGGCGGCCGGCGACCAGATCGGCGCGGCCCTGCCGCTGGCCCTGGCCGAGGATGCCCTGCTGTGCGGCGAACTCGACGCAGCAGCCCGCTACCTGGCGGGCCAGCAGGGGCCGCAGGTGCTGTTTATCGACAGCAGCATCGCCCTGTTGCGCGGCGAACATGCGCACGCCGTGGCGGGCTTCGAGACGGCCCTGAAGGGGCTGCGCAAGGAAGCGGGCAAGCGCAAGCTGTGCTTTACGGGCATCGGCGGCCATTTGTATGTGCTGGCCCTGCTGCGCAGCAACGACGCCAAGCTGCTGAAAAATGCGGAAGCCTACCTCGATATCGCGCTGCATGCGCAACCGAATCACGACAGCATCGTCTACCAGCAGCTCAACACCCTGCGCCTGGTGCGCGCCGGCGTGCTGCAGGCGGAAAGCATCCCCACGCGCAGCTGGGAAACGGGACTGCAGGCGCAGCTGTTCCAGGCCTTGCTGTACTACTGGCTGGCGCTACCGCAATTGAGCGAACGCAAGGACCAGCTGCGATCGCTGGTGCAGCAGGCGGACGCGGCCGGCTACGACCTGATTGCCGCGCAGGCGGCCGGCTTGCTGGGCCTGATGAGCGAGCCGCAGCAGGAGCGCTATGCGACGGCCAAGCGGGCGCTACACGGCCTGACGGACATGGCGCCGTGGTTCGAGCGCCAGGAAGCGTGGCAGCGCCAGCTGAGCGCCCTGATCAACCTGCAGCAGAACGCACCCGCCGAAGCCATCGGCGGCGTCTCGCGCCTCGTGTGGCTGGTGGCGTTCGACCCGCGCTTCGGCCTGACGGCCGTGGAAGTGCGCGAGCAGAAACGCGACGCGCGGGGCGGCTGGAGCAAGGGCCGCGCCATGGGCTTGAAACGCCTGGCCGAAGAGGCGGGCGACATCGATTTCCTCACGCCGCAGGACGCGCGCGCGGCGGGCAGCATCGCGCCCTTCAAACAGTATTATTCGTCGGCGCCCCGCTATGAAGTGGAACTGGACAAGGCCGCCGTGCTGCTGGTGGGCCACCCGCTCGTGTTCTGGCTCGACCACCCCGACACGCGCGTGGAACTGATCGCCGGCGCGCCTGAACTGCTGATCAAGTCGCACGAAGGGCAGTTGTGGCTGGGCATGCAGCCGCCGCTGCCCGACAGCGGCAGCAATGTGGTGGTGCAGCGCGAGACGCCGACGCGCCTGCGCGTGGTGCACATCCTCGACGAGCACCGGCGCATCGGCGCCATCGTGGGCCTGGGCCTGTCCGTGCCGCTGCATGCGGAAAAACAGGTGATGCAGGCCATCGGCGCCATCTCGTCCATGGTCACCGTGCAATCGGACATCGGCGGCGGCACCGGGGACGCGGAAGCCATCACGGCCGACCACCGCCTGCACGTGCACCTGCTGCCCTACCAGCAGGGTCTCAAAATGCAGATTCTGGTGCGCCCGCTGCGCGACAATGGCGCCTATTACGCGCCGGGCAGCGGCGCCGAGAGCGTGTTTGCCGACGTGGCGGGCCGGGCCGTGCAAGCGCGGCGCGACCTGAACGGGGAACGCGAAGCGCAGCGCCAGCTCATCGGGCGCTGCCTGGTGCTGGAAGAGGCGGAAGAAGAGCATGGCGAGTGGCTGCTGGGTCAGCCATCGCTGGCGCTGCAGCTGCTGGTGGAATTGCAGGCGCTGGACCCGGCCGGCATGGTCCTGGCCTGGCCCGAAGGCGAAACCATGCGCGTGTCGAAACGCATCGACAGCGGCCAGATGCGCCTGAATATCAAGAGCGACAAGGACTGGTTTGCCGCCAGCGGCGACGTGCAGATCGATGAAGGCAAGGTGATGGATTTGCGCGCCCTGCTCGATTTGATGCAGAACAATAAAAGCCGCTTCGTGGCCCTGGGCGACAACCAGTTCCTCGCCCTCAGCGACGAATTGCACCGCCGCCTGTCGGAGCTGGCCGCGTATGGCGAGGCGCATGCCGATGGCGTGCACATCCACCCGCTGGCCGCCTTCGCGCTGGAAGAGCTGGCCAACGACGCGGGCGGGGTGAACGCCGACAAATTGTGGCGCGAACACTTGCTGCGCCTGCGCGCCCTCGACGATTTTCAGGAGCAGCTGCCCAGCACCCTGCAGGCGGACTTGCGCGACTACCAGCTGGCCGGCTACGAGTGGCTGGCGCGCCTGGCGCACTGGGGCGTGGGCGCCTGCCTGGCCGACGACATGGGCTTAGGTAAAACCTTGCAGGCGCTGGCGCTGATCCTGGCGCGCGCGCCGAACGGCCCCACCCTCGTCGTCGCGCCCACCTCCGTGTGCCTGAACTGGATCAGCGAAGCCAAGCGCTTCGCCCCCACCTTGAACGTGAAACTGTTCGGCAGCGGCGACCGCGCCGACATGCTGGATACCCTGCAGCCCTTCGACGTGGTGGTGGCCAGCTATGGCTTGCTGCAGCAGGAAGCGGCCCTGTTTGCCGGCGTGCACTGGCATACCATCGTGCTCGACGAAGCGCAAGCCATCAAGAATGGCGCCACCAAGCGCTCGCAAGCCGTGATGGCCCTGCAAGGGGACTTCCGCATGGTGGCCAGCGGCACGCCGCTGGAAAACCACCTGGGTGAATTGTGGAACCTGTTCCGCTTCATCAACCCCGGCTTGCTGGGCACGCTCGACCAGTTCAACCTGCGCTTTGCGGGGCCAATCGAGAAAGACCAGGACAAGCGGGCGGCGGCCGGCGCGCGCCTGCGCTTGCGCCGCCTGATCGCACCGTTCATCCTGCGCCGCACGAAGACGCAAGTGCTGTCGGAATTGCCGTCGCGCACGGAAATCGTGCTGGAAGTGGAGCTGTCGCCGCAGGAAACGGCGCTGTACGAATCCTTGCGCCGCGAAGCGCTGGAAAAGCTGGCCATGGTGGAAGGGCCCGCGTCGAAAAAGGCCATCCAGATCCTGGCGGAAATCATGAAGCTGCGGCGCGCCTGCTGCAACCCGCAGCTGGTGGCGCCCGAGCTGGGCCTGGCCAGCAGCAAGCTGGCCGCCTTCGCGCAACTGCTGTCGGGCTTGCTGGAAAACCGCCACAAGGTGCTCGTCTTCAGCCAGTTCGTCGACCACCTGACCCTGATCCGCCAGCACCTGGAGCAGCATGGCGTGACGTACCAGTATCTCGACGGCGCCACGCCCATGCAGGAGCGCAAGCGCCGCGTGGACGCCTTCCAGGCGGGCGAAGGCGACGTCTTCCTGATCAGCCTGAAAGCGGGCGGCATGGGCATCAACCTGACGGCGGCCGACTACGTGATCCACATGGACCCGTGGTGGAACCCGGCCGTGGAAGACCAGGCCTCGGACCGCGCCCACCGCATGGGGCAATTGCGCCCCGTCACCATCTATCGCCTGGTGGCGAAACATACGATCGAGGAAGGCATCGTCGAACTGCACCAGCACAAGCGCGACCTGGCCGACAGTCTGTTGGAAGGCAGCGACGCGGCCGCGCGCATGTCGGCCAGCGACATGCTGGGCATGCTGCAGGAGGGATTGAAAAAATGAACGGGGAAGCCGCGTTCCATGCGATGATCCTTTTTCCCTGTTTATCTCCCACGCCATGACCGATTACATCGCCACCAGCGCCGGCCAGCGCGCCACCTTTTTGTGCGGCAAATCCTGGACCGCCTATGTCAGCACGTTCATCATTGCCGTGCTGCTCTTCTTTGCCGCCCTGCCGCTGGCCTTCAAGTACAACGCGCGCGCCGCCTTCGTGGTGCTGATCGGCTCGGCCCTGATCGTCGGCTACCGCCTGCTGACCATCCGCAGCTATCAGCTGTACTACGACGAGGCAGGCGTGTGGCTGGCATCCGGCATCTTGCCGTGGAAAAAGAAACTGACGGGCGTCAAATGGCGCGACATGGATGAAGCCGTCTATGAAACGAACTTCTGGAGCTGGCTGTTCCAGTCCTACACGGTCAGAGTCAGCCAGCGCTACACGCAGGAAACGGAAATCCACGCCACCGGCATGGCGCGCGGCAAAGATGCCGTGGCGGCGCTGAATGTGCATCACCAAGAGATGCTGCGCGGCAGCGCCATCGTCGTCTAGCGGGGTTGGCAAGGGGGCAAAAAACTGCGCAAACGCAGCAATTAATGCTAATCTTTGGCCGCCCTGGCAAGCAAAGCCCACCTTTCAATAGTTGTTTGTTACTTATATTATCAGTTCATTATTTTCTGATTCGAACAAATAGCAAAATATTCAAGAGATAAACTATGCTGACAAAAAATAAAATTGCGCTCGCCGCATTGATGCTGGCCTTTACCCTGACCCCGGCCAGCGCCGCCAAGAAGCCGCAGAAAAATGGCAAGGCCGGCACCAGCAGCAGCAAGAAAAAAACCGGCGCCAAGAAAGCGGCTGTCGTCACGGCCGCGACGGCAGCCACGGCAGCAGCCGTCGCCAGCGAGAACAGCAGCGACCGCGCGATGAATAACCTGAGCGGCCAGTTCCTCACGGCCCTGTGGCGCCTGGACCCGGAAGGCGCGATTGCCGTCGGCAAGTACGACGGCGCCGCCAACCTGAGCATCCCCGACGCGGCCAGCCGCCAGAAACAGCTGGCCTTCATCGAAGAATGGCTGGGCAAGTTCGGCAAGCTGAATGCGAGCAAGATGTCCGACAAGCAACGCACCGACCTGGCCTTGCTGACGAATAAACTGCAATCGGACCGCTGGTATCTGACCACCTTCCGCGAATTCGAATGGAATCCCGCCCAGTACAACGTGGCCGGCTCCATCGACTTCATCCTGAACACGGAATACGCGGCGCAGCCGCAGCGCCTGCGTACCTTGCTCAAGCGCATCGCCACCGTGCCGCAATACTATGCGGCCGCGCGCGCCAGCATCCATCAACCCACGCGCGAACACACGCAGCTGGCCATCGCCCAGAGCGCCGGCGTGCTCAGCGTGCTTGACGACCTGAACAAGACGGCACAGGCTTCCATCCTGACGCCGGTGGAAAAACAGCTGTACACGGCCCGCATCGCCGCGGCCCGCACGGCCGTGCAAGGCTATGCCGCCTGGCTGACGGAACAGGACGCCGCGCTGGCGCAGAACGGCAACGCGCGCTCCTTCCGCATCGGCAAGGAACTGTATGAACAGAAATTTGCCTACGATATCCAGGCCAGCGTGAGCGCCGAGCAGATGTACCAGAAAGCCCTGGCCGCACGCGAAAAGCTGCTCGAACACATGGATAGCCTGTCCGACGAACTGTGGGTGAAAACCATGGGCGCCACGGCCAAGCCGGCGGACCGCACGGCGAAGATCGGCATGGTGATCGACAAGCTGTCGAGCAACCATGTGGCGCCCGCCGATTTCGTGCCGGAAATCCGCCGCCAGATCCCGGAATTGCAGGAATGGGTGACCAGCCACAACCTGCTGACGATGGACCCGAAAAAACCCCTGGTCGTGCGTGAAACGCCCGCCTACCAGCGCGGCGTGGCTGGCGCCAGCATCGAGGCGCCCGGCCCGTATCGCCCGCAGGACCGCACCTATTACAACGTGACGCCGCTCGACGGCGAAACGCCGGAGCAGGCGGAAAGCAGCTTGCGCGAGTACAACCACTGGATCTTGCAGATCCTGAATATCCACGAAGCCATTCCCGGCCATTACACGCAGCTCGTGTACGCCAACAAGTCGCCGTCGCTGATCAAGTCCATCTTCGGCAACGGCGCCATGATCGAAGGCTGGGCCGTGTATGGCGAGCGCATGATGCTCGAATCGGGCTATGGCAACAATGCGCCGGAAATGTGGCTGATGTACTCGAAGTGGAACTTGCGCAGCGTCACCAACACCATCCTCGATTACAGCGTGCACGTGCTGGGCATGACGGAAGCCCAGGCGCTGGACCTGCTGACGCGCCAGGCCTTCCAGACCCAGCGTGAAGCGACGGAAAAATGGCGCCGCGTGCAGCTGAGCTCGGTGCAACTGACCAGCTATTTCAGCGGCTACAGCGAAATCATGGACTTGCGCGAACAGCGCAAGCAGGCGCTGGGCAGCAAGTTCGTGCTGAAGGATTTCCATGAGCAATTCCTCAGCTACGGCAGCGCGCCCGTGAAAGTCATCAAGGAATTGATGAATTAAGGGCACGCATCCTCAGCTTGCAAAGGGCGCCGCGGCGCCCTTTTTGCATGCGCTTGCGCCGCCGCAAAGCGCCCCGCCCGCCATGTCCTAAGCTGGCATGAAGGCAGGCGCCACCGCTCTCCTCACTGGCAATTGCCGATTTTTCTGCTAGGCTTGGAATCAGGAGCGTCCATGCATATGCCCATCCAGTTCGACACCCTCGATTACGCCAAACGCCTCGCCTCTGCTGGCGTCCCCACGCCGCAGGCCGAAGCCCATGCGGCGGCCTTGGGCGAGGTGCTGGGCTCGGCCGTCGTCGTGCACGGCGAACTGGCGGCGCTGGAGCGCAATCTGCTGGGGGAAATCAATCTGGTGACGCAAAAGGTCGATACCAGGACGCATGCCCTGGATATGAAAATAGATGCACTGGAGCTCAAACTTGACACCCGGATCGATGCGCTGGAGTTGAAGCTCGACACGAAGATCGATGCGCTGGAACAGAAATTCGACACCCGGATCGATCTGCTGGAGCAAAAATTCGACGCCAGGATCGATACCCTGGACCAGAAATTCGACGCCCGCCTCGAGCGCCTGGACTTGCGCCACGGGGCGGACATGAAACACGTCTACTGGATGATGAGCACCCTGATCCTGCTGAACCTGGGCATCCTCAGCAAACTGATGCTGCAGTGAGCGCTCGCCAACATGGCCCGCCATAAAAAAAGCCGCTGCTCCCGAAGAAGGACAGTGGCTTTTGCCTGCGTACCGGCTTGCCGTCTAGGATGCTTCTTCCGGTGCCTGCGTCGCCCTGACAAAGACGGGCGCCACCAGCAAGCCCAGTTCGAACAGCAGCCACATGGGGACGGCCAGCGAGAACTGGCTGACCACGTCCGGCGGCGTGACGATGGCGGCAATGACGAAGGCGCCGACGATCACGTAGGGGCGCACTTCCTTGAGCTTGGCGACGGAAACGAGGCCCATGCGCACCAGGATCACCACCACCACGGGCACTTCGAAGGTGGCGCCAAAGGCCAGGCACATCGACATGACGAAATCGAGGTAGTTTTCGATATCGGGCGTGACGGCGATCGAGGAAGGGGCGAAATTGCTAATGAAGTGAAACACGCGGCCAAAGACAAAGAAATAGCAGAAGGCCACGCCCGCCATGAACAGCAGCGACGAAGAGATGACGAGCGGCGCGATCAGGCGCTTTTCATGCGTGTACAGGCCGGGCGCGATAAACGCCCACATCTGGTACAGCACCCACGGCAGGGAGACGATAAAGCCCAGCAGCAAGGTCACCTTCATGGGGATCAGGAACGGCGACACCACGCCCGTGGCGATCAGCTTGGAGCCGACAGGCAGCGAAGCGAGCATGGGCGCGGCGATGAAATCGTAGATGTGCGAAGCACCGGGCCAGTAAAATAGGATGCCGCAGACAATGGCAAAGCCGATCGAGGCCTTGACCAGGCGGTTGCGCAGCTCGACCAGATGCGAGATAAAGGTTTCTTCCACCGGGGATTTGCTACTCATGAGTAAAAGGAGGAGGAACTGGCACGCGGACGGAAGCGCGCCACGCGGGCCGCCGCCGACTGCACGTGCAGCTTGCCGCCATGGCGCTGCTTGTACCAGCCGGGGATGGCGGAATTGCGCACCAGCTTTTTGCGGCGGAATTCGCGCGCCTTGCGGGCCAGGTCGTCGTTGGTGGCGCGCAGCATGGCTTCATGGGCGTCGTGATGCCCGTCATACGAGCTTGAATCGCCGCGCCAGGCGTTTTCCACCTCGGCCAGGTTGCCGGAAATCGAGTTTTCCACGCCATGCATGGATTTTTCCACGCTTTGCTTTACGGAATGGGCCGCATCCTGCACTTCCTTCTGCAGGTTTTTCAGCTCTTCCAGCTCGATTTCGCGCGAGACTTCGGATTTCACCTGGTTCAGATAGCGTTGCGCGCGGCCATACAGGGTACCGGCCATGCGCGCCACTCTCGGCAACTTTTCAGGGCCGATGACTATCAACGCAACCACGCCGATGATGGCGATTTTAGAGAGACCGAGATCGATCATAAGCGGACAAGGGCTGTTACCGGACGAGGCAAGCGCCCCGCCACGCTATCAGGACTTGTTTTTCTCTTTCGTCTCGACGTCGATGGTGCTTTTGTCGGCCACTTGCGATGGCGCAGCAGGAGGGGTGTTGGCTGCCGCGGCGTCATCGTCGCCCTTGACGCCATCCTTGAAGCCTTTGACGGCCTTGCCGATATCACCGCCGATATTGCCCAGTTTCTTGGTGCCGAAAACCAGCATCACAATGACCAGGACGATCAGCCAGTGCCAAATACTCAATGAACCCATCACATTCTCCTTGCGGGACGGTGCCCGAATAGCGTCAACCAATGCCGGTAGTATACACGCGAACCCGGCGCACGGCGAAATCAGTGCTGGCCGCGCCAGGGGCGGGGGCCGCCGTACACGTGCATGTGCAGGTGATACACCTCTTGCCCGCCGTTCGGGCCGCTGTTGATCATGGTCTTGAAGCCGCCCGAGGGCACGCCATCGGCGTCGTGGCTGACGGCGCAGCCGAATTCGGCCGCGAGCTTCGGCGCCAGGCGCAGCAGCTTGCCCAGCATTTCCGTATGGCTATCGTCGCAGTCGGACAGGCTGGCTACGTGCTGCTTCGGAATCAACAGCAGGTGCACGGGGGCGGCCGGATTGATGTCCTTGAAGGCCAGCAAGTCGTCGTCTTCATACACGATGGAAGAAGGAATTTGTTTTGCAGCAATCTTGCAGAAAATACAGTTATCCACGCGTTCTCCGGTCAGGTCAGTGTTTGTCGGCTTCGCCGGCATCGCGCAGCTCATCCTTGCGCGCCGCCTTTTCTTCCAGGCCGGACAGGCCTTCGCGGCGCGCCAGCTCGTCGAGCACCTGCTGCGGCGTCAGGTCGAATTGCGCCAGCATCACCAGCGAGTGAAACCACAGGTCCGCGCATTCGTACAGGACCTTCGACGGGTCGTTGTCGCGGCGCGCATCCTTGGCGGCCATTACCGTTTCCGTCGCTTCTTCGCCGATTTTTTTCAAAATGGCGTCATCGCCCTTGGCAAACAGGCGCGCGACATAGGAGGTGGCGGGGTCGCCGCCATTGGCCAGCTTGCGCGATTCGATCACGGCGGCCAGGCGCTTTAAAGTTTCACTCATTTCTTGGTTTCCGCGTAAATCGTGTCAGGGTCTTTCAGCACGGGGTCGGTGACTTGCCATTCGCCCGTTTTTTCGTCGCCTTCGAACTTCTGGAAGAAGCACGAATGGCGGCCCGTATGGCAGGCGATGCCGCCCGCTTGCTCGATTTTCAGCAAGACCACGTCTTCATCGCAATCGAGGCGGATTTCCAGCACCTTTTGCGTGTGGCCAGACTCTTCGCCCTTGTGCCACAGTTTCTTGCGCGAACGGCTCCAGTACACGGCTTCGCCCAGTTCCACCGTGCGCGCCAGCGCGTCGCGGTTCATCCAGGCGAACATCAGCACGTCGTTAGTACCCGCTTCCTGCGCGATCACTGGCACCAGGCCGTGTTCGTCCCATTTGACCTTTTTCAGCCACTTGGCATTGCTTGCTACGATGGTTCCGTTTTGCATGTTCTTCTATCCTGCCTGTATTGACTGCTTGTCGTTACGCCAGGCGCATGGGAATGCCCTGCTGCGCCATGAAACGCTTGGCTTCCTGCACCGTGTGCTGGCCATAGTGGAAGATGCTGGCGGCCAGCACGGCATCCGCGCGGCCCACCTTGATGCCGTCGACCAGGTCTTGCAAGCCGCCCACGCCGCCCGATGCGATCACGGGAATGCTGACGGCATCGGACACGCCGCGCGTCAGGCCCAGGTCGAAGCCCACCTTGGTACCGTCGCGGTCCATACTGGTGAGCAAGATTTCTCCTGCGCCCAGGCTTTCCATTTTACGCGCCCATTCGAAGGCGTCCAGGCCCGTGGCGTTGCGCCCGCCGTGGGTAAACACTTCCCACTTGCCAGGCGACACCTGCTTGGCGTCGATGGCCACGACGATGCATTGCGAGCCGTGCTTTTGCGATGCCTCGAACACCAGCTGCGGGTTCGTCACGGCCGAGGTGTTGATGCTGACCTTGTCGGCGCCCGCGTTGAGCAGCCGGCGCACGTCTTCCACCACGCGCACGCCGCCGCCCACGGTCAGCGGAATGAACACTTGCGACGCCACCGCTTCGATGATGTCGAAGATCAGGCCGCGGTTGTCGCTCGAAGCGGTAATGTCAAGGAAAGTGATTTCATCGGCGCCCTGCTCGTCATAACGGCGGGCGATTTCCACCGGGTCGCCGGCGTCGCGCAATTCCGTGAAATTGACGCCTTTGACGACGCGACCATTGGTCACGTCGAGGCAGGGGATGATACGTTTTGCAAGCATGATGGTATCCAGATTGTTGCCAGTCCCGGGCATGCACGCGCACGCCCGGGCCGGACAGGCTTAAACGGCGGCGTCGGTCAGTTCGTCGGCGCGTTCCTGCGCCTGCGCCAGGTCGATCGTGCCTTCATAGATGGAACGGCCGCAGATCACGCCTTCGATGCCTTCGGCCTGGACGGCGCACAGCGCTTCCACGTCGCCGATGTTGTGCAGGCCGCCCGAGGCGATGACGGGGATCTTGACGGCTTGCGCCAGCTTGACGGTGGCCTCGATATTGATGCCGCCCATCATGCCGTCGCGGCCGATGTCCGTGTAGATGATCGACTCGACGCCATACGCCTCGAATTTCTTCGCCAGGTCGATCACTTCGTGGCCCGACATCTTGCTCCAGCCATCCGTTGCCACTTTGCCATCCTTGGCATCGAGGCCGACGATGATGTGGCCCGGGAAGGCGCTGCAGGCGTCGTGCAGGAAACCGGGGCTTTTCACGGCCGCCGTGCCGATGATGATGTAGGTGATGCCCGCGTCGAGATAGCGCTCGATGGTGTCGAGGTCGCGGATGCCGCCGCCCAGTTGCACGGGGATTTCCTCGATGTCGTTGTCCACGGCGAAATCCTGCACGGCTTTCAGGATGGCTTTCACGGCACCTTCGTTCTTCGGCTTGCCGGCAAAGGCGCCGTTCAGGTCGACCAGATGCAGCCGGCGCGCGCCTTGCGTCAGCCAATGGCGGGCCATTTCGGCCGGGTCTTCGGAAAATACGGTGGCAAGTTCCATATCGCCTTGTTTCAGGCGTACGCAGTGACCGTCTTTCAGGTCGATGGCGGGAATAAGCAGCATGGTCAGTGTGGTCTAGAGTGAGTGTGAGGAGCGAAAAAAAGCCGGAAAGTGAACGTCAAGGTTGCCAGTGAACGAAGTTCTTGTACAGCTGCAAGCCAGCGGCAGCGCTTTTCTCAGGGTGAAACTGTGTCGCGAAAATATTATCACGGGCGACGGCGCACGCAAACGGCGCGCCATAGATAGTCTCGCCCACCGTGTGCGCCGCCTCTTGAGGTTGAGCAAAATAGCTGTGCACAAAGTAAAAATACGCATGGTCGGCGATGCCGTCCCACATGACATGGGACGCCGTTTGCCGTACTTGGTTCCAGCCCATTTGCGGCACCTTGAAGCGCGACCCGTCTTCCTGCACCTGGCCGTCGAGCTGGAAACGCACGACTTTGCCTGGCAGCAAGCCCAGACCGGCCGCATCGCCCTCTTCGCTGCCTTCAAACAGCATTTGCTCACCGATGCACACGCCCAGCACGGGCTTGCTGTCGGCCGCGCGCAGCAGCGCTTCGAGCACGCCCGATTCGCGCAGGCTGCGCATGCAGTCGGGCATGGCGCCCTGGCCCGGCAAGACGATGCGGTCGGCGCCGTCGATGTCGGCCGGCACGCCGGAAATGCACACGTCGGCTTCGGGCGCCACGGCGCGCAGGGCCTGCGCTACCGAGCGCAGGTTGCCCATGCCGTAATCCACCACCACAATTTTATTCATGTTTGATCTCGGAATCTGCAATGTATCGCGGGCGCTTACAGGCTGCCCTTGGTCGATGGAATGATGCCGGCCGCGCGCTCGTCGAGCTCGGCAGCCATGCGCAGCGCGCGGCCAAAGGCCTTGAACACGGTTTCGCACTGATGGTGGGCATTCGTGCCGCGCAAGTTATCGATATGCAATGTCACGCCCGCATGGTTGACGAAGCCGCGGAAAAATTCCAGGGTCAGGTCGACGTCGAAGCCGGCGATCATGGCGCGCGTAAACGGGATGTGGTATTCGATGCCCGGGCGGCCCGAGAAATCGAGCACCACGCGCGACAGCGCCTCGTCCAGCGGCACATACGCGTGGCCGTAGCGGCGGATGCCCTTCTTGTCGCCGATGGCCTTGGCCACGGCCATGCCCAGGGTGATGCCCACGTCTTCCACCGTATGGTGGTTGTCGATATGCACGTCGCCCGTCGCTTCGATATCGAGGTCGATCAAGCCATGGCGGGCGATCTGGTCCAGCATATGGTCGAGGAAGGGCACGCCCGTATTGAGCTTTTGCTGGCCGGTGCCGTCCAGGTTGAGGGCGACGCGAACTTGCGTCTCATTGGTGTTGCGCGTGATTTCTGCGGTGCGGTTCATGGGAGGCTCTGGCGGTAGGCTAAACGAGGGATGCCTTGAAGGCATCGTAAAAAAGGGAATTGTCTTCCGGGGTGCTGACGCTGATGCGCAGGCAATTGACCAGCGCAGCATGCATTTTACTCATATTTTTAATTAAAACCCTGTGGGCAAGCAGTTTTGCGCAAACATCGTCGGAATCAGCCACACGAATCAGAAGAAAATTTGCCTTCGATGGAAACACGGTCACGCCCGGCAGTTCTGCCAGGCGCAGCGCCAGCGCATCGCGCGCGCTGTTGAGCAAGTCCGCCTGGGCATTGAGCACGTCGAGGTGCTCGAGCGCGAATTCGGCTGCCGCCTGCGTCAGCACATTGACGTTGTAGGGCGGGCGCACTTTTTCAAATTGCGCCAGCAGGGCCGGCGCGGCCGACATATAGCCGAGGCGAATGCCGGCCAGGCCCAGTTTCGACACGGTGCGCATCACCACCAGGTTCTCGAATTCGGGCAGGCGGCCCATGAAGCTGTGCTGCGCGAACGGTTCATACGCTTCGTCGACGACGGCGATGCCCGTGTCGCCCAGGGCCGCGAGGATGCGCTCGATGTCGGCGCTGGCAAACAGGTTGCCCGTCGGGTTGTTCGGATACGCGAGGAACACCAGCGCCGGGCGGTGCTGTTCGATGGCCGCCAGCATGGCCGGCATGTCCAGGCTGAAGTCGGCCTGCAGGGGCACGCCGACGAAGTCCATGCCCGCAAACTGCGCCGAGCGCGCATACATGACGAAGGCGGGCACGGGCGCCAGCAGCACGGCGCGCTTGCCCGCTTCCTGGGTGGCGCAGGCCATGGCCAGGATGGAGATCAGTTCGTCGGAGCCGTTGCCCAGCATGACATCGTAGCCGGCGGGCACGCCCAGCTTGGCGCAGATGGCTTGTTGCAGGCTGGCGTAGGACGGCGGATAGCGGTTCAGCGCCACGCCGGCCAGGCGCGCGCCCAGCTCCTCGCGCAGCCGCTGCGGCAGCGGATACGGGTTTTCCATCGCATCGAGTTTGATGTAACCGCTGGCATCGGCTACCTGGTAGCTTTTAACGGCCTGCACATCGGGCCGCACGGTGTTGCTGATTAACTGATCGAGGAAAGACATGCTGCAAACACTCCTGATGGAATTAGATGGAGACTAAATGACGACGTCTTCCGGCACGGCGGCGCTGCGCGCCTTGCGGGCCGGCGCTTTTTTCACGGCGGGCGGCTTTTTCGCCACGGCCGGTTTCTTGCTGGCCGCCTTGGCGGCCTTGGGCGCGGCGGCTGCCGCGCGGCGCTTGGCCGGCGCCTTTTTCACGGGCGTCGGCACGGCCGGTTCGGCCAGCTCCTGCGCGAGCGCCGTCAATCGCTGTTCGATGATGGCGCAGTAATCGGGATTCAGTTCAAAGCCGACGAAATCGCGCCCGCAGCGCTTCGCCGCCAGCGCCGTGGTGCCGCTGCCCATGAACAGGTCGAGCACCACGCCGCCGGGCGGGCACGAGGCCTTGACCATGCGCTCGATGATTTCCAGCGGCTTTTGCGTCGGGTGGTCGGCCCGTTCCGGGT
Source organism: Janthinobacterium sp. FT14W (assembly GCF_009208755.1). Classification (NCBI taxonomy): domain Bacteria; kingdom Pseudomonadati; phylum Pseudomonadota; class Betaproteobacteria; order Burkholderiales; family Oxalobacteraceae; genus Janthinobacterium; species Janthinobacterium sp. FT14W. Next base: position 71,455 of record NZ_WFLL01000006.1, on the reverse strand, counting down.
GTTCCTTGTGCAGGCGCGAGACGCTCCACAAGTCTTTCGGGTTGTAGCCCACTTCCAGCCATTTGGCGCCGATGAAGATCGAGCGCGAACGGGCTTTCTTGGTGGCCGCGTCGTAGGCGATGCGCACCGCGTCAAGGTCGAAGTAGTAATCCTTGCGCTTGACGAAGAAGCCGATGGTGTCGTGCACCGATGAAAAGCTGCGCACGCTGCCGCCCATGGACGGCACGCGGCGGTCCCAGATGATTTCATTCATCATCGCCATGCGCTGTTTCAGCATGACGAAGATCTCCGGCGAATAGCGCCAGGTCAGGAAGATATACAGGCTGCCGTTGGCTTTCAGCTTGGGCAGCGCCGCATCGATCCACTGCTCCGTCCAGCGCAGGTAGTCGGCCACCGACTGCTGGTCCGAGGCGTTGCCGTAATCCTTGCCCAGGTTGTACGGCGGGTCCGTCAGGATCAGGTCCACCGAGCCATCGGGAATGCGCGCCAGCCCCGCCAGCGCGTCTTCGCAATAGACCCGGTTGACCCAGTCCGGCTGCTCCGCCATATTCGTCATGGCTGCGGCTTCAAGCGCAGTTCGGCGCTGCGCGCGTGCGCCTGCAAGCCTTCGCCATACGCCAGGGTGGCGGCGACGCGGCCCAGGGTTTGCGCGCCCGCTTCGCTGACGTGAATGATGGACGAGCGCTTCTGGAAGTCATACACGCCCAGCGGCGACGAGAAACGCGCCGTGCGCGACGTTGGCAGCACGTGATTGGGACCGCAGCAATAGTCGCCCAGCGATTCGGACGAGAAGCGGCCCAGGAACATGGCGCCCGCATGGCGGATCTGCTCGGCCCACTGCTGCGGGTTTTCCGCCGAGATTTCCAGGTGTTCGGCCGCGATGGCATTGGCGATCTCGCACGCCTCCGCCATGCTGCGCACCTTGATCAGCGCGCCCCTGTCCTGCAGCGACGTGCTGATGGTGGCCTGGCGCGGCATCGTCGGCAGCAGCTTGGCGATGCTCTCCTCGACTTGCGCGATGTAGCCGGCGTCAGGGCACAGCAGGATGGCCTGCGCCAGTTCGTCGTGCTCGGCCTGCGAAAACAGGTCCATGGCGACCCAGTCCGGGTCCGTCGTGCCGTCGCACAGCACGAGGATTTCCGACGGTCCGGCGATCATGTCGATGCCGACGATGCCGAACACGCGGCGCTTGGCGGCGGCCACATAGGCGTTGCCGGGACCGACGATCTTGTCGACGGCGGCAATCGTCTGCGTGCCGTAGGCCAGGGCGCCGACGGCTTGCGCGCCGCCGATGGTGATCACGCGCGTCACGCCGGCGATGGCCGCGGCGGCCAGCACCATCTGGTTTTTCACGCCATCGGGCGTCGGCACCACCATGGTGATTTCGCCCACGCCCGCCACATGCGCGGGAATGGCGTTCATCAGCACGGAGGAAGGATAGGCTGCCTTGCCGCCCGGGACGTAGATGCCGACCCGGTCGAGCGGCGTGATCTTCTGGCCCAGCACCGTGCCATCGGGCTCGGTGTAGGTAAAGCCGCGCAATTCTTCGCGCTGGCGTTCGTGGAAGGCGCGGATGCGCTGGGCGGCGATCTGCAGCGCTTCGCGCTGGGCCGACGGCAAGCCGTTCAAGGCCGCCTGCAATTCGGCTTGCGAAATATCGAAGGCCGCCATTTCCGCCGCGCCGCCATGCGGGATGCGGTCGAAACGGTTCGTGTATTCCAGTACCGCGGCGTCGCCGCGCGTTTTCACATCGGCCAGGATGTTGGCGACCGACGCTTCAATCGCTGCATCGGTGCCCGCCTCGAACGCCAGCAGCGTATCGAGCGATTGTTGGAAACCATCCTGGCTTGAATCGAGCTTGCGTATCTGTATCGGCATAATCGGCTTTCTGCTACTTGAATGTCTAGGCTTGCGAAGCAGTTTGCGAGGCGCGTTCGAACGCCTCGATAATCGGCTGCAAGCGCTCGCGCTTGAGCTTGAGCGCAGCCTGGTTGACCACCAGGCGCGAGGAAATTTCCATGATGTGCTCGACCTCGACGAGGTTGTTCGCGCGCAGGGTGCTGCCCGTGCTGACCAGGTCGACGATGGCGTCGGACAGGCCGACCAAAGGCGCCAGCTCCATCGAGCCATACAGCTTGATCAAGTCGACGTGCACGCCCTTGGCGGCGAAATGCTCGCGCGCCGTGTGCACGAACTTGGTGGCCACGCGCAAGCGGGCGCCCTGGTGCACGGCCTTTTCATAGTCGAAGCCGGCCTGCACCGCCACCGACATGCGGCAGGAAGCGATATTCAGGTCGATCGGCTGGTACAGGCCTTCGCCGCCATGCTCCAGCAGGACGTCCTTGCCCGCCACGCCGAAATCGGCCGCGCCGTACTGCACGTAGGTCGGCACGTCGCTGGCGCGCACGATGATGACGCGCACGTTCGGATCGTTGGTGGCCAAAATCAGCTTGCGCGACGTCTCCGGGTTTTCCAGCACCTTGATGCCAGCCGCTTCCAGCAGCGGCATGGTGTCCTCGAAAATGCGGCCCTTCGACAGCGCCAGAATCAGCTGGGAGCTGTCACCGTTGTTCGATCCGTTCATGCTCGTTCCTTTTTCTTGTTTTTACTTGATGCGCACGATGTTCGCGCCGACGGCCGACAACTTCACTTCCATGCGGTCGTAGCCGCGGTCGAGGTGATAGATGCGGTCGATCAGGGTTTCGCCATCGGCGGCCAGGGCCGCGATCACCAGCGACGCCGAGGCGCGCAGGTCGGTCGCCATCACGGGCGCGCCGCGCAGCTGCTTGACGCCGGCGATGATGGCCGTGTTGCCCTCGATGGTGATGTCGGCGCCCAGGCGGTTCATTTCCTGCACGTGCATGAAGCGGTTCTCGAAAATCGTCTCGGTGACGCGGCTGGCGCCATTGGCGATGGTGTTTACGGCCATGAACTGCGCCTGCATGTCGGTCGGAAAGCCCGGGTATTCCGTGGTGCGGAAGCTGACGGGGTTCGGACGGGCCGACATCTCGGCGCGGATCCAGTCTGCGCCGAAGGTCATCGTCAGGCCCATGGCGCGCAGCTTGTCGAGGGCCGCATCGAGGATATCGGTGCGCACGTTGCGCAGGGTGATGTCGCCGCCGGTGGCTGCCACGGCGCACAGGAAGGTGCCCGTTTCGATGCGGTCGGCGATCACCGCGTGCGAAGCGCCGTGCAGCGCGTCGACGCCCTGGATGACCAGGCGGCTGGTGCCGATGCCGTCGATCTTCGCGCCCATGGCCACCAGCAGGTGCGCCAGATCGGTCACTTCCGGTTCGCAGGCGGCGTTTTCCAGGATGGTCTCGCCTTCGGCCAGGGTCGCTGCCATCAGCAGGTTCTCGGTGCCGGTGACGGTGATCATGTCGGTGACGATGCGCGCGCCTTTCAGCTTGGCGCACTTGGCGTAGATGTAGCCTGCTTCGATGCGGATCTCGGCGCCCAGCGCTTCGAGGCCCTTGATGTGCTGGTCGACAGGACGCGAACCGATGGCGCAGCCGCCCGGCAGCGACACCTTGGCTTCGCCGAAGCGCGCCAGCATGGGGCCCAGCACGAGGATCGAGGCGCGCATGGTTTTCACCAGTTCATACGGCGCTTCCAGGGTGTCGATGGCGCTGCCGTTGAGGACCACGCGGTCGCCGTCCTGCTGCACTTTCAGGCCCGTCTGGCCCAGCAGTTTCAGCATGGTGGCCACGTCGTGCAGGTGCGGCACGTTGGTCAGGTCCAGGTCGCCCGCGGTCAGCAGGCCCGCGCACAGGATGGGCAGGGCGGCGTTCTTCGCGCCGGAGATGGCGATGTCGCCGTTCAGGCGGTTGCCGCCGTTGATGAGGAGCTTGTCCATGTGCTTATCCTTGGAATTCTTCAGGTGTCAGGGTTTTCATCGACAGCGCGTGGATTTCTTCGCGCATGCGGTCGCCCAGCGCCGCGTAGACGATCTGGTGACGCTGGATCAGGCGCTTGCCGGCAAAGGCGGGCGAGACGATCACGGCCTGGAAGTGCTGGCCGTCGCCCTCCACTTCGAGGTGCGTGCATTCGAGGCCGGCCGACAGATAGCCGTGGATCAGTTCTGGAGTGGTGGTCACGATAAGTCCTTGATATTGAATAATGTAGTGATGTGATGTGCCGCAGTCAACGGCGCAATTAGTGTCGCAAACGATAGCCGCTTTTCAGCAGGCGGATCGACGCCAGCGCCAGGATCACGAGGAAGCCGGCGACGATGGAAAGACTGAGCCAGGGGCTGACGTCGGACACACCGAAGAAGCCGTAGCGGAAGCCGTCGATCATGTAGAAGAAGGGGTTCAGGTGCGATACCGACTGCCAGAACGGCGGCAGCGAGTGGATCGAATAGAACACGCCCGACAGGAAGGTGGCCGGCATGATCAGGAAATTCTGGAAGGCGGCCAGCTGGTCGAATTTCTCGGCCCAGATGCCGGCGATCAGGCCCATGGTGCCCAGCATGGCGGCGCCCAGGAAGGCGAAGACGACGATCCACAGGGGCGCAACAAACGACAGCTTGGCGAACCAGCAGGTGATGGCAAACACGCCAAAGCCCACGGCCAGGCCGCGCGCGACGGAAGCGAGTACATACGCCGAGAAGATTTCCCAGTGTGACAGGGGCGTGAGCAGCACGAACACCAGGTTGCCCGTGATCTTGGACTGGATCAGCGAGGACGAGGAATTGGCAAACGCGTTTTGCAGCACGCTCATCATCACCAGGCCGGGAATCAGAAAGGCCGTGTAGCTGACGCCGGGGCTCGGTTCCACGCGGCCGTCGAGCACATGGCCGAACACCAGCAGGTACAGCATCGACGTGAGCACGGGCGCGGCCACGGTTTGCGTCGCCACTTTCCAGAAGCGCAGCGTCTCTTTGTAGACGAGGGTGCGGAATCCTGTCGAAATCATACGGTACCTTTATCCATGATCTGCAAGAAGATATCTTCCAGGTCGGCTTGTTGCAATTGCATTTCATCGATCTCGACGCCCGCTTCGCGCAGGCGGGCGAGGATTTTCTCGACTTCGCTGTATTCGTTGACGCGCAGGCTGAACTTGTTCGGCGCCTGCTGTTCTTCCGGGTGCAGCACCAGGTGCTGCAGGTCGGCCGGCAAGCTGCCGTACTTGAGGTGCACCTGCAGCTGCGAGCCGGCGATGCGGCGGATCAGGGCCGACATGGTGTCGAGCGCCACCACCTTGCCCGTCTTGAGCATGGCCACGCGCTGGCACATGGCCTGTGCCTCTTCCAGGTAGTGGGTGGTCAGCACGACCGTGTGGCCCCCTTCGCGGTTCAGGCGCGAGATGAACTTCCACAAGGTCTGGCGCAGTTCCACGTCGACGCCGGCAGTCGGCTCATCGAGCACGATGACGGGCGGCTTGTGCACCAGCGCCTGGGCCACCAGCACGCGGCGCTTCATGCCGCCGGACAGGGCGCGCATATTCGTGTCGGCCTTGCCCGTGAGGTCCAGGTTTTCCATGACCTCGTCGATCCACTTGTCGTTATTCGGCAGGCCGAAATAGCCGGACTGCAGGCGCAGGGTTTCGCGCACGGTGAAGAACGGGTCGAACACCAGCTCCTGCGGCACCACGCCCAGGTTGCGGCGCGCATTGCGGAAGTCGCCGACCACGTCGTGGCCGTGGATCTTGACGGTGCCCGCGTCGGGGCGTATCAGGCCGGCGATGATGGAAATGAGCGTGGTCTTGCCGGCGCCGTTGGGGCCGAGCAGGCCGAAAAACTCGCCTTCCTCGATGGCCAGCGACACGCCGCCCAGCGCCTTGAGCGATTTATAGCTCTTTTCTACATTCGTTATTTGAATTGCGGTCATGTGCTTGTTTCAAGTGTAATGCGTCTGGTGTGATGCGCCAGTTGCCGGTGCAATGCAGGCCGGCTGGCCGGTGCAGGGCGCCCCTTCCGCAGAGGGTGGCGCAACAGTCAATTATAGTTGGAAACTTCGTGGAACACTTGGAGATCAATCCGGCGGCGCTGCTGGCCTGCCGGCTTGAAAGCTACTGCTGATGCGGGGAGTGGGACAGGATCAATGATGATGCAGGTCGGACGGGCTGCGTTCGGCGTGGCCGCCGGCGCTGCCGCAGTCCTCGGCCGTCAGGGTGCTCGAGACGAGCGAGCAGACGCCATACAGCTTGGTGAGGTTTTTCAGGTTGTCCGGCAGGTTTTTCAGCTCCAGCACGCCGCCCGCTTCCTGCGCGGCGCGTTGCCACGTCAGCATGACGGAAACGGCGGCCGAATCGACAGCCTTGACGTTGCGCAGGTCGAACTTCGTCTGACCCGAGCGGATGGCGTCCAGACCCTGCTCCAACGCCGAGGTGGCATTGTGCACGGTCAGGGAAGTCAGGGACTGCAAGGTGTCGAGAGAGTCGGGCATGGCGTCGGGCTGCGCTGGTCTGGAGCTGGGTCAGGAGCTATATGATAGCCGATTATTTGGCTTTGGCAGCGGGACGGCTGGCCAGGGCCTTGTTTTTCGCTTGCAAGGTCTTGATCAGGCCATCGATGCCGCCCTTGCTGATCTCGCTGGCAAAGCTGCTTTTGTACGTTTCCACCAGCCACGCGCCCAGCACGTTGATGTCATAGATCTTCCAGCCGGTCGGGGTTTTCGCCACGCGGTAGTTCAGGGGCACGGGTTCGCCGCGCGCCACGTTCACTTGCGAACGCACTTCCACTTCCGTGTCGGCCGGATCGGCGCGCAAGGGCTTGAATTCCACGGTTTCGTTCTTGATCTGCGACAAGGCGCCCGAGTACGTGTAGATCAGCAGGGTGCGGAATTCGCTGGACAGCTGCTTTTGCTGGTCCGGCGTGGCGTCGCGCCAGAAGCGGCCGGCGGCCAGCGCCGTCATGCGCTGGAAATCCACGTACGGCAAGATCTTGCTTTCCACCAATTCGGTGACGCGCTTGATATCGCCAGCCTGGATGGCCTTGTCGTTCTTGGCCGTGTCGATCACGTCCTGGCTGATGCGTTTGACCAGGACGTCCGGCGCTTCGACAGCGGGGGCGGCCTGGGCGGCGGCGGCAAAGGCGATGGTGGCCATCGCCAGCAGTTGTTTCATCAATTTCATGGTTCTACCTTTCATGGTGTTGCTAAGCACCGGCTGGCGTCGGTCGCAGCCGTGGTGTTTCTTTACCGCAGTTTACTCCTGAGGCTTGGCCTCGGATGCAACGGTATTGCTACCAGATGTTACGAGGTCCGCGGGCGCAACAACGGCCGCTGTCGTGGCTGGCGGCGTTTCCGCAGGGGCCGCCTGCGGTGCCGCATCGTACTCCGGCTCGTAATCGCTGGTGTCGTTTTTTGGCACTTTCCGGTCGCGGCGGCTCGTATCGCCATCGAAGACCTTGCTTTCGCGCGCCTGCAGGAAGCCGTCGCGGATGAATTCATAGCGGTCCAGCGCGGCCGCTTCCATCAGATTGGTGGCGTCGAGCAGCGCGGCGCGCTTGTCGACCACGCGCGTCACCGTGCCGATATTGCGCACCGAGACAGGCTCCTTGTAGCGCCATGGGTCGCCCGTGATGTCGAGCGGCAGGGCCACCGTGTCGCGCACGGTCGATGGACCCAGCAGCGGCAGCATCAGGTAGGGACCGGGCTGCACGCCATACCAGCCCAGGGTCTGGCCAAAGTCTTCGTTATGCTTGGGAATGCCCGCCTGCGACGCGATGTCGATCAGGCCGAGGAGGCCGAAGGTCGAGTTCATGCTGACGCGCACGACGTCTTGCAAGCCCGCTTCACCCTTGCCTTGCAGCAAGTTGTTCACGGCGCTCCACACATCGGACAAGTTGCCGAAGAAGTTGCCCACGCCCGTTTGCACGAACGACGGCGTGACCGTCTTGTAGGCCGTGGCGGCCGGCTTCAGGGCCACCTGGTCGACGGTGTCGTTGAACTTGAACATGGCGCGGTTATACCCTTCCAGCGGGTCGCGCGGATTGGTGCCGGTGGCGCAGGCGCTCACGCTGGCGGCAATGGCCAGGGCCAGGCCGATACGCGCCAGGCTGCCTTGGGATTTCATGGTCGACTCGCTCATTTGCTGTCCTTTCCTTCCGCTGCCTTGCTGTAGATGAACTGATTGATCAGGTCTTCCAGCACTGTGGCCGATTGAGTACGGGCGATCTTGTCGCCCTCTGCCAGGTTCGCCAGATCGCCGCCTGCTTCCAGGCCGATATATTGCTCACCCAGCAAACCGGCCGTCAAAATCTTGGCCGAGCTGTCTTTCGGAAATTTGTAGCCATCTTCGATGTCGAGTTTCACCAGCGCCTGATACGTCTTGTCATCAAAGCGGATCTCCGCCACGCGCCCCACCACCACGCCGGCGCCCTTGACGGGCGCCTGCGGCTTGAGGCCGCCAATATTGTCGAACTTGGCCGTAATGGTATACGTCTTGCTGAAAGACAGCGAGCTCATATTGCCGGCCTTGAGCGCCAGAAACATCAATGCCGCCACACCCAGCAAGACGAACAAGCCGACCCAGACATCCAAAGATTTACGTTGCATAAACAATCCTAAATAATTTTTACTTGTTGCCGCCTGCGCAACATCCTGCCCAGGCCCGCTGTTTGTCGTTGATCGGCAACTACTTGCTAAACATCAACGCCGTCATCATGAAATCGAGCCACCACACCATCAACGACGAAATCACCACCGTGCGCGTGGTCGCGCCGGACACGTCTTCCGGCGTCGGCTGTGCCTGGTAACCCTGGAACAGCGCGATGAAGGTCACCGCAATGCCGAACACCAGGCTCTTGATGGTGCCGTTGCCCACTTCTTTCCAGACATCCACGCCGCCTTGCATCTGCGACCAGAACGAGCCTTCGTCGACGCCGATCAGCACCACGCCCACCAGGTAGCTGCCGATGATGCCGACAGCGGTAAAAATGGCGCCGAGGATCGGCATGGCGATCACGCCGGCCCAGAAACGGGGCGCCAGCACGCGCTGGATCGGGTTCACGGCCATCATTTCCATGGCCGACAATTGCTCGCCCGCCTTCATCAAGCCGATTTCCGCCGTCAGCGACGTGCCGGCGCGGCCCGCAAACAGCAGCGCCGTGACCACCGGGCCCAGTTCGCGCGTCAGCGACAGCGCCACCAGCAAGCCCAGCGACTGCTCGGCGCCATACGTGGTCAGGGTGTAATACCCTTGCAAGCCCAGCACCATGCCGACGAACAGGCCGGAAACGGCGGTAATCACCAGGGAGCGATTACCGATAAAAAACAGTTGCTCGATCACCAGGCGCGGACGGCGCCACAGGCCGCCCGAGGAGGCGATGATGATGAAAAACGAACGCACGGCAAAGCCGAGGTCTTGTACCGCATTGCGCAACCATGCTCCGATCGCCGCCAGGAAACGCGCGATCATCGGCCCGCTCCCGCGTGCAAGCCCAGGTCGTCGGCCAGCGATTTGCCCGGATAATGGAACGGCACGGGGCCATCTGCCTCGGCATTGACGAACTGCTTGACGTACGGATGCGTCGACACGGCCATCTCGGCCGGCGTGCCGTGCGCCACAATCTTGCCCGATGACAGAAAATAGACATAATCAGCGATGGCGAAACACTCCTTCACATCGTGCGATACCAGGATAGACGTGGAGCCCAGCGCATCGTTCAGATTGCGGATCAAATTGGCCGTCACGCCCATGGAAATCGGGTCCAGGCCGGCGAACGGCTCGTCGTACATGATCAGTTCGGGGTCGAGCGCGATGGCGCGCGCCAGCGCGACGCGGCGGCCCATGCCGCCCGAAATCTCGGCCGGCTTCAATTGCGCCGCGTTGCGCAAGCCCACGGCGTGCAGCTTCATCAGCACCAGGGTGCGGATCAGCTCTTCATTCAAGTCCGTGTGTTCGCGCAGGGGAAACGCCACGTTTTCAAACGCCGTCAAGTCCGTAAACAGGGCGCCGTGCTGGAACAGCATGCCCATCTTGCGGCGCAACTGATATAACTGGTCGGTCCCCAGCGTATGCACGATCTGGCCGTCGACATTCACGGAGCCGGAACTGGGGCGCAACTGCCCGCCGATCAAGCGCAATACGGTCGTCTTGCCACTGCCGGAGCCACCCATGACGGCCACAACTTTTCCACGTGGGAAATCCATTTGAAGGCCCGATAAAATCGAACGTTCTCCATAGGCAAAGTGTAAATCACGGATTTCAACAAGATTTGGCACGACGAAGCTCACTATTTTAATGGCGTATTGTAGTGCAGAAACGCCAACCTCTGCTGAGACACCCCTTGGGACAGCCCCGGAAAGGGGAAGAATACAACACTAATGAATCGAAAGTCAGATATTGTATTAGAAATTTGGCCTGCGCATCGCCGCCCCCTCCGATGACTTGCACGGCCGTTGACCTGGCGGATAAAAATAACAAAGGCCACGGCGCGATCCGCGCCGTGGCCCTGGAAAAAAACGAACAATTGCTCGTTTTTTAGCGTGGCAGCAGGGATGCCCCCATCAGGAACTCATCGACGGCGCGCGCGCACTGGCGCCCTTCGCGGATGGCCCACACCACCAGCGACTGGCCGCGGCGCATGTCGCCGGCCGCAAACACCTTGGCCACCGAGGTCTGGTAGCAGCCGGCGCCATCCGTGCTCGCCTTGACGTTGCCGCGCGCATCCGTATCGACGCCGAAGGCTTCCAGCACTTGTTGCACTGGGGAAACAAAGCCCATGGCCAGGAAGACCAGGTCGGCCTTCATCTCGAATTCCGAGTTCGGCACTTCGCTCATCTTGCCGTCTTTCCATTCGACCCGGCAGGCGATCAGCTTTTCCACCTTGCCGCCCTTGCCTTCGAAACGCTTGGTGGCCACGGCCCAGTCGCGCTCGCAGCCTTCCTCGTGCGAGGACGAGGTGCGCAGCTTGGTCGGCCAGTACGGCCACACCAGCGGCTTGTTTTCCTGCTCCGGCGGCTGCGGCATCAGTTCGAACTGGGCCACCGAGGCGGCGCCATGGCGGTTCGAGGTGCCCACGCAGTCGGAACCCGTGTCGCCGCCGCCGATCACCACCACGTGCTTGCCCGTGGCCTTGATCTGGTCCTTGAGCTTGTCGCCCGCGTTGACCTTGTTTTGCAGCGGCAGGAAATCCATGGCGAAATGCACGCCTTTCAGTTCGCGGCCCGGCACGGGCAAGTCGCGCGGCTGCTCGGCGCCGCCGGCCATGATGACGGCGTCGAATTCTTTTTCCAGGTCTTCCGGGAAAATGGTTTCCTTGGCCCAGTTGTTCACATTGGCCGGGAAATCCTTGCCGACCAGCACGCTGGTGCGGAACACCACGCCTTCCGCTTCCATCTGTTTCACGCGCAGGTCGATGTGCGACTTTTCCATCTTGAAGTCAGGGATGCCGTAACGCAACAAGCCACCGACCCGGTCGCTCTTCTCGAACACGGTGACAGCATGGCCGGCGCGCGCCAGCTGCTGCGCCGCCGCCAGGCCGGCAGGGCCGGAACCGACGATGGCCACTTTCTTGCCCGTGCTGAATCCTGCCGGCTGCGGCGTGACCCAGCCGTGCTCCCAGCCCATGTCGATGATCTTGTGCTCGATGGACTTGATGCCGACGGGATCTTCGTGGATGCCCAGGGTACAGGCCGATTCGCACGGCGCCGGGCAGATGCGGCCCGTAAATTCCGGGAAGTTATTCGTCGAATGCAAGATATCGAGCGCTTCGCGGTAGGCGCCGCGGTACACGAGGTCATTCCAGTCGGGAATGATGTTATTCACGGGACAACCCGTGGTGCAGAAGGGAATGCCGCAATCCATGCAGCGCGCGCCTTGCACGGTCGCTTGCGCGTCCGACAGGTGCAGCACGAATTCCTTGTAGTTCTTCAGACGCGCGGCAGGCTCCAGATAGTGCTCGTCCTGGCGCTTGAATTCCATGAAGCCGGTAATTTTACCCACGATGTTTCCTTTGTATTTGGCTGGCGGGGAGCGGCCAAGCCGCTCCCGTGTCACATTTTTGGCAATGAGTTTGGCTGGCTCAGGCGGCGACGGCTTGCACTTCCATGGCCGCATCGGCAGCCATCTCGATCAGCGCGCGCTTGTATTCGTTCGGGAAGACTTTCACGAACTTGCCGCGCGCCGCGGCCCAGTCGTCGAGCAGGACGCGGGCGCGCGTGCTGCCCGTGTGCTTGAAGTGACGCTCGATCAGGCGCTTGAGGATGACTTCATCCGCTTCCGGCACGCCGTCGCGGTGCTGCGTATGCCAGGCATCGCGGTCGACATGCTGTTCCGCTGCGGACACGACCTTGTCCAGGCTGACCATGGCCGTGTTGCACTTGCTGGCAAAGTCGCCCGCCGGGTCGTACACATAGGCGATGCCGCCCGACATGCCGGCCGCAAAGTTGCGTCCCGTGTTACCCAGGACCACGACCGTGCCGCCCGTCATGTATTCGCAGCCATGGTCGCCCAGGCCCTCGACCACCGTGGTGGCGCCCGAGTTGCGCACGGCAAAGCGTTCACCGGCCACGCCATTGAAGAAGGCTTCGCCGGCGATGGCGCCGTACAGCACCGTGTTGCCGATGATGATGTTGTCCACGGCCCAGCCACGGAATTCCGTATTCGGCCGCACGATGATGCGCCCGCCCGACAAGCCTTTACCCACGTAATCGTTGCCCTCGCCCACCAGGTCGATCGTGATGCCGTGCGCCAGGAAAGCGCAGGCCGACTGGCCCGCCGTGCCTTGCAGCTGGATGTGGATGGTGTCGTCCGGCAAGCCGGCATGGCCGTATTTCTTCGCCACTTCGCCGGACAGCATGGTGCCCACCGTGCGGTTCAGGTTGCGCACGGGCGAGATGAAGGAGACGCGCTCGCCCTTCTCCAGCGCCGCGCGCGCTTGCGCGATCAGCTTGTGGTCCAGCGCCTTTTCCAGCGCATGGTCCTGGAATTCCACGTGGCGGCAGGCCTGGCCATCCGGGGTTTCCGGCTTGTGGAAGATGGCCGAGAAGTCCAGTCCCTGCGCCTTCCAGTGCGAAATCGCCTTCGATTTGTCCAGCAGGTCGACGCGACCGATCAGCTCGTCATACGTGCGGATGCCCAGCTGCGCCATCAATTGACGGGCTTCTTCGGCGACGAAGAAGAAATAATTGACGACATACTCGGGCTTGCCCGAGAACTTGGCGCGCAGCACGGGATCTTGCGTGGCCACGCCCACCGGGCAGGTGTTCAAGTGGCATTTGCGCATCATGATGCAGCCTTCGACCACCAGCGGCGCCGTGGCGAAACCGATCTCGTCGGCGCCCAGCAGGGCGGCGATGACCACGTCGCGGCCCGTCTTCATCTGGCCGTCGGCCTGCACGCGGATGCGGCTGCGCAAGCCGTTCAAGACCAGCGTTTGTTGCGTTTCGGCCAGGCCCAGCTCCCACGGCGTGCCCGCATGTTTCACGGACGACAAAGGCGAGGCGCCCGTGCCGCCATCGTGGCCGGCGACCACCACGTGGTCGGCCTTGGCCTTGGTGACGCCGGCCGCCACCGTGCCGATGCCCACTTCCGACACCAGTTTCACGGAAATCGACGCGCGCGGGTTGGCGTTCTTCAAGTCATGGATCAGCTGCGCCAGGTCTTCGATCGAATAAATGTCATGGTGCGGCGGCGGCGAAATCAGGCCCACGCCCGGCACGGAAAAGCGCAGGCTGGCGATGTACTCGGACACCTTATGGCCCGGCAACTGGCCACCTTCGCCCGGTTTCGCGCCCTGCGCCATCTTGATCTGGATCTGGTCGGCCGAGTTCAGGTAGGCGGCCGTGACGCCGAAACGTCCCGACGCCACCTGCTTGATGCGCGAACGCATGGAATCGCCTTCCTGCAGCGGAATATCGACGACGATCTGCTCGGCACCGACGACGGACGCCATGGTGTCGCCCTGGCGGATGGGGATGCCCTTCAATTCCTGCGTGTAGCGGTTCGGATCTTCGCCGCCCTCGCCCGTGTTCGACTTGCCGCCGATGCGGTTCATGGCCACCGCCAGGGTCGCGTGCGCTTCCGTGCTGATGGAACCGAGCGACATGGCGCCCGTGGCGAAGCGCTTGACGATTTCCTTGGCCGGTTCCACTTCGTCGAGCGGGATGGCCTTGGTCGGGTCGAGCTTGAACTCGAACAGGCCGCGCAGGGTCAGGTGGCGCCGGCTCTGGTCATTGATGATTTGCGCATACTCTTTATAGCTGGAGAAATTGTTGCTGCGCGTGGAATGCTGCAATTTCGCAATCGCATCCGGCGTCCACATATGGTCTTCGCCGCGCACGCGGAACGCATACTCGCCGCCCGCGTCGAGCTTGTCGGCCAGCACGGGATCGCTGCCGAAGGCCAGCGCGTGCAGGCGCAGCGCCTCTTCCGCCACTTCAAACACGCCGATGCCCTCCACGTTCGATGCCGTGCCCCTGAAGTATTTGTCCACCAGCGACTTGTTCAAGCCGATGGCTTCGAAGATCTGCGCGCCGCAGTAGGACATATACGTGGAAATGCCCATCTTCGACATGACCTTCATCAAGCCCTTGCCCACGGCCTTGGTGTAGTTGTAGATGGCTTTGTCGGCGGACAAATCGCCGGGCAAGCCGCGCGCCATCTCGGCCAGGGTTTCCATGGCCAGGTAGGGGTGGACGGCTTCCGCGCCATAGCCTGCCAGCAGGGCGAAGTGGTGGGTTTCGCGGGCCGAGCCCGTTTCCACGACGAGGCCCGTGGAGGCGCGCAAGCCCTTGCTCACCAGGTGCTGGTGCACGGTCGAGGTGGCCAGCAGCGCAGGGATCGCCACCTGGTCGGCGCAAATGGCGCGGTCCGAGACGATCAAAATGTTATGGCCGGACTTGACGGCGTCGACGGCTTCCGCGCACAGCGAGGCCAGGCACGCTTCCACGCCTTCCTTGCCCCAGGCCAGCGGGTAGCAGATGTCCAGCTCGTAGGACTTGAACTTGCCGCCCGTGTGGGCGCTGATGTTGCGCAAGCGCGCCATGTCGTCAAAGCCCAGCACGGGCTGCGCCACTTCCAGGCGCATCGGCGGGTTGACGTTATTCGTATCGAGCAAGTTCGGTTTCGGGCCGATGAAGGACACGAGTGACATCACCATCGCTTCGCGGATGGGGTCGATCGGCGGATTCGTCACTTGCGCGAACAGCTGCTTGAAGTAGTTATACAGCGGCTTGAGTTTGTTCGACATGACGGCCAGCGGCGAGTCATTGCCCATCGAGCCCGTCGCCTCTTCGCCGGCCAGTGCCATCGGCGCCATGAGGAATTTCAAGTCTTCCTGCGTGTAGCCGAACGCCTGCTGGCGGTCCAGCAACGATGGCTGGGTCTTTTCGCCCTGGGCACGGTCCTGCTTGGCCTGGCCTTCGGCCAGCTTGATCTCGTCGAGCTTGATGCGCACCGAATTGATCCACGCCTTGTACGGCTTGGCGTTGGCGTAGGTGTTTTTGAGTTCCTGGTCGTCGATGATGCGGCCCGCTTCCAGGTCGATCAGGAACATCTTGCCAGGCTGCAAGCGCCATTTCTGGATGATTTTCGATTCCGGGATCGGCAGCACGCCCGATTCCGACGCCATCACCACCAGGTCGTCGTCCGTGACGATGTAGCGGGCCGGACGCAAGCCATTGCGGTCCAGGGTGCCGCCGATGTGGCGGCCATCCGTAAACGCCATGGCGGCAGGGCCGTCCCATGGTTCCATCATGGCCGCGTGGTATTCATAGAAGGCGCGGCGGTTGTCATCCATCGTCGTGTGGTTTTCCCACGCTTCCGGAATCATCATCATCATGGCCTGGGCGATCGGGTAGCCGGCCATCAGCAGCAGTTCCAGCGCATTGTCGAAACACGCCGTGTCGGACTGGCCTTCATAGATCAGGGGGAACAGCTTTTGCAGGTCGTCGCCCAGCACGGCCGACTTCATCACGCCTTCGCGCGCGCGCATCCAGTTGAAGTTGCCTTTCACCGTGTTGATCTCGCCGTTATGGGCGATCAGGCGGTACGGGTGGGCCAGCGGCCATTCGGGGAAGGTATTCGTCGAGAAACGCTGGTGCACCAGGGCCAGGGCCGAGATGCAGCGCGCATCCTGCAAGTCCTTGTAGTACACGCCCACCTGGTCGGCCAGCAGCAAGCCTTTATACACAATCGTACGGGCCGACATGGACGGCACGAAGAATTCCTTGCCGTGCAGCAGCTTCAAGGCCTGGATGGCGTGGCCCGACGATTTGCGGATCACATACAGTTTGCGCTCGAGCGCGTCGGTGACCATGATGTCCGGGCCGCGGCCGATGAAGATCTGGCGGATCACGGGTTCCTTGGCGCGCACGGTAGGCGACATCGGCATGTCCGTATCGATGGGCACGTTGCGCCAGCCCAGCACGACCTGGCCCTCGATGCGCACGGCCCGCTCGATTTCCTGCTCGCAAGCGATGCGCGACGCGTGTTCCTTCGGCAGGAAGACCATGCCCACGCCATATTCGCCAGGCGGCGGCAAATCCACGCCCTGCTTGGCCATTTCTTCGCGGTAGTACTGGTCGGGAATCTGGATCAGGATGCCGGCGCCATCGCCCATCAGCGCATCGGCGCCCACGGCGCCCCGGTGATCGAGGTTTTTCAGAATCAGCAAACCCTGTTCGACGATCGAATGGGTCTTGTTGCCCTTGATATGGGCGACGAAACCGACGCCGCAGGCATCGTGTTCATTGGCTGGGTCGTACAGGCCTTGCGCTTTCATGGGCTTCTCCGCTGCATATGACTATCGAAAAACTAGAGTAGTGCAACGCAACAAAAAACTCAACCACAATAATTAGGGTCGGAGTCGAATTAAATTGGATTTTGTCGCCCTAAAAATTTAATAGGGACATAGTCGAAGCAATTTCAATAAAAGCGCGGAAAGGAAGCATTTTTTGTTTTAAATGCGAATGCTTTTTATTAATCAGCGGCCGCGTCGGCCACAATTTTGCGGGGACGGCCCCGCTTGGCCGGCAGCACTTGCCGCTGCATTTTCTGCTCCAGCGCCTGCTTGAAAGCGTCGGAACCCAGCGGCCAGCCCTTCAGCACAGCCTGCTCTACGACCTTCACCTGGCTGCTGCCCAGGCCTTGCTCGAACAGGCGCAGATACGCGGCCTCGCGGTCGAACGGCGTGTTGCCCAGCGCCCAGTACAGCGCATGGTCGGTGATGACGGGATCGGGCCGCACGCCCGCATGGTGGGCATAGCTGGACCAGCTGTAATCGGGCGCCTGGCCCGCCAGGCCCGTCTGCACGGGCACGCATTCCAGGTAGCGGCAGCAGGTGAGGAAGAAATTGTCGGGATCGATGACGGAAGTTTTGTAGCGTCCCTGCCACAATGCGCCTTCGCGGCCGTATTTTTGATTGAAATACGGCACGTAATAGCGTCCCAGCCACTGCATCAGCTGTCCCAGACCCGTGGCGTCGGCCGGCGTCGCCAGCAAATGTAGCTGATCAGGCAACAAAACATAGGCGTGGATGGCCACCTTGAACATTTTCGCGCCCGTTTTCAGCCAGGACAGGAATTGCGCGTAATCGGCCGCATCCTGGAACACGGGCTGGCGGTTGCTGCCGCGCTGGATCACATAATGGGGCAGTGCGGGAATGATGAGGCGGGGCAAACGGGCCATGGCAGAATCGGCAAAAAGAAGGCTAAGACCTTGATTCTACACACTCTGACGCGTCAGACGCGACTCTGACCCTATTTTATTTTGAATACGTGAAAAAGCCATTGACTCTGTCCCTTTTTATGACGCCACCCGGCTGAGGGTGGCTGCAGGCGCAAATCAGGACAGGTTGAAACTGGCCGACAGGCTGTAGCCCTCGCCATATGCGCTGCGCAGCGGCAAGTCCTGACCCAGGCCCGTCTTGGCTTTCTTGCGCAGGCGATACACGAGCATGTCGACTCTGCGGCCCGCATCGGGGTCTTCGCCGCCCATGCCGGCCACGATGACGTCGCGCGGCACGGGGCGGGTGTTGATGGTCAGCAGGTGCAGGAAGTTGAATTCTTTTTCCGTCAAGGCGATGACCGAACCCATCAGCTCAAGTTGGCGAGCGCTTACTTTCAAGGTCCACTTGCCCGGCTCGGGCACGGGGTCTTGCGGCCCCACGCGACGGTCGAGCGCCTCGATGTGGGCGGCCAGTTCGGGGAACTTGATCGGCTTGGTCAGATAGTGGTCGGCACCCAGGCGCAAGCCCAGGATGCGGCTGTCGAAAGCCACGCGCCCCGTCAGCACCAGCACGCCGATTTGCGGATACAGCTGGCGCATGCGGGGGATGACATTGAAGCCATCCTCATCGGGCAAGCCCAGGTCCAGTACGACCACGCCAACATTGCCATGGCTCAACGCCGTCCACATGCCGCCAGCGGAGCTGGTGATATGGACTTCGTGTTCGAGCTCAACGAGAAACTCCGCCATGTCTTCGGCGTAGTCCAGATTGTCTTCGACGATCAGTATTTTCGTCATTGCAACGCCATTCTTCCGTTAGTGAGCTACCGTGGGCAAACCATGCCATTCACTTCTGCACCATGATGGACGGCACAATAGGTTTACGTCAAGGAATTATCACGGTTGCCTTCAGCGGAAGCAAGGCTTTTCCTTGTCTAGACAGGCAAGGGCAGCCAAATCCGGAAAACAGCCCCGCCTTCGGGCAGATTATGCCCCTGTAAACTCCCTCCATGCACATCCACCACGGCGCGCGCCATGTACAGGCCCAGGCCCGCCCCCGGATGCGTGGCATTCGTTCCACGGCTTCCTTTTTCGAACAGCTGCGCCAGTTCTTCTTCCCGCAAGCCGGGCCCCGCATCGCGCACGCACAGGGCCACGCCCCCTTCGGGCACCAGCTTGGCCGACAAGGTGATGGCACTGCCCGGCACGCTGAACTTGACGGCATTGTCGAGCAGGATTTTCAGGCACAGCGCCATGCCGGGCACGTCGCAGCGCAGCCTGGCCGGCAAGTCCTCGTCCAGTTCCAGCTGCACGCGGTGGCTGGTGGGCACGGTGGCGGCCGCCTGCTGCAGCAAGGCCAGCGGCGCGATGCCGTCGGCGGCCCGCTCGCGGCCGATGGCCGCCATGCGTTCGGGCGACAGATAATCGTCGATCATGGACAACAAGCGGTCGACCGCCGTCTGGATTTTCACGTAGCGCTTGCGCGTGGCGTCGTCCGCGTCTTGCGAGGTCGACACGAGGCGCTGGATGGCGCCGTCGATGGTGGCCAGCGGCGTGCGGAATTCATGCGACAGCATCGAGGCAAAGCGCTTCTGCTCCTTTTCCCGTTCCGCTTCCTGCGCCTGGGTCTCGCTGACATCGCGCAAGCTCCCCACCAGGGTCATGCTGCGCCCCGCCGCCGCAGGCACGATGGTCGAGCTGATTTCCAGCGCCAGCAGGTGGCCGTCGGCGTGCGGCATCTCCACTTCGCGCAGCAGGGTCAAACGGCTGGCATCGCCATCGCGCCAGCGCTGCAGCCGGGCCGGCACGTCCGCCGCCAGCTGTGCCGCGTGCTCGCGCAAGGCAGGCAAGTCGTATCCCGTCAGGCGCTGCGCGGCGGGGCTGATGTAGAGCAATTCGAAGGTGGTGGCGTCGAGCAGGAAAGCCGCATCGCGCCCGTGCTCGGCCAGCAGGCGGAACTGCGTTTCGCCCGCCCGCGCGCGCAGCAGGGCGCGGCGCAACTGGACGAAACGCAGCGCCATGAGGATGGCGCCGGCCAGCAGCAATACAAGAAAGGGCAGGAAGGGCAGCATGCGTTATACCTGGCAAGAAAGAATCGCCAAGTATACGCGTGCTGCGCCCTTAATCTTCCAGCGGAGCGAAAATCTGCTGCAAGTCTTCCTGCGTGAGCGCCATCTTCTGCGACTCGCCTTCGGCCAGGATCGATTGCGCCAGCTCCGATTTCTTTTGCTGCAGCAGCTGGATTTTTTCTTCCAGCGTGCCCTTGGCGATCAGCTTGTAGACGAACACGGGCTTGTCCTGGCCGATGCGCCAGGCGCGGTCCGTGGCCTGGTTTTCCGCCGCCGGATTCCACCACGGATCGTAGTGGATGACCGTGTCGGCCGCCGTCAGGTTCAGGCCCACGCCGCCCGCTTTCAGGCTGATCAGGAAGATGGGCACGGCGCCCTGCTGGAAGGCCGCCACTTGCGCGCCCCGGTCCTTCGTCTCGCCCGTCAGCAAGGCATACGGAATGTCGCGCGATTCCAGCTCTTCCTCGATCAATTCCAGCATGCTGGTAAATTGCGAGAAGACGAGGATCTTGCGCCCTTCGTCGAGCAAGTCTTCCACCATCTGCATCAGGTCGAGCAGCTTGGCCGAACCGGCCGACTGCTTCTTCGCCGGCAAGGTTTTCACGAGGCGGGGGTCGCAACAGACCTGGCGCAGTTTCAGCAGCGCTTCGAGGATGACGATCTGGCTGCGCGCCACGCCCTTCTTGTCGATTTCTTCGCGTACTTTTTGATCCATCGCAAGACGCACGGTTTCATACAGGTCGCGCTGCGGTCCCGTCAGTTCCACCTTGCGCACCATTTCCGTCTTCGGCGGCAGTTCCTTGGCCACATTGTCCTTCGTGCGGCGCAACAGGAAAGGCTTGATGCGGCGGTTCAGCAGCATGCGGCGCAGCGGGTCATCCTGGCGTTCGATCGGGTGACGGAACTGCGTGTTGAACGTCTTTTCGTCGCCCAGCAAGCCCGGCAGCAGGAAGTGGAATTGCGACCACAATTCTCCCAGGTGATTTTCCAGCGGCGTGCCGGACAGGCACAGGCGGTGGCGCGCGCGCAGCAGGCCCGCGCTTTGCGCCGCCTTGCTGCGCGTATTCTTGATGTAATGCGATTCGTCGAGAATGACGAGGTGGAAATCATGCTCACGCAGGGTTTCCTCATCGCGCGGCAACAGCGCGTAGGTGGTCAGCACCAGGTCGCATTGGTCGATCTGGTCGAATTGCTGGGCGCGGTCCTTGCCTTGCAGCAGCAGCACTTTCAGGCTGGGCGCGAACTTGGCCGCCTCGTCCTGCCAGTTGCCCATCAAACTCGTGGGCGCGATGACCAGGGCCGGATGCGTGAGGCGGCCCGCTTCCTTTTCCACCAGGATATGCGCCAGGGTTTGCACAGTCTTGCCGAGGCCCATGTCATCGGCCAGGATGCCGGCCAGGTCATGGTCGCGCAGGAATTGCATCCATGCCAGGCCATCGGCCTGGTAATCGCGCAGGGTCGCCTGCAGGCCGGCCGGCGCCGCCACTTTCTGCACGGAACCAAACTGGCTCAGCTTGCGGCCCATGGCGCGCAGCTGCTCGCCGCCCGTCCATTCCATGTCCAGGCCCCGCGCCAGCTCTTCCAGGCGCGCCGCGTCCAGGGTCGACATGCGCACCGCATGTTTGATCTTGTCGCTGAAGTACAGTTCCCCCAGGGTGTTCAGGATGGGGCGCACCCGGCCCCACGGCAGGGCCACGCGCGTGCCGTCCGGCAAGGTTGCCAGCATCTGGTCATCGTCCGCATGCGCTTCGATGACTTTCGGGTTGAAATCGTTGGGCGCGCTGCGGATCAGCTGCACCAGCACGGGCAGCAGCGGCACTCTTTCGTGGTTGACGACGATGCCCAGTTCCAGCTCGAACCAGGCGTTGCCGCTGTCCGGGTCCTGGTCGTCGATCTCCGCGTACCAGTCGCCCACGTCGCTCACGTCGTAGCGGTATTTGGCCGTCTTTTCCACGATCCAGCCCTGGTCCAGCAAGGTATCGATACCGGACTCGGCAAAACGCAGCCATTCCGCCTGCGAAGGCAGCAGCAAGGCGCCCTTCAAGCCGCTCAAGGGGGCGGAGCCCGGCTTCTTGAATTGCAGCTCGGCCAGGGTGGCCAGCGCGCGCGCTTCATCGGCCGTGTTTCTCTGGATAATTTCCGTCACGTCGCCCACTTGCCGCACCACGCGCTGCGACGGGTCGAACGAGACGCGCTCGCCATCGTAGTCGTAGGACAGCACGGCGAAGTCGCTCCAGCGCTGCACGCTGCCGTCGGCCAGCATGGCGCTGTCCATCAGCAAGACCGGTTGCGCCGGCACATCCTTGCGCAAGCGCTGCGGCAACGGTTGCGGCAGCGGCATCAAATGCTGCAAACCCTGGGCCAGCAGCAGTTGCGACACGCGCACCTTGTCGTTCGCGCTCAACGGCGGCGCCTGCGCCACCAGCGCCTGCAAGTCGGCCAGGGAAATGTCGGAGCCGCCCTGATTCAGTTCCAGCACGCCGCACGACAAGTTGTCGATGTACCACGGCGGATCGGTGGGCAGCATGTAGTCGATCTGGTCGGCGCCATGGTGCTTCGCCCCTTCCGGCGGGTCCACTTGCCAGCCCAGGCGCATGGTCTTGCCTTCGTCGCGCCAGAACAGGCGCGCGGGACGCACGGGACCTTCCTTCAGCGGATACACGAGGCCATTGCCCACGTCGGCCCAGGAATTGGCCCATAACAATTTATCCTGCTCGGCCAGCATTTTCAGCAGGGCCGCGCCCACCTTGCCTTTCGGCTCCGTGGCGCTGCCCGTCTGCGAGTTCTGCCCGCTGCGCATGGCCACGAAGAAACGCACGAGGTCTTCGTCAAACGGCGTCAGGAACGTGGGCGGCGCGGACAGCAGGGAAAAGATTTCGCTGATGGGACTGGCCGCCGCCACGTCGCCGTTCGGCCGCAGCCGCGCCTTGTACAGGCACAGGGCCACGTGGCGGCCGCCGCTGGTGGGCGCCAGCACGTAGATCAAGCGATGCTGGTTGAGCTTGGGATCAGGCTCGGCAATCGTCAGCACGGCCTTCGGATGGGCGGCTGCCTCTACCCGCTGCAGCCAGGTGGCGACGGCATACGGCAAAGGCGCTCCCGGCGCGCTGGCCGGGGCAACTGGGGTTTCACTGGTTTCGTCGCGGGTAAAATCCATGGGGCGCATTTTTGTGTAAAGGTCGTATCCAAATCGGCAACAGGCAATATTATCCGCCATACAGCCGTTGCTGGCTTGATTCACACACGCTCTTTAAGCAGTTTTAATGCGCGATGCCTAAAAAATAAGTATTTAATACGACACTTGGGACCCGCAGGCGGCAAAAAAGGCCCGTCACCGGCCCTTTTTGCCCCGTTTGGCCCGCTTATCAGGCTGCTACAGTTTCTTCTTCGGCCACGCTGGCGGCCTCGACTATCGGTGCCGTGCTTGTATCGGCTGGCGTAAAGTTGCGCAAGAACAAGAAGAACTGGCCCATCATCTGCGTCCACAGTTGCAGATTGATATTCAGATACTCCTGGCTGACGCCGCCGGCAACCAGCACGTCCATTTCCAGCACGACGAAATCGCCATGCTGGGCCACGCGGGCAAAACGCTTGCTGCGATGCCATTCGGCCAGCAAGCCGGCCGGCAAGTCGCCGCCCTGCACGCGCAGCGGGCAGCTCAGGGTCAGATCGGCGTACTGGCCAGGCGCCGCTTCATTGCCCCACAGCACCTGAAAGCCGATGCCATGGCTGGCACTGTGCAGGCGCACGACGCCGTCGTGTTCAATGCTGGTCACGGCGCAGCCGGCCGCCTTGATGGCGTCGGCCATTTGTTCCGCATTCAGGGTGCTCAGCAAGTTGGTATTGTTTTCCATCGTCATTCCATTCATTTCAAAAAGTAAAATTATTGGGGGGCGGGCGCGGGGGCGGCCGGCGTGTCACTGGTTTGACGCGCATCAAAGCGGCCCTGGTACAGCTGGTCGCCGTACTGCTGCGCAATCTGCTCGAGCTTGACGCGGCTTTGCGCGGCGAACGGCTGGCGCGCCTTCATGACGTCCAGCACGTTCAGCGACTCGTACGCTTGCAGGATTTCCTGCCCGGCCGCGAACAGCTGGGCATTCTTGCTCTCGCAGCGCGCCAGGGCGCCCCGCTGCGACGCCACTTCGCCGTCGAGGCGCGCACGTTCCGCTTCCAGCTGCTTGCCCGTGGCGGCCAGCTGCTCGCTGGCCTGGCGATATTGCGCCAGGCTGGCGGCCGCCTCTTGCGCGGCAGTAGCGCTGCGCTGTTGCTGCTCGCCCAGTTTTTCCCGCTGCGCGCGCTCTTGCGCCAGCTGCGACTGGCTGCGCGCCAGTTCCTTTTTCAAGCCCTCGCTGGCAGGTGCGGCGACGGGCGCCGCCTTGGCGGCAGGCACGCCCTTGGCTTTCAGCAATTCCAGCTCGCCGCGCGTCTGCTGCAATTGCGCCGTGACATTGCGCAACTCGGCCCGCAGGCGCTCTTCCATGCTTTGCCCCTTTTGCGCCTGCGCCTGGGCGGTGCCGGCAGCCAGCAAGCTCAGCAACAGTAGCGGCACGCGCATTTTGTTGGATATCAACATCATGGCTCCTTAAAAACGCGCGTTCAGTTCGATTTGCAGGGTATCGATCGACAGTGCCGAACCGAACACTTCGCGGCTCGACGTCCAGCGGCCGTTCAGCCAGGTATTCTTGTCGAGCGCATATGCGCCGCCCAGGTAGTAGCCGCGCGCATTCGTGCCGCCCAGGTGGAAGGTGGAATCGTTGTAGGCGTCAGGCAAGGCATCCGGTTCGATGCGCTTGTAGCCGAGTAAAACGTTCCAGTCGCCGCGCGCCGCCGGGTTCGCCTTGCCCAGGGTTGCCTGCAGCATGTAGGCGTTGCCGCCGCTCCTGAAATCGGCTTGCGACACGCCGCCCGTGCCGCCGAAGTTGTTCATGATGCCGCCCTTGGCGCGCGCCCACATGGCATTCTTGTCGTAGGCCATGTTGCGCACATAATCGCCTTCGATGCGCAAGTCCGTGCCGCCGGCCACCCTGCTATCCCAGCGCGCATTCAGGTTGGCCAGGCGGAACTTCGAGGCCAGGCCCACGAATTGCGGCTGCGGCGTATTCGCCGGGTCCAGCGGATTGAGGGCGATATTACGCAGCAGCATCAAGCTATTGCCCTTTTGCATGCTCGACGGACGCGACCAGTCCGTGCTGCAGCCATCGGCGCCCGCGTACAGCGCGCACGGCTGCGAATATTCGCCGCTGATGTTGCGGAAGTTGTAGTAAGCCAGCGCGCCGCGCAATTGATGGTCGCTATTGACCTTCCACGAGGCGCCCACTTGCGCGCCCAGCAGCCATTTGTTTTCGCTGGACATTTTGGCCTGGCTGCGGCTAGGCGCATTGTCGGACGAATACTCGAGCGGAATCAGGCCCAGGGTACCGAACACGGTGACGTCCTTGCTGTCGCCCACCGGTTGCTGCACCTTGGCGGCGATGCCGTCGAAATTGAGTTCGCTGGAAAACAGTTCGTCGCTGGACACAAACGGATTGTCGAAGCGGCCCGCCGTCAGTTTCAGCCACGCAGCGGGCTGGTACGACAGCCAGGCCTGGTCCAGCCAGATGTTTTTCTTGCCCAGGCCGCCACCGAGGGTTTGCGTGGTGGACACGGGGCTGTCGTCGTTGCCGCTGGCCAGGCGGATGCCCGCTTGCGTGCTGTCGGAAATGTCGGCCAGGATGCCCAGGCGGGCGCGGGCGCGCAGCAAGTGCTTGCGGTCTTCGCGCGTGTTCAGCAGCGCCGGCAGGGCCAGGTTGGTGTTCGAGTTGACGTCGTAGCCGCTGCCGCTGTTGAGCGAGCGCCAGTCGATCTCGATATTGCTGTTGGCCATGTCGTAGTAGCGCGATTCGTAGCGTGCGCGCACATCGCCTTCCACGCGGATGCGCTTGGTCCAGGCCGGCGTTTCATTCGGCGCCGCCCAGCCGCCCGCTTTGGCCTCGGCCAGCACTTGTCCCTTGATCTCGTCGCGGATCTGCTCGCGCACGGTCTGCGAAATATACGGCACGCGCACGTCGCCCGGCTGCACCTGCGCCAGGGCGGCCGGCGCTGCCGCCGGACGCGCTTGCGCAGCGGCCAGCGCCTCGCTCTGCGCCTGCGCCAGCAAGGCTTCGCCGGCATCCTTGTTCAGGGCGCCGCTCTGGATCAGGCCGCGGATCAGCTTGACCATGGTGCTGTCGGCCGGCGCCTGCGCTTGTACTGCGCCTGCCGCCATGCTCAACGCCAGGGCAGCCAGCGCCAGCGGAAGGCGGCGCATGCGCTGTGGGGAAGAAAATAAGGAATTCATTGTTTCTTTCGGTAAAAATTAAAATGAATGTCGTCAAGAACGCCTGACAAAACCGTCGCGAGCGGCAGTGAGTTGTGGCTGAGAAGCGCAGCTGTGCGCAGGCACAGCGAGCATCGCAGGCCGCAAATCACAACGCGCAGCAGGTTTGGTCGGGTGTTCACGGCCGGCGGCCCTTGATCGATACACGTGCCGGGAAACGCAATGACGCCGGTGGCCGCTCGTCGGCGCGGAAGTCGCGCACCATGGCCAGCACCTGCTCATCCGTCTGCGCATTGCCCGTGCCTTGCATCAGCTGCACTTTCGTCGTCCTGCCTTCCGTATCGAGCCACAGGTCGACGCGGATGTCGGCAAAGGCCAGCTGGCGCGTGCGCGGGTCGCGGGCAATGGCCATCTGCAGCGCATTGGCGACATAGCGGCCGTACGATCCCGCGCCCAGGCCGCCACCGCCGCCGCCCGTCATGCCGCCGCCGCGCCCGGCCTGGATGCCGAAGGCGTCGCTGCCGGCCTGCGCTGCGCCGTCGATGGTGACGGGGTCGCCCTTGTCCGGCGACGGGCTTTCCGGCGCGTCATCCATGGGCTTGTCGGCCGGTGTCGGTTCCGGCTCCGACACTTCCGGCACCACCTTGTCCGGCGTCGGTTCCGGCAGTTTTTCCGGTTCCGGCGGCGGCGGGGGCGGGGGCGGCAACATCAGCATCGGCGGGGCCGCCACTTCGCGCTTGGTAGCCGCCGTGTCGGACAGCAGATACCAGACCAGCGCGGCCAGCGCACCGGCCAGCAGGGCGCCGCCGGCCACGCCGCCCCAGCGGCGCCACCACTGCGCCGCGCCCGACGGTTCCGAGGCAGCCATCTTCATCATGTCGTCACGCTTCACCTTGCGCTCCTCATGCCGGCTTGCCGGTCACCAGGCCCACCTGGTTCAGGTCTATGCGGCGCAGCAAGTCCAGCACTTCGACCACTTTCGCGTATTGCACGGCAGCATCGCCGCGCACGATCACGGGGAAGTCGGGTGTCAAGGCCTTTTCCGTGCGCAAGCGCTCTTCCAGCTCGGGCAAGGTGACGGGATAGGCGTCGAGGAAGACCTGGCCCGCGTTGTCGATGGTGATGGCCTTGGTCTTCGGTTTTTCCAGCGCCATGGCCGAGCTGGCCTTGGGCAGGTCGACCTTGATGCCGGGAATGCTGGCATTGCTGGTCAGGATGAAGATCACCAGCACCACCAGCAGCACGTCGACGAAGGGCGTGATATTGATGCCGCCGCTACGCTTGCGGGGGGTAAACTTGGCGGAGGTGGCCATGGTTATGCGCCCCTCACGCCTGTTGCAGCACGGGACGCATCTGGCGTCCGTCGCCCTGCTCTTCAGCCAGGCGCGTGGCAAATTCGTCGACGAAGACGGCCATGTCGGCGACGATGGCGTCCGAACGCGACGACAGCCAGTTGTAGCCGAACAGGGCGGGAATCGCCACGCCCAGGCCCGCAGCCGTACACAGCAGCGCTGCCGCCATGCCGGGCGCCACCGAGTTGATGTCCACGGCGCCGGCCATGGCCGCCACGACGAACACCAGCATGATGCCGATCACGGTGCCGAACAGGCCCACGTACGGCGCGCCTTCAATGGTGGTCGAGAGCCAGATCATGCGCTTGGACATGCGCTCGCTTTCGCGCACCATCACGCCATCCATGGCGGCGCGGATGGCGCCGATCGTCGCGTTCGACACGGCGTTCAGATCGTAGCCGCGGTCATGGCGGCGGCGCATCTCGTCGATGGCCACGTCATACAGGCGCCACAGCGAGGAATCCGTCTTCACGGAAGCGCTCAGCTTGCCGTTGCGCGCCAGGTGGTCCAGCGGCGCGCCGGCCGCTTCGTGGAACGACTGCATGAATTGCGCATTGGCGCGCGAGATGGCGCCATAGCTGCGGCCCTTGCCGATCATGATGATCCACGACAAGACCATCATCAGGCCCAGCACGCCGACGACGATCCACGCGTCGAGCGGCATGGCGGCGATGATGAAGCCGAAATGGCTCTTGCCGGCCTGCTGTTCATCGGCGCCAAACACGGCCAGGCGCGATTCGGAACCTTGCGAGACGGCATCGGCCAGCAGCAAGGCGTCGGGACGGGCCGTGCGCGACAGGCGCAGCTCGTCGATGGCGCCCGTGAAGTTGGCCAGGGTGGCGCCGCCGGTGGCGACCGGCGGGGCATCGGCGCCTACCGAGGCGGCCGTGGCAAACGCCGGCAGGGCGGTGGCCAGCGACACGGCCGGACGGCCGCCCACATACAGGGCCACATTGTTTTTATCGGCCTTGACGGCCAGGTGCGACCATTGCGCTGCCTGGATCGGCTGGCCGGGCTTGCTGCGCTGGCCATTCACTTGCACGAAAGGCACGCCCTGGTCTATGCCGATCAGCAATTCATTGGCGCCGTCGCGGCGTGCATACAGCACTTGTTGGGCGCCCAGGCTGTCCGGACGCACCCAGGCGGAAAACGTGAACGGCGCGCCGGCAGCCAGCGCCAGCGAAGGCGAGGCGGGCAGCATCAGCGGTGCCGTGCCCAGGCGGGCGCCGGCGCCGATGACGGAACCGTCCAGCGCGGGCACGGCCGTCTGGGCATGGTTGCCGTAGGCGGTGCTGTCGCGCGAAGGCACGCCAGGTTCCGTGAAGTGGTACACCAGGCTGTAGTCGGGATCGAAGGTGCGCTGGCCGTTGCCGGAAGCGGGCGCCTTCGGATTGCCGTAGTACATCCACAGCTGCTGCGGCGTGCCCGCCGTCAGGGCCGGGACGTCGACCCAGATCAGGGCGATGCCCAAGAGCGGGTTGAACTGTTCGATCTGGTGGTTCAGCACCGTCTTGTCGTCGCCTGCCACGAAGCGCAGGTCGGCGCCGTTGTCGCTGACGCCTTCGAAGTTGAAATTACCCGAATGCAAGCGCAGCAGCACGGGAATGCGGCCGGGATCGCCGCCGACGGCGCCTGCCTTCGGACCGGCATCGACGGTGACGGGTTTGCGGTAAGCCCAGTCGGGCTGCCACCAGGCATGCGCCAGGCCGGGAACGAGCGTGCCCAGGATCGTGAGCAGAAAAAGAAAACGTTGCATGACAGTGATTCTCCGAAGAAAAGTCTAAAAAAGTGCAGTGCTGGTGAGCTGGCCCGTCAGTAGCTGGCCGACAGGTTGAAATTGATGCGGCGCACGTGTTTGTGCGTGCGCGGGCCATCGCGCAGCGGATAAGCGAAATCGATGCGGCCATTCAGATAGCGCAGGAACTGGAAGCTGCTGCCCACGCCCACGGAAGCCAGGCCGAACAGGTCTTTCTGCTCGATCATCGGGTCGCGCAGGCGCAGGCGCGCGCCATCGGCAAAGGCAAACAGGCGCCAGTTTTCCAGGCGGCTGAAATACGTCAGCTGGGGCGTGCGCCACTCGACGGTGCCCGAGACGCCGTAGTCGCCCGTCGCTTCGGCGGACAGATAGCCGCGCACGGAATTGGCGCCGCCGGCGGCCATCTGCTCGCCCGACACCAGCGCCGCGTCGGCCAGCTGGCCCGACATGCGCCCGTGCAGCTGCGCGCCGCTGCCCAGGGTGTAGGTGGCGTTGGCGTCGCCCTTCAGCACGAGAAAGCTGGGCGACGCCTTGTAGCGCTTGTTGTCATAGGCGGCGCTGTCGCTGCCGTAGCCGAACGAGGCGCGCGTGCCGGCCACCAGCGACAGGCCCAGGCCGTATGTCGCCGCGTCCGTCTGCGCAAAGCCGTTATACGACACGCTCAGGGGCACGTACTTGAGCGGAATATTGCTGCCCGTGCCATTGAGTTTCAAGGCTTCCTGGTTATCCTTGAAATCGATGCCGGCAGAAAAGCTGTGCCACCAGATGCCGCTGTTGGGCACCGTGTAGTTGACTTTCATGCCCAGCGCGTGGCCCTTGCCCAGCACGCTGGTGCCGCCCGCGCTGGCCACATTGCTGTTCGACTGGTAGCCGGTCGCTTCCACGCTCCAGCCCTGCGTGCCGATGGGCGCCACGTACGAGGCGGACCACACCTTGGTCTGGTTCAGGTCGCCCGGCGTGCCGAAAAAGCTGATGGTGGCGCTGTGCCCCAGCTGCCACAGGTTGTCGTGGCCGACCGACATGCTGGTGCGCAGCTTCTTCGTATCAGCGCTGTAATCGTTGTTCAGGCCCACGCTGGCACGCCACGGGCTGCTGTCCTCGACTTTCAAGTCCACGTCCATGGTGCCGGGCAGGCTGCCCTGCTTGACCAGCGGCATCACCTGGCGCTTGGGGCCCCGGTTCAGGGCCGTCAGTTCCGCTTGCGCCTGCGTAAAATCCGGCACCTTGCCTTCCATCAGGGCCGGCACCTGCTGGCGCACGTCGAGCGGCGAGTTGTATTGCGCACCGACCACGCGCAAGCGCCCCACCTTCGTTTCGCTCACCTGCAGCACCACCACGCCCTGCTCCACCTGCTGCTCGGGCAAGTCCACGTAGACGGACTGGTAGCCGCGCGCCTGGTAGGCGGCGACCAGGGCGTCGCGCGCCCCTTCCACGTCCTTCAGGGTGCGGCCCGGCCCCAGGAAGGGCGTGACCGCCTCTTCGATGGCACGCGCATCGAGCACGGTATTGCCGCGCACCAAATATTCCTCGATCGTCACCTGGCGCTCCGGCACGGCCGGCGCGGCTGCAGCTGTTTCCTGAGCGTATGTCATGCCAGGCAGCGCCAGCATGGCCAGGCACAGCATCGTCAAGGCCGTCGCAGGCGCCGCTGGCGCTGCACCCTTGCCCTGTTTTTTCATCTCACGCATCTTCCATTCACCTTAAAATCAAACGGTTGCCCTGTATTGCGGCGCTGGGCCGGCGTTGTGTACTGCGCATGTCGTCCATCGAAGCTTGTCTACTGATGCCTAGACAGTCGCCGCGCGCGGCGACTGCCGAATGTCATCAAATGTTCATAAAACTCCGCTCAAGGCTGCAAACCGCGCCGCTCGTTCGGCGTGAGCGCCTGCAGCTGCGGCGCCGTCAACGGCCCCGCGCCCAGCACCTGCACCACGCCGGCCGGCTGGTAGCTGGACGCCTGCGGTTCGCCGCCCGCGTGCTTGCCCACACCGGCTTCGTCCGCCTGCTCGTTGCCAAAGCCCAGCACCTTCACCGTGAACAGCGACGGCTGCGCCTGGCGCGTGGCGGCCCGTTCGCGCTGCAGCACGTCCTGCGCCGCGGTGACGGCTTGCGTGGCGGCCGCGCTGGCATTGCTGAGCGCCCCCACGTTCACCGAGGCGATCACGGGCATGCCCGTGGACTTGCCCTGCACCTGGATGTTTTCCGCGTTCACCACCTGCAAGGCCGCCAGGTTGACGTTGCCCGAGACGCGGATGCCCGCCTCGCCCGCGTCGATGCTGCCCAGCGGGGCGATCAGGTCGATGTCGCCGGGCGGCACCTCCGGGATCGGATTCAGGGTGGCGATGCCGGCGCCCGTGCTTGGCGTGCTCGGCGACAGGCTGACCAGGCCGATGCTGTCGTAGGTGCGGCGCTGCGGCGTGTAGACGACGGTGGACTTGGTGCCGCGGCCCGCATTGATGTCGCCCGTGGCCGACCAGGCCAGGATGTTGCCGCCGAAAGTGGTGAAGATGCGGCTCTGGCCCAGCAGGATGCTGTCTTTCGCATACATCTGGATCTCGCCCGCCCCCTGCGTCAGCACGCCCGAGCCTTCGCCCGGCGCATAGCCGCCGTCGACGCCGATCAGCGCGCGCCCGCCCGGCACCGCGATGCCGATATCGCCGCCGAAATCCGTATGGATGCCGGCATCGTTGACGATCACGTGCGGCACGTTGACGACCGGACGCCCCGCCTCGGCCCACTCCTGCGGGCTCAAGTAGCGCACGCCCTCGACGGGCCGCTTGGTATAGATGCCTGCGTAGTCGTTGACCGTGTACAGCGCGCTGCTGAACATCGTCAGGTCGCCCTTGTACTCAATCTTCTTGCCCGCCTTGTCCTGGGAGGGGAACAGGGTGGCGATGGCTTCGCGGCCGCGCAGGTAGCTGCCGCGACGCATGCCGTCCGGATCGTTGTATTCACGCCCGGCCGCCTTCAGTTCGGCAAAGTAGACATTGCTCAGGTACACCTGCTGCTGTTCCTTCGGCAAGGCGGCAAAGAAGCTGCGCGCATCGGTGGCCGGGTCGTAGCGGATGCCCAGGCCGCTGTCGCCGCCAAAGCGCGTCGTCAGCCAGTTCACCAGGTGCAACTGGCTGACCAGCGCGTATTCGCGCGCCAGGTCGCGCCGCACGCCGCCCGTTTGCGCGCCGGCCTTCTCCAGTTCCGCCTGTTTCGTGCCGAGGAAGGCGGAAGCGCCCGCTTCGTCGCCGCCGTAGCCGAACTGGCCGCGCAGCCAGTCGGCCAGGGTCAGCTTGCCGCCGTAGACGTACACGGCGCTGCCGGCCTGGTCGGCCAGCGGGCGGCCCGGGTCGGCCAGCTTGGCCGGGTCCAGGTAACGCGCCGCGAAGGCCGCATAGTCGGGGCCATTGCGGCCCACGCCGGCAGCCACGCTGATGCCTGCGCCATTGCCGCGCTCGCCGGGACCGGTGCCGACGATGGAACCGAGGCTGCGCAATTCGGCCTTGTCGGCCATGTACAGGTCGCGCCCGGCGCTCACGTTCAGCTGGCCGGGACCCGCCACATAGAAGGTGCTGTAGCGGATATCGCGCCCGGCGCTGACGACGGAAACGTCATCGGCATGGCGGTGCACGAACAGGTTGCCGCGCGCCGACGAGCTGCCGGTGACGACCGGCTTGTCCGGATAGTCCGGCCGGCCGACAAAGCCCTGGCTGGTCCATCCGGCCGCGCCGTCCGGCACGTCTTCGATGCTGCCCAGCGGCGTGCCCGAATTGACGATGTCGCGCCCGGCGCGCACGGCCACGGCGCCGCCGCCCTCGTACCACACGCCCAGCGGACCCGCTTCTCCCCTCAGCGTGGCCCGGTACACGATGCCGCCCGTGCGCAGGCCGACGATGTCGCCGCTGTTGGCATAGAAATGCGCAGGCAGCTGGCCCACTGGCACATAGTCCGACACCGTCGGTGCCGTCATGCTGAACAGCGGATAGGTCTGTGCCTCCACGCCGGCGCCATTCGCATTCCCCGCAAACGACTTCAGCGGCGAGGGCGCCAGCGCGTTCGTGCTGACGTTATGCAAGGGCAGCAGGCCGAACCAGACCTTGTCCAGCGCCCCGACGAAGCCCGGATTGAACGGGTTCGGCAAGAGGCGCGGATCGGCGCCCGATGGCGTGATGGGATAGCCGGCCGCATGGATGGAATCGGCGGCCAGCATTTCCAGCTGGCCCGTGCCCGTCTTGACGAATTGCGGCGCCACCGGCGACGGCGCCAGGATCACGCCGTTTTGCGGCATGTCGACCTTGCCGCCCTCGCCCAACCTGCCCAGGCTGGCATTGCCGTAATACAAGCTGCCGCTGGCAGCCACGGCGCGCAGCACGGACGGCATGACGAAGCGTCCGTCCGAGGGCGCATGGTTGTCGCCCGTCGCCGATCGGATCCAGGCGGACGTCGGCGTCAGGTTGCCGCCGGCGCTGAACAGGTCGATGGCGGTGGCCGGCGTCCACAGCGAGAACCAGCTCCAGCCCTCGCCGGCGCGCTCGACGCCCTGGTAGTTGAACGGCGAGCCATTGCCCAGCTGCTTCACGCGGCCCGCATCAGCCGTGCCGCCCAGCACCAGGTCGCCACGCGCATCGATGCGCACACCGCTGTCGCCCGGCACCAGGATCGGTCCGCCGCTGGCAATCGCCGTGCCCGCCGTATAGGTTTCATACGGCCGCGATTCCTTCGGATCGGCGCGGTCGAAACGCAGCTCGACGCCGCCCACGGCGCCCGCCTCCATGCGCAGCGCGCCGCGCAGGTTCGTGAAGGTGCTGTTGAGCGTGAGAGACTGGCGCTCGTAGCGCGTATCGACATTCTGGACATCGCTGTTGCGGTCGAAACTGCGCACCTCGGCAACAGGGTTGAGCCCGCCGCCGATGCGGATGTCGAGGTCGCCGCCGCCCGTCAGCAGCAGCTTGCCGTCCGGCGTCACCCTGCCCGTGCTGCCCACGGCCACGTTCAGGCCCTGGCTGCGCGGCGCGTACTCGCCACCCGGATCGGTGCGCGAGGTCAGCATGCCGGCATCGCCGCCCGCCTGCAGCAGCACATTGCCGCCGCCCAGGGTGCCGATGCCCGTAAAGCCCGACACCGCCGGCTGGCCGGCAAACAGCTCGCTGCCGTCGGGACGCGCGACATAGGTGCCAAAATTGATCCACCATGCCGTCGGCACGCCCGCGCCCGTGCTGCCGCTGCCCTGGCGCCACAGCCAGGTGCCGATGTCGCTGGTATCCTGCTGCCGGCTCAGGGCGCCGATTGCGTCCTCGCGGCGCTGCGTGGAGGTGCCCACGGTGTCGCCCTTGACGTCGCCCTGGGCGCGCAGCAGCAGGTTGCCGCCGTGCTCAGGATACCAGGCGCGGTACAGGCTCTCGCTGCCCCCATCGACGAAGCGCGTCAGCTGGTTGTCCAGGGCGCCGAGCAACTGGCCCTTGGCACTGACGCCGCGGGGCAGGTTGAACAGATCCTTGCCATCGACCAGCGGCGAAGCCGACTGCGTGCCCGCCGTGTAGACGCCGTACAGCGAACGCATGTCGAAATCGCCGGCGGCCAGCAGGTCGAGGTCGCCCGTGCCCGTACGCAGCACGCTGAACAGGGGCTGGCGCGCCGGCGCAATCACGTCCACGTATTCGGGCGGTGTGCCATCGGCAACCTTGACCACGATTGCGCCATATTCATTGAAGCCAAGCAGCACTTCTTCGCTGCCAAAGTCATCCAGGTTGATCGGCGTGCCCGGTTCCTGGCCAAACAGGCCGGCATCGTCGCCCCAGATGTATTGTCCGGGCAAGCCGGTGCCTGGAACCAATTCGCGGGCAGGGACCATGCCGTAATGCGTATCGGCCAGCATCAGATGGGCGTCCTTCGCATGCGGCCGCAGCGCACGCGTGTCGGCCGCGGCCGTATCGGCGCCGCCCACCAGGCGCAGTGACCACGCTTGCGAACCCTGGGCCAGCATGGGCGCCAGCGCCAGGTTGCGGCCCTGGCTGCCGCTGCCATCCTCGCTGCGCAGCGCCACCATGGTCGCGTCGCCAGGCAGCTTGACCACGGTGCCGGCGGGCAGCACGCTGCCCTTGTCCAGCGCCAGCGCGGTGGCCAGCACCACGCCGTTGACGGGATTCCATCCATCGCCCACGTCCCACGGCTTGCCTTCCGGGAAGGGCAGGGCCACATTCGCGGGCCACACCATGGCCGCCACCCTGGCTGCGCCAGGCAGGCGCAGGCCGGGATCGAGCTGCATGCCGCTCGATAAGGTCAGCGCCTTCTGCAAGACCGTGCCGGCCGCGTACAGCACGCTGCCATCGGCATTGCGCACGGCGCCGCCCAGCACGCTACCGGCCGGCAAGTTCAGCTCCGCCGTCAAGGTGGCGCGCACCGCCAGCAAGGTGCCGCCGCGCAATTGCATCGGCTTCATCGGCACGGCGAAATTGAGGCTCGTGCCCGATTTGAAATACGTGTCTTCGGCCAGGGTCACCAGGCCCCCTTGCGGCACGACGACATCGCCGCCCCACGGCAAACGGCCCTTCACCAGTTGCCAGCCCTGGTCGTCCGACGTGACGGGCAAGGTGCGGGTATCGAAGCCATCCGTGATGCTGCCAAAGACGCTGAGCTTGCCGCCGGCGCGCACGACCAGCGCGCCCGCCTCGCCCGAGCCGTACACGCCGCTCAGGCGCGCCAGCGGATTGACGCCGTCGTAGCGGTGGCCGGACAGGTCGATGTCGCCATCGATATGCAGGTCGCCGCCCGGCGTGGCGCTGACGATTTCGACGCCGGGTCGCAGGTGGAAGGCGTTCGCATCGCCGCGCAAGCCGCGCAGTTTGTTGTTCATCAAGTTGCCGTTCGCCAGCGCATTGACCATGAAGGCCTGGCTGTCCGCATGCTTCCCGTCCAGGTAAGCCTGGGTAATGCTCTGGTAGTTGCGGCCGTCCGCATCCTTGCCGGTACCCGCCGGGGCATCCTTGTATTGCCAGAAGGCGTTGACGTTGATGTTGCGCGCGCCCGCGATGTTCAAGGCGCCGGCCGCATCGATATCGATATCGTCGCCCGTGGCGCCGCCCAGGCGGCGCGCATTCAGGTCGATGCTGCCGTAATTGCCGCCCTTGTCTCCGCTGCGCAGGTCGAGCCGCGCGCCGTTTTCCAGGGTCAGGCGTCCGCCAGGCGACGCCAGTTCGATCACGGCGCGGTTCGGCGCCTCGATCACTTGCCCGTAGCTGTCCGTGCGCAGCACCGTGCCATGCGCGTCGAGTACGGCGCCGGACTTGATGGTGACGCCGTCGCGGCCGGCCAGGCGGATGCTGCCCACCTGTTCGCCGCTGGCGTCGATGCGGCCGTTCACCGTCAGCGCGCCGCCATCGACGGACACGCTCACTTCGCGCGCCTTGACCTCGTCGCCGATGGCCAGGTCGCCCTGCTTGAGCTGGAAGCTGCGGCTGCCGAACACCTTGCCCGTGTTCAGGCGCTGGTTCAGGCCGGCGAAGTCGCCGATCCGCTGGGCGCGGATTTCCGCGCCGCCGGCCGCATAGGCTACCTGGGTACCGCCCGCGTCATAGCTGCCGCTGGCGCCGCCCAGCAGGGTGCCGCGCAAGTCGGCCGTGCCGGCCGCGTCGCCCGTGGCGATCACGCTCAGCTTGCCGGCGCGGTTGTTCACGGCCGACAGGTCGATCACGGAAGCGGCCGCCTGGCGCACATCGCCCTCGCGGCTGTCGAGGATCACGTCGCCGCCCCAGCTGTACTTGCTGGTGTCGTAGAAATCGATCTTGCGGCCCGCCAGGTCCAGCTTGGCCTTGTCGCCCAGCAGCACATCGCGCTCAGCCGACAGGGTCAATTTTCCGCTTGGCAAGACCACCGACGTATCCACGCTGACATTGTTGCCGCTCAGCGCCACTTCGGCGCCCAGGGCGCCGGCCAGCGCCGCATTCGTCGGCGTGGCGGCCGCTGCGCCTGCCGGCGCGCTCACCTTCAGGTCGCCGCCGGCCGTGATGCGGTTGACGGAACCGGCCGCGCCCGTCAGCAGGGGCGTGTTGATCACGACGTCGCCACCGCTGTAGCGGTAGCCATTGATGGCCGTATCCCACGCGCCCTGCGACTGGTAGACGGACAGGCTGCCCTTGTGGTTGGCGGTGACTTGCTCGCTGGCATTGAGCACCACCTGGCCAAAGCCCAGTATCAAACGGTCCAGATTGTGGATGGTGTCGGGACGGCTGTCCGGCGTGAAGCCGAACTCGATGCGCTTGGCATCGACCTGCAGGCGGCCGCTGCCGGTGCCGGGGCCCGCCGTGACGACGGCGCCAGGCGCATTCGTCGCCCCCTGCCACACCAGGGTGTCCGTGTGGATGCGCGCCAGCGCATCGGCGCCGCCATAGCCGTAGATGGCGGGCGTATTGAGCACCAGGCGCGACAGCGAAGACTTGCCCGTGGCCGCATCGATGGTCGACAGCTGCGACGAGTCATAGAAATTGAAGGAGTTGCGCGCCGTCAAGCCCAGATTTTCCAGTGCCGGCGCACCCGTGCTGGTATCGCCGCGCAGCAGGCGGTCGAGCACGCCCTGATTCAGCGCCAGGCCGTCCGGCAAGGCGCCGCGGGCGCTGGCGTCCGCCAGCGCAGCTTCGCTGCCGATATTGATCGCGCCCATCGCCAGCACCAGGTTGCGCGTACCGTAGCGCACGTTGTCGCGCAGGGTAAACGCGCGCTCCGTCACGGCCGCGATGGTGCCCTCGGAGTACAGCGCGGTGCTGCCGCTGCAAACGCCATTGACCTTGGCGCAGGCGCCGATATCGATGATGCCGGGGCCATACGATTCGGACGGCGGCGCTACGGCCGGCAGCATGTCCAGCCAGCCGTTCGAGACGGCCAGCACGCTGCCCATCGGCTGGTACACATAGCCGTCGCGCGAGTCCCAGGCCGCCTTGCCGCGGCCCAGCGTATTGATGCCGGAACCCTGCTCGAGGATGATGCCGTCGTTTTTTTTCGTCGTCACGAGGAACACTTCGGCCGCCTTCAGCACGGCGCCGTCGCGCAGCACGATGCCGCCTGCCGATTCGTTGATGGCGGCGATGTTGGCGCGCTGGTTGCTGCCCGTGGCGAAATCGCTGTAGGTGACGCGCGGCAAGCCGCCGATGCCCACGCGCTGGGCGCCGAAGGCGTTGATTTGCGAGGCGTGCACGGACACGCCATCGAAGTCCGCCAGCGGCGCCGTGCCGTCGGCCAGCACTTCGTAGCGGGTCGACGCATGCGTCCCCGTCCCCAGCAGCAGGGAACCGCCAAAGCCGCCCTCGGCCGGCGCGTACAGGGCGCTGCCATCCATCATCAATGGCGTCTGGTTATTCTCGACACTGCGC
Organism: Janthinobacterium sp. FT14W; assembly: GCF_009208755.1. Classification (NCBI taxonomy): domain Bacteria; kingdom Pseudomonadati; phylum Pseudomonadota; class Betaproteobacteria; order Burkholderiales; family Oxalobacteraceae; genus Janthinobacterium; species Janthinobacterium sp. FT14W. The sequence goes on along the minus strand of NZ_WFLL01000006.1, from coordinate 33,014 downwards.
AGGGACGGGGCGATCAGCTGCAGCCGCACGGCCTTGGCGTCGCGTTCGAGCATGGCGCGCGGCACGCCGTCGCGCGTGGCTTGCGCCATGGCAAAGGCGGCATAGCCCGTTTCATTGTATTGCGAATAGCTGCGCAGCACGTCGGCCGGCGTCAGGATGGCCTGGCCGGGCACGGCGTCGCGGATGGCCGTGCCGGCGATGCCCGTCTGCGCCGCCGTGGCGTACGAGCCGTTGCGCATGGCCACCGTGCCGCCCGCCTCGACGGCGCCGGCCAGGCCATTCAATTCCACACGGAAAGCGCCCGGCAGCAAGGCGAAATTCGATGGCAGCAAGGTGTAGGTGCCGGCCGCCAGGCCGGGCACGCCCGCGCCGATGGTGATCTGGCGTCCCACGGCAGGCTTGCCCGCGCCCTGCTCGGCCATCAGTGGCGCCACGTCCGGCTGGACGCCGGGGATGATGGCGTACACGGGGTTGGTATTCAGGCCGGGCAAGGTGAAGCCGCCATTCGGCTTCATCTGTACCAGCGGATTGAGGCGCGCATCGGTGGAGCCGCCCCGTCCTGCCAGGAAGGCGGCGCCCGTCAAGGTGCCGCCGCCCGACAGGTCGAGCACGGCGCCGGCCTGCACGTCGACGGCAGCGCCCGTCAAGGCGATCTCGGGGCCGTTGCCCACGCCCTTGAACACGATGTCGTTGCCGTCATACAGGTAGCTGAGGCCATCGAGCGTGCCGCCGTACGGCATCGTCAAGCCCTTCGCGCTAACGGAGGTCAGGCTGCCCGGCAACAGGTTGACATGGTCCGTATAGGCTTCATAACCTTCGGCGCCCAGGGTGATCTGGCCCAGCGGCGCGCGCAGCACGCCGCGCTGGTTGATCGTGGGCGCAACCAGGTTCAGGCTGCCAAAGACGGAAAACGGCTGGTTCGGCGTGGCGCTACCGGCGCTGCGCTCGATATTCAGCGTGCGCAAGGGATCGAGCGTGACGCGCACGATGCCGTATTCGTCGACCCGGCTGCTCTGGCCCACGGTGACCATGCCGCTGTCGCCCGTGGCCGGGTAGATTTGCGCGGCCACCAGGGTGGCATTGCCCGGCTGGTACAGGGCGGCGTTGTCCGACATGCGCAAGTCGCCGCGGCTGTTGAGGGTCAGCTGTTCGAAGGCATCGCGTTCCACGGCCAGCGGCTTGCCGCTGCTTTGCACGATCTCGCCCCGCGTGCCCATGTTGACCTCGCCCGCGAGATCGAGCATGCCCGCATCGATCTGCAGCAGGGAGCCGTCGGCCACCAGCGGCACGCCCAGCATGCCGCGCCCCTTGCCCGAGTTTTTCGACCCTTTCACGGCATTGGGCACGATGTAATTGTCCTTCTGCGCGCGTGCGGCCGTTCCCAGGCGCACATACGGCGCCGCCAGGTGTACCTGGCTGGCCAGGCTTGGCCGCTTTTCCTGGCCGTCCTTTTCCTGGCCGTCCATACCCAGCTGTTGCGGCGGCTGCGCCAGGCCCAGCGACGTGGCGCTCAGGCGCAGGCTCTGGCCCAGCGCCAGGTTGACGTCGCCATCCACGCTGAGCATGCCGTTCACGTGCATGGCCAGGTTATCGAAGCCGCCGGCCTGCACGCGGTCGGCACCCAGGCGCGCACTGCCGTAGCGCAAGGCTTCATCCTGCTGGCCCGCGCGCAAATCGGCCGGCAAGGCGCTGTCGCCCTGTACCTGGGCCAGCACGAATTCGCGCGGCACCCGCACCACATTGTCGACGCCGGCGCCTTCCAGCGTCTGGCGGTCCACCTGGCCATAGTTGGGCGTGTCCAGCGCCAGCGCCAGGGTGCCGCCGGCCGCCCCCGCGCCACCGGCCGCCGCGCGCATGGTGCCATCGGCAAAGATGCCGTTGTACGAACTGAGCGAAATCAAGCCGCCGCTGCCGGCCACGTTGACGGCGCCCTGGTTCGGCAAGTCCAGCGTGGCTGCCGCGCCGGTGGCGTCGAGCAGTGCGCCCGGGCGCACGACGACAAAGGCATCGGCCGCATCGACGCTGGCGGCGTCAGCCTTGTAGCGGGCGCCGATTTCGATGCTGCCGCCCTTGTCGGCGCGGCCATAGCGGCCGCCGCGCATGTCGGTGGCGACGGTGGCGCGGCCGGCGACGTCGAGCACGGCGTGTTCGCCGATCCAGATCGACGTGGCTTGTCCCTTGCCGTTCGGCACATCCACATCGTTGCCCGTGCCAAACGTACCCGGCAGCACGGCGATCTTGCCGCCCCAGGCCTCGAGGCGGCCATCGATGCTGACCTGGCCATTGCCCGTCAAGCTGATCTGGCGGCCCGGATCGACCGTCACGACGGCGCCCTCGGCCACCGCCAGGCCGCCCTTCACGTACGGGCTGCCCGCCGTCAGTGTCAGGTCGGCGCCGGCGCGCTGCGTCAGGCGGCCCTTGCGCGCATCTTCCTGGTACAGCGGCGGCGTCCACACTTCCAGCGCGGCGCCTGGATCCGTGCCGCCGGCCACCGTATGGCCGGTGGCGGGTTTGAAGCGCAGCACGGGCATCCGCACGTCGATCTGCGCATTCTTGGCCACCACGACGCCGTCGCGGCCCGTGACGGCGTAGTCGGCAAAGCCGCTCTGGAACAGGCTGGCGTCCAGCGCCAGCATGGGCTGCACGGCTACGTCGCGCCCCAGCGCGACACCGGTCGGCAGCAGCTGGCCGCGGGGCGCGGCCAGCGCTTCGGCAGCGATGCTGCCGGCCGCATACCGCGTCGTCATCGGCTGGATCGGCAAGCCGTTCGGAAAGGCCGCCGCCGAGACCACGAAGCCCGCATTCAAGCCGTTAATCGACGTCAACACGCTACCAGCGGGAACGATGGCGCCGCTGCCCAGATACATCGTGCCGTTGACGACGACCTGCGCCCCCTGCGGCACCACCATGCTGGCTCCCAGGATCAGCGGTTTCTGCGCCGACACGTCCACCGTCACGGCTTGGCTCAGGGTCTGGCCCGGCTTGATCAGGCTGGTGCTGAGCGCGAAATCGAAGGGAATCTTCTCGCCCTTGGCAATCAGGAATTCATCGACGAGGCGCAGGCCCACGGGGGCGCTGCTTCCTGCTGGCAACACGTCGCCGTCGAGCAGCTTGCCGCCGATGCTGACGGCCGTGCCGCTATCGATCGTCAGGCGGCCGCCGCCCTTCACGCCATGGCCGCGCAGCTCGCCGTCGAGCTTGAGCAGGGCGCCCGTCGGCGCTTTTTCGCGCGGCAAGTCGACGGCCAGGGTGATGTCGCCGCCGCGGCCGCCCTGCAGGCTGCCATTGCTCATCAGCGCGGCGCCGGACGAGACGTCGATGACGCTGCCGCCGGCCAGCTCGATGCCGCCGGAGCTCTTCAGGCTGACCTTGCCGCCATTGATATACGGCAAACCGGCGCCGGCGCCCGGGTCCAGCTCCAGGTTGCTCCACAGGCCGCGCGCATCGAGGCGCACGCCGGGCGCCACGCGCACGCCGGCCGGTCCCGCGGGACGCGCTTCCGGCGACACGGGCAGGTCCGCCCACACGGCGCCCGCGGAGGCAAGGTAGCGCGAAATCATGTTGCCGGCGGCAATGCTGCCGCTGCGCGCACTCACGTTCGCCTTGATCCCCACGTCGGTGGCGTGCAGGGCGATGTCGCCGCCATCGGCCACGCGCACGTCGGCATTGACGTCGAGCTTGTCGTAGGCGTAGATGTTCAGTGCGCCCAATTCCAGGCCATTGAGCCAGTCCGCATCGAGCTGCAAGGTTTTGCTGCGCGCGGCGGGCAAGGCCGCATTGAGCAGCTGGCCATCGGCGATGGCTGCCACCTTGCCGATCTCGACCTTTTCCAGCACGGCTTGCGGGCTGTCGCGCAACTGGCCCGACTTCGGATCGAAGACGGGCGTCATTTTGCCGACGATCAATTGACCGGCGCGCGCCGCCGACGTCTGCGCCTGCTTGTAGCTGTCCACGCCGTCGTCGCGCTTGCGCTGCTGGCGTTCGCCCTGGAACACGGATGTGTCGATGTCGCCTTCCAGCACGGCCGCGCCCGTGGAAACGATCAGGCGGCCCGCATCGCGGCCCACCGTGTAGCCGTTTTCCAGGCGCTCGCGGGGACCGATCAAGGCATTGGCAAAGGTTTCCGTCGTGTTCGCGCCCCAGCGCGCATGCGTGCTCTCATAGCCGCGGTACAGGCCCGTGTACAGGTTGTCGCCAGGAGCCGTGCTGAGCTTGTACATCGCGCCATCGGCGCCCTTCAGCCACGTCTGCTTGACCATGCCCGTCTGCACGTCCAGCGAACCGCCGGCGATGTTGATGCGCGAACCGGCCTGCGTCACCACTTCGCCGCCGCCAAAGCCGACGGTGCCGCCCTGGGCCGCCCATTCGCCGACGCCATGGCCGCTGGTATTGAGGTAGCCGCTCACTTCCAGCAAGCCGCCCGCCGTGTACCAGCGGTCCGTGGCGTAGCCGTAGGTGCCGGCCGGCACCAGCACCAGGTCGCGGCGGTCGACCCACACATCGCTGTTGTTCAGGTACTTGGCGTCGCGGCTGCCCGGCGCGTCGCGCTGCTCGTTGCCCTGCACGTTGATCAGCACATTGTTGCTGCTCATGTCGACCTTCACGCCGACGGCGCCGGAGACGTCGATGGCGGCGCCGCGCGCCACGTGGCTGCGGCGGGCTGCATCGGCCAGCACCTGGCCGCCCGTGGCCAGGGTCAGCGAATCGCCCTCGAACTCGATGTTACCGGCGGACACGATGCGCACCAGCGACTGGTCGCGCCGGTCCTGCGGCGTGTCCGTGCCCTTGCCCGTGTCTTTCAGCAAGGTATCGCGCTGCACGTCCAGCGCCGTGGCGCCATTGTCATCGATGAGGATGGCGCTGACGCTGCCGCGCGCCAGGGTGACGCCGGCGTTCTCGTCCGCCGCCGTCAGGTGGATCGTGCCGCGGCCATTGACGGTCGTGCTCGACAACAGCACGCCATCCTGGCGCACGCTATTGCCGCTGAGCGTGATGTCGCCCGTTGCCGCCTGGATCAGGCCGTTGTTGACGACGCTGCCGGCGTTGCTGCCGGCCACGCGCAGCATCCCGACTTCATTGCCGCGCGTGCTCGAATATTGGTTCTTGTCCGTGCCCATGCCCTGGCGCACGACGATGGCGTCGCCCGCCGCCAGGGTCGTCTGGCCGTTCGGCGTGGTGATGGCGCCCGCATTCTCGACGCTGCGGCCGGCCAGCAGCACGTAGCCGCCGCCCTCGGTGACCGTCTGCGGCTTGCGCGTGTCGATGCGCGCGCCGGCGGCGACGACGACGTCCGCCTCGGCCGCCCCATGCGTGTAGGTGTTCTGGCCCAGCAGCAAGTCATTCGCAAAGGTCGGCACGGCGCCCGTGCCCTGCGCCTTGCCGTACAGGCCGCTCTTGAACTGGCTGTCGCTCATGCCCATGGCGGCGGCGGCCAGATTGCGCGTGTCGACCTGGCTGCTGCCCGTAAACACGATGCCGTTGCGGTTGACGATCATCACCGTGCCGTCGGCCTTGATCTGGCCCTGGATCTGGCTGGGGCGCGCCAGCGGATCATTCACGCGGTTCAACACGGCCCAGTTCGATTTCTGGTCGAATTGCAAGGTGGTGTTCTTGCCGACGTTAAAGCTTTCCCAGTTCAGGATCGCCTTGTCATCCGTCTGCACGACCTTCACGACAGTCTTGCCATCGGCCTGGGTCTGCACGGGCGCCTGGGCATTGAGCCAACCCGCCGTCAGGCTGTTGCTGTCGACCTGCAAGCCGCCCTTGACCAGGCCGTCCGGTGCACCGCCGGCGGCCAGCGCCGCCTGGCGCGCGGCCGCCTGCACGGCCTGCTCGGCGGCGATGCCGCGCGCGGCCAGCAACAGATTGTTCAGCGATTGCTGCAGCTTGCCTTCGGCCTTTTGCTGCTGCAACAAGGGATTGTTCAGCGATGTGGCTGGCTGGCCATTCGGCAAGCGCCCCGTGGCGGCAGCCGTGCCCTGCTGCGCGCCCTTGCCCGCGAACCAGGCGCCGCTGAACGGCTGCTGCGCCTGCGCGCCACCCGCCTGCAGCAGCATGGCGATGGCCAGCGCCAGCGGTTTCAGGCGCACCGGGCGACCGGTCCGGTTGCCCGCCATGGCGGAGGAGGATGCGTGTTTCGTGACCGACTTGCTTCGCTGCATGGCGACATTCCCTTTTCATGTTCCGTTGCTGACCGATATCGCGAGGCGGCGCGCGGCACGCACGGGGCGGGCGGCAGGCACTGATTCGCGGCTTCCAGCAGCATTGACAGGGAACAAGGTCCGGGACTGCAAAAGGTCATCAAAATGTCATAATTGGCGGCATGCCATCGGCGTACAGCGCTAGCCGAACAGCACGATGCCGCCCGGCAGCCGCGTCACGCGCGCGCCATACGCATCCTGGATCAGGGCGATCACGTCGTCGAGGCGATCGAGCGAAAAGCTGGCCTGCACGCGCGTGTGCTTCAAGGCGTCGCCATTGAGGATCAGCTTGCCGGGACGGTAGCGGTTCACCTCGTCCACCACCTCGGCCAGGGTGCTTTGCTTGAACACCAGCAGGCGCTGGCGCCACGCGCTGACGTCGCCCCTGGCCACCGCGCGCGCGATGCCGAAATGCTCGGGCCGGTAGCGCAACTGCTGGCCCGCGGCCAGCTCCGCATCGTTGCCCGCCTGCGCCACGCGCAGGCGGCCCGCCAGGCACGTCACGCACACTTCCTGGCCGAACAAACGGATGTTGAAACGCGCGCTGCCGGCCGACACCGTGCCGTCGCCCGCTTGTACGCGCACGCGCGCCGCGCCGCGCAGGCCGGCCTGGAATTCCGCCTCGCCCGCCAGCAGCACCAGTGCGGCGGCGCCGTCCTGCAGCGGCGCCGCATCGAGGCGCGTCTGCGTATTCATCTGCACCAGCACGCCGCCGTCGAGCGCCACTTCGCGCTGCTCGCCCGTGCCGGTGGCGTAGTCCGCGCCCAGGCCCGCGACGGCCGGCCACAGGTCCGTGGGCGGACGCACTATCAGCAGCCCCAGCGAGGCGGCCACGCCGGCGCCCAGCCAGGCGCGCCGCGCCGTATTCACTGGCTGCTGCGTCCGCTTGACGGCAAGCGCGGCCGGCGCCATCGCGCCCCACACGGCGCGCGCCTCGGCAAACGCCGTCGCATGCTTGCGGCTGCGCGCGCACCAATGGCGAAACACTTGCGCGTCGCGCTCGCTGACCTGGCCCGAGGCCAGGCGCACGACCCACGCCTGCGCTTCCTTCTGGATGACACCCATGTCGTCTTCCGCTTGTTCAATCATGATGTTTAGACGTTTTTCCCGCGCCGGGACCGAAGCGCTGAATGAAATCGCGTCCCATGCGCTCGCAGCAGTGTTCTAGGCCGGCGCGCAATTCCTTCTCGACCGTGCGGGCGGAAATGCCGAAACGCTCGGCGATGTCGCGGTGCGGCAATTGATCGACGCGGGCGGCAATGACGATGGCGCGCCGGCGTTTCGGCAACTCCTGCAAGGCCCGCTCCAGTTCTTCCAGTTCGGCGCGCGCGCTGAAGGTGCGGGCCGGGTCCGCCAGTTCATCGGCCATCTCGTACAGATCGTCGATATCCGGCAGGCTGAGCAGGCGCGCATTGTCGCGGCGTTGATCTTCCGCAACGTTGATGGCGATGCGCATCAGGTAGGCGGACGGATAGCTGATCGCCTCGGGCGCCGTCATCCGCTCCACCCGCAGATACGTTTCATGCAGCGCGTCGTTGGCCAGGTCTTCCGAGCCCAGGCGGCGCTGCAGGTGGCGGCGAAACTGTCCATAGCGTTCCAGAAACAGCTTGCGCAAGGTGGTTTTCAGCAATTCCGGCATGCTCAGGGCGCTCCGGCAAGGTGCAGATACGGCGCGCAATCGGCATCGGGATCGGGCCGCGGCGTCAACAAAATCGTCAGCGGCTGCGGCAAGCCCGCGGGCGGCGCGCCATCCATCAGCAGGCTGCGCAGGCGCTGCAGCACGGCACGGTCGCGCTGCGCCACGCCGCTCGGTTCCAGCACGTGCACGGCGCGCACCTTGCCCCGCTCGTCAAGCCACAGCTGAAACGCCAGGCGGTAGCGGCCGAACGCGTCCGGGTGCAAACGGCACAGGGCGCGCGTGAGCGAGCGCTGCAGGATGGCCGCATAGCCTTGCAACGGCGGTGCGGCAGGAACGGCCTCGGCCGGTACGGGCGCCAGCGCCGCGGGGGCATCGGCCAGCGCCAGCAAGGTAAACGCATTGCTGCCGCTGAAGCGCGCGCCCAGCTGCGTGCCTGCCAGCAAGCGCTGCAGCGCCTCGGCCGGCGTGTAGTCGCCGCGCACGGACGCAGCCACCCGCCCCGCCGCCAGCTGGCTGCTGACGAGCACGGAATAGCCGGTCACTTCGCCAAACGCCACCAGCGCCGCATCGAGCGGCTGGGCGGGCAAGTCGAAGCGCAGGGTCGCATGCGCGGCCGCGTCAGCACCGTCCGCGCTGGCTGCCGGCCGCACGAATGTCATCAATGTCATCAATGTCATCAGCAAGCAGGCGGACAGGGCATTGCCCGTTGCGGCGCGGCGGTGGCTTAGTGTCATTTTCCAGGGGAATCAACGAAGAATCCTGCTCATGAAGTGTCTTGACTGCAATGTTCTCTGCAGAATGGCAAGATGGTAGCTTCATAAAATGACAACTGCATGACATGAAATATTTGCTGCGCTTGCCGTGTGTCATCGCCGCGACATATGGTTTTGCTATGCTGAGCGCTTCTTCCACCGCTCCGGGAGCCGCCATGGCACGCCTGTTCTTGCTGTTGCTGTCGGCCTGCGCCGCCCTGTCCGCGCAGGCGGACGAACACACCGTCGTCGTGAACGCCGCCGCGCCCGGGAAGGGGTGCGTGGAAGTGGAAGTCAATGGCAGGCGCGCGCAATCCATCTCTTGCCTGAATGAAAAATTATTGCCGAATAGCAACAACGTGAACCGGCAGCCGCCCACCCTGTCCGGCGCGGAAGCGACCATGCAGCGCCCGTCGAACCAGCTGGGCCTGTACAACCGCGCCGCCCTCGAACACCGCATGGGCAATGCCTTCGGCAAGTCCGTCACGCCGCAGAGGCCGGCGCCTGCGCCGCCCGCCAGCCCGCTGCTGCCGCCCCGCTAGGCCGCTTGTCAACGCACAGTCCATTTGCGCTGTCAAGATTGCGCAATCGCGCCGATTGCGTATCATTCCAGGCTTGATCGCTCTGGAAACAACCATGCTGCCCACTATCGAACAACGCCTTGCCCTTGAACTTGCCGCCAAACCCGTGCAAGTTGCCGCCGCCATCGAACTGCTCGACGAAGGCGCCACCGTGCCCTTCATCGCCCGTTACCGCAAGGAAGCGACCGGCGGCCTCGACGATATCCAGCTGCGCCTGCTGGAAGAGCGCCTGCGCTACCTGCGCGAGCTGGAAGAGCGGCGCGCCGCCATCGTGGCGTCGATCACGGAACAGAACAAGATGACGCCCGCGCTGCTCGACGCCGTCATGCACGCGGAAGACAAGACGCGCCTGGAAGACTTGTACCTGCCATACAAGCAGAAGCGCCGCACGAAGGCGCAGATCGCCATCGAAGCGGGCCTGATGCCGCTGGCCGACGGCTTGCTGGACAATCCGGAACTGACGCCGGAAATGGAAGCGGGCAAGTTCCTGCGCGAAGCATTCACTAGTGCCGACGGCAACAACCCGGGCGTGGCGGACACCAAGGCGGCCCTCGACGGCGCGCGCCAGATTTTGATGGAGCGTTTCGCCGAAGACGCAACCTTGCTGCAAACCTTGCGCGAATACGTGCAGGAACACGGCATCGTCGAATCGAAAGTGGTGGAAGGCAAGCAGGACGAAGGCGAAAAATTCGCCGATTATTTCGATTACTCGGAAACCATTTCCACCGTCCCCTCGCACCGCGCGCTGGCCCTGCTGCGCGGCCGCCGCGAAGGCATCCTCGACGTCACCCTGCGCCTGGACACGGAAGCGGAAAAACCAAAATGGGATGCGCCGCACAACCCGTGCGAAGGCCGCATCGCCGCCCGCTTCGGCATCAAGCAACAAGGCCGTCCGGCCGACAAATGGCTGGCCGACACAGCGCGCTGGACCTGGCGCGTGAAAAGCTTCATGCACCTGGAAACGGAACTGATGGGCGCGCTGCGCGAACGCTCGGAACTGGACGCCATCAACGTCTTTGCCACCAACTTGAAAGCGCTGCTGCTGGCCGCGCCGGCCGGCCAGCGCGCCACCATGGGCCTGGACCCTGGCTTGCGCACGGGCGTCAAGGTCGCCGTGGTCGATGCCACGGGTAAAGTGGTCGACACGGCCGTGATCTACCCGCACCAGCCGAAGAACGACTGGGACGGCTCCCTGCACACCCTGGGCCGCCTGGCCGCCAAGCACAATGTGTCGCTCATTTCCATCGGCAACGGCACGGCTTCGCGCGAGACGGACAAGCTGGCGCAGGATTTGATCAAGCAGCATCCGGAAGCGAAGATGACGAAGATCGTCGTCTCGGAAGCGGGCGCGTCGGTGTATTCGGCGTCCGAGTTCGCCTCGAAGGAATTGCCGGACATGGACGTGTCCCTGCGCGGCGCCGTGTCGATCGCGCGCCGCCTGCAAGACCCGCTGGCCGAGCTGGTGAAGATCGACCCGAAATCGATCGGCGTGGGCCAGTACCAGCATGACGTGAGCCAAAGCCAGCTGGCCCGCTCGCTCGACGCCGTGGTGGAAGATTGCGTAAATGCCGTGGGCGTGGACGTGAACACGGCGTCGGCCCCGCTGCTGGCGCGCGTGTCCGGCCTGTCGGCCAGCGTGGCGCAAAGCATCGTCACCTACCGCGACATGAAGGGCGCGTTCACCTCGCGCGCGGCCTTGAAAGCCGTGCCGCGCCTGGGCGACAAGACCTACGAACAGGCAGCCGGCTTCCTGCGCGTGATGGGCGGCGAGAATCCGCTGGACGCCTCGGCCGTCCACCCGGAATCGTACCCGCTGGTGGAAAAGATCCTGGCCGACATCAAGAAGGATATCAAGGCCGTCATCGGCGAAACGGCCTTGCTGAAAACTCTCAGCCCCGCCAAGTACGCGGATGACACCTTCGGCGTGCCGACCATCTCCGACATATTAAAAGAACTGGAAAAGCCGGGCCGCGATCCGCGTCCGGAATTCACGACGGCTACCTTCAAGGAAGGCGTGGAAGAAATCCGCGACTTGCGCCCGGACATGATCCTCGAGGGCGTGGTCACCAACGTGGCCGCCTTTGGCGCCTTCGTCGATATCGGCGTGCACCAGGATGGCCTCGTGCACATCTCGGCCCTGTCGAACACCTTCGTCAAGGATCCGCACACGGTGGTGAAAGCGGGCCAGGTCGTGCGCGTAAAAGTGCTGGAAGTCGATGAAAAGCGCAAGCGCATCGCCCTGACCATGCGCTTGACGGACAGCGCGCCGCAGGCGGGCAGCAAGCCGGAACAACGCAGCGACCGCAACGACCGCCGCAGCATGGCGCAGCACCAGTCGCAGTCGCGCAACGCGCCGGAACCGGCCGGCAGCATGGCCGCCGCGTTCGCCAAGCTGCGCGGTTAAGCCCGTGGCCGCCGGGCAGGACATCGCCATCCTGGCGGCGGATGCGGCCGGCCCGGATGCCCGGCTGCTGCTCGATGCATTGTCGGACGCATTGCTGCGCATCAATGGCGACAGCGGGCGCTCCTCGTTCGACGCGGAAGCGGCCACGCCGCGCGGCGGCTTTTATATTGCCCGCGACGGCGCCGGTGAACTGCTGGGCTGCGCGGCCCTGCGCCCGCTGGACGGGCCGGACAGCACCACGGCAGAACTCAAGCGCATGTATGCGCGCCCCGGTTCCGCCGGCGTGGGCGCGGCCCTGCTGGCCCACGTGGAAGTGCAGGCGCGCTGCTTCGGCTATGCGCGGCTGCACCTGTCCACCCGCGTGGCGAATCGCCGCGCCATGGCGTTTTACGCCAAACACGGCTATGCACCCCTCAATGCCTGGGGCAAATACGTGGGCGCCGCCCAATCGGCCTGCCTGGGCAAGCAGTTATAAGCGCCAGCGTGGCTGACTTGCCCGATTTATGACCTGAGCGCATACCCGTGCCGTCGTTTTCTTATAAAATGACGGCATCTATTTATTTACCCATCAGAGGCAGCTATGAGCGACGTACAAACCTGGATCAAAGAAACCGTGACGAACACGCCAGTCGTGCTGTTCATGAAGGGCACGGCCCAGTTCCCGCAGTGCGGCTTTTCCGGCCGCGCCATCCAGATCCTGAAAGCATGCGGCGTGGAAAACATCGCTACCGTCAACGTGCTGGATGACCCGGAAGTTCGCCAAGGCATCAAGGATTACTCGAACTGGCCGACCATTCCACAGCTGTATGTCAAAGGCGAGTTCATCGGTGGTTCCGATATCATGAATGAAATGTTTGAATCGGGCGAACTGAAGTCCCTGCTGGATGCCTAATCAGCAGCAGCGGCCGCGCCGTATCGTCGTGGCCATCACGGGCGCCACGGGCGCCGTGTATGGCTTGCGGCTGCTGCAATTGCTCGGCGCCATCCCCGGCGTCGAGACGCATCTGGTCTTGTCCGATGCGGCCGTACTGACCCTGCACCAGGAAACGGGCGTGGGGCGCAAGGATATCGAAGCGCAGGCGCACGTGGTGCACAAGCTGCGCGACATCGGCGCAAGCATCGCCAGCGGCTCGTTTCAATCGGATGGCATGGTCGTGGCGCCATGCTCGATGAAGACCCTGGCGGCCGTGGCGCATGGCTTGTCGGATAATTTGATCACGCGGGCCGCCGACGTGGTACTCAAGGAGCGCCGGCGCCTGATCCTGATGGTGCGCGAAACGCCGTTCAACCTGGCGCACCTGCGCAATATGACGGCCGTGACGGAGATGGGCGGCATCATCTTCCCTCCCTTGCCCAGCTTTTATCACCACCCGCACAGCATCGCGGACATGGTCGACCATACGCTGGCGCGCGTCATCGACCTGCTCGGCATCGAGCACAGCCTGGCGCCGCGGTGGAATGGTTTGAAAAACCCGGACCAGTCAGCAACAAGCTAAACAACTACGCATCAAACTACGCACGCTCCGATGCCTGATAAAAGCGTAGCGAGCGGCAGTGAGGCTCGGCGCCCCCTTGTGGCCGAGAAGCGCAACCGTGCTGAAGCACGGTGAGCATCGCCGGCCGCAAAGCGCGACGCGCAGCAGCTTTGGTCAGGCATCCACCACTCAGCGTTTTTCGAACTGAACTGCACTGGCCTGCTTCAAATCCCTGGCTTCTTCAACCATCCTGCGGTGGGCGATCCGTTTGCGCATCACTTCCGCGTGTTGCGCGGCAGTCATGGGTGGCACGGTCATCAAGTCTTTCAGCTGCGCGGTATTGCTGTAGTTACTTTTCATAAGACGGCTCAAATGCTCGGCTCCGTAGTGGATGAACTGGCTGCTTCTGATGTGATTATGCGCTGGTATTGGCCGCTGCGCCGCTGCATGCGGGATTATTATCAAATAATTCCGCTGCAGCGCAACATGCGAGGTCTTATTGTGCGGCAAAATCATGTCTCCAGTATGACTCTGCGCAAATAAAAGTACAGGAGGAGCACCGTCAGCGAAAGGCGGACGGCGCCGGCCGGGGATGGCCTGAATGCTTACTTTTGGTAGTTGACGCGGACCAGCATGCGAATAAATTCTCGCGCGATTTGACGATGATGTTCATCTAATCTTTGCAAATCGGCAATTAATTTCACATCGGCGGACTCAAACCGCGACAAGGCGCTGCCCGCTTCGCCATTCGGCGTGGCGCTTTCCGGGCCGCCAAAACGCAACCATTCCGCCGGCACGCCCAACCATTGAGCAATCATGCGCAATTTCTCTTGCGTGGGAATTGCTTCACCTACTAACCATTTCCTAGCTGCATGCACGGTAATCGGGCGCCCGTCGAAACGGATATTGAATTCCCGGGCCAGTCTGGTCGGGCTGTCTGGAGAGTAATGGGCGTTTTTGAGAGCCAACTGAAGTCGCTGGCTGAAGCTTTCGCGTTCGTTAGAAGAATTCATAGGTGTACTATTTCATGTTGTAACATGAAAGTCAGTTTCTTGAATGACCATACAAAATGTTACATTTGAAAAGAGTATCAATTAACAATTAACACTCCGGCCGGGTTTTCCGGGTAGAAAAGTGGGCCGAATTTTCTCTTGTGATTCTGCGTGGCTTCGGGTCAAATTCGCGGCTGGCCTTGATTTTCGCACTGCAGCACGATTCAAAGCCTCGGTTTGGCATTACAACGTACGGTATCGGATAATGCCCCCCTCTGCCGATACGCGCAATGCCCATGTCATACAATTTCTTGTAGACAAAGTTTTCAGAAGGGCCATTTTGTTTTCAATATGGAAACTATCTAAACAGCGTACTCATAGAGGAACGTTGTTTTTTGATCGTGCCGATTGGAAAGAATCTGCGCCCAAAAATTCTACTGCCATCGTAACGAAAAGAATGTCGCCGTTGTGCCAGGAAAGCTCTTTTTGGTGTCATCTTGGCCACCAACTCTCGATCTTAAGCGCGTTTGCGCAAGAAGAATCAATTTATTTTCAGTAACTGTTGCCATATTCGCCAAATTACCATGTCCATGCCTGCTTTTTTCTTTGTTGCAGCACGGGCAGGGCACGCTACAATAGTATTGACGTTGACGTAAACGGCACTTTGCCACCACCTGCCTCGCAGCATCCATCCAGCGACCGACCACCCATGCAACCAACACCGCCCCCAGCAACGACGACCTACACCATTACCGAACTGGCGCGGGAATTCGACATCACGGCGCGCGCCATCCGTTTCTATGAAGACCAGGGCCTGCTCAGCCCGAAACGCGAAGGCGCGGGCGGGCGCAGCCGCGTCTACACGCCGCGCGACCGCACGCGCCTGAAACTGACCCTGCGCGGCAAGCGCCTGGGCCTCGCGCTGTCGGAAATCAAGAGCCTGGTCGACATGTACGAGTCGCCGAAGGACACGCGCGCGCAGATGGACCGCTTCCTGGGCGTGCTGGCGCAGCATCGCCAGACCCTGGAACAGCAGCGCATCGATATCGAAATGGCGCTGGCGGAAATCAGCGCACACGAAGACGCTTGCGCGCGCATGCTGGCGGACTTGAACCTTGATAAGGCGCCAACAAACTGAGTGGACACGCGGCAGGCGCTGGCCGCACGCGCATCGCTTTACGTTTACGTAAACGTCACAACTGAGTATCATAGCTTTACTGACCCGGCATCCATGACCGCCACACTTATAACGACGAGGACGACATGCTCCATCTCCCAGGCTTGACCTTTGACCACGGCGAAGACATCGCCTCCCTGCGCGAAGCGATCCAACAATTTGCCGCCGCCGAAATCGCGCCGCGCGCGGCCGAAATCGACCGCACCGACCAGTTCCCCATGGACCTGTGGCGCAAGATGGGCGACATGGGCTTGCTCGGCATCACCGTCGGCGAAGAATACGGCGGCGCCGGCATGGGCTACCTGGCGCACATCATCGCCATGGAAGAAATCTCGCGCGCCTCGGCTTCCGTCGGCCTGTCCTACGGCGCCCATTCGAACCTGTGCGTGAACCAGATCAAGCGCAACGGCACGGCCGAGCAAAAAGCCAAGTACCTGCCGAAGCTGATCACGGGCGAGCACATCGGCGCGCTGGCCATGTCGGAACCGAACGCGGGCTCGGACGTCGTCAGCATGAAGCTGCGAGCCGACTTCAAGGGCGACCGCTGGGTCTTGAACGGCACCAAGATGTGGATCACCAACGGTCCCGACGCGGACGTGCTGGTGGTGTATGCGAAAAACGACCTGGAAGCGGGCCCGCGCGGCATGACGGCTTTCCTGATCGAAAAGAATTTCAAGGGCTTTTCCATCGCGCAAAAGCTCGACAAGCTGGGCATGCGCGGCTCGCACACGGGCGAACTGGTGTTCCAGGATTGCGAAGTACCGGCCGAAAACGTGCTGGGCGGCCTGGGCAAGGGCGTCAACGTGCTGATGTCGGGCCTCGACTTCGAACGCACCGTGCTGTCCGGCGGGCCGCTGGGCATCATGCAGGCTTGCATGGACCTGGTCGTGCCCTACGTACATGACCGCAAGCAATTCGGCCAGCCCATCGGCGAATTCCAATTGATGCAAGGCAAACTGGCCGATATGTACTCGACCATGATGGCGTGCAAGGCCTATGTGTATGCCGTGGGCCAGGCTTGCGACCGCGCCGCCACGCCGGAAGCCGTGCGCCAGCTGCGCAAGGATGCGGCCGGCGCCATTCTGTATAGTGCGGAGAAGGCGACCTGGATGGCAGGTGAAGCGATCCAGGCCCTGGGCGGCAACGGCTACATCAACGAGTTCCCGGCCGGCCGCCTGTGGCGCGATGCCAAGCTGTACGAAATCGGCGCCGGGACCAGCGAAATCCGCCGCATGCTGATAGGCCGCGAACTGTTTGCGGAAACCAAGTAAGCACGGGCGCGCGGCTATCGACTGGGGAATGAGCCATTCATGCGAGTACAGCTATGACGCAAATTGCCTTCCCCAAGTTGCTTTCTTCCCAGATCGCATTCGATATCGCGCGCACCATCCGCGACGGCTTTGACAAGCATTACCGCCTGTTCCGTGAAACCAGCCAGCATGCCAAGCAGTATTTCGAGCAAGGCGCCTGGGCCGCGGCACAGACGGCGGCCCGTGAACGCATCGACTTTTATGACAAGCGCGTACAGGAATGCGTGCAGATGCTCGAAGATGAGTACGAAGAGTCGGAGTTGAGCGACGAAGTGTGGCGCGAACTCAAGCTGCACTACATCGGCATGTTGACGGAGCATAAGCAGCCGGAACTGGCGGAAACCTTTTTCAATTCCGTCTGCTGCAACATCCTGCACCGCACGTATTTCAATAACGACTATATTTTCGTGCGGCCCGTCGTTTCCACGGAGTACATCGAAACGCAAGACCCGCTGCCCACCTACCGCGTGTATTACCCGGGCGAGGACGGCCTGCGCCACACCCTGATGCGCATGCTGACGCATTTCCAGCTCGATTGTGAGTTTGCCGACCTGGAGCGTGACGTGGCCCAGGTGGAAGCACGCCTGCAGCAATTGTTCGGCGGCGACAGGCTGGAACCGAACCACCAGATCCAGGTCTTGACCAGTTTGTTCTACCGTAACAAGGGCGCCTACCTGGTGGGCAAAGGCATCAACGGCAACCGCGAATACCCGTTTGTCGTGCCCATCCTGCACAACCGTCACGGCAAGCTGGTGCTCGATACGGTGCTGTTCGAGCACCAGCAGATTGCCGTGCTGTTTTCGTTTACGCGCGCGTATTTCCTGGTCGATATGGAAGTGCCGTCGGCCTACGTACAATTTCTCCGAAGTTTGCTCCCGCGCAAGCCGCGCAGTGAGATTTATACGATACTGGGCTTGCAAAAACAGGGCAAGACGCTGTTTTACCGCGACTACCTGCAGCATCTGAAACACTCGTCGGACCACTTCGAAAGCGCGCCCGGCATCCGCGGCCTGGTCATGCTGGTGTTTGCCCTGCCGTCGTTTCCCTATGTCTTCAAGGTGATCAAGGATTTTTTCCCGCCGCCCAAGGAAACCACGCGCGCGCAAGTCCAGCAAAAGTATTTGCTGGTGAAACACCATGACCGGGTGGGCCGCATGGCCGACACGCTCGAGTATTCCAACGTGGCCTTTCCCCGCGCCCGTTTTGCCGAGGAACTGCTGGCCGAGTTGAAACAGTTCGCCCCCTCGCTGATCGAGGAAGACCGCGAGCAGATCATCATCCGCCACCTGTACATCGAGCGGCGCATGGTGCCGCTGAACATGTGGCTGAGCAATGCCGAGAAAGAAGGCCGCGATGACCTGGTCGAACACGCCATCGTCGAGTACGGCAACGCCATCAAGGAGCTGGTGGCGGCGAATATCTTTCCCGGCGACATGCTGTATAAAAACTTTGGCGTCACGCGTCATCAGCGTGTCGTTTTTTACGATTACGATGAAATCGAGTACATCACCGATTGCCAGTTCCGCGTCATTCCCCAGGCGCGCACGGAGGAGGAAGAAATGTCGGCCGAACCGTGGTATCCGATCGGCAAGTACGATGTGTTTCCCGAACAATTCGGCACCTTCCTGCTGGGCAATCCCCGCATCCGCAACTATTTCATGCAGCACCATGCCGACCTGCTGACGGCGCAATATTGGCAGGCGCGCAAACAGCGCATCGAAGACGGCCATATCGAGGACGTCTTCCCTTATCCGCAGCACCTGCGTTTTTGTATGCAGTCACCATCCCCACCCTTAATCGGAGATCCAACATGAATGATCCAGTCGTAATCGTCGGTGCCGCGCGCACCCCCATGGGCGCCTTCCAGGGCGACTTTGCCAACGTTACCGCCAGCGACCTGGGCGCCGTGGCCATCCGTGCCGCCGTCGAGCGGGCCGGCGTGGCGCCGGACGCCGTTGAACACGTGTATTTCGGCAATTGCCTGATGGCGGGCCAGGGACAGGCGCCTGCGCGCCAGGCCTTGCGCAAGGCCGGCTTGCCCGATTCCACGGGCGCCGTGACCCTGTCGAAGATGTGCGGCTCGGCCATGCAGACGACCATGTTCGCGCATGACACCTTGCTCGCCGGCAGCGCCGACGTGGTGGTGGCCGGCGGCATGGAATCGATGACCAACGCCCCCTACCTGGTGCCGAAGGCGCGCGGCGGCTACCGCATCGGCCACGGCATGATCTATGACCACATGATGATGGATGGCCTGGAAGACGCCTACAGCCGCGATGAAAAGGGCAATGCCCGCTCGATGGGCACATTTGCCGAAGAGTGCGCCAGCCAATACAGCTTCACGCGCGAAGCGCAGGATGCCTTCGCCATCGAATCCGTGAAGCGCGCCCAGGCCGCCACCAAGGATGGCAGTTTCGAGTGGGAAATCGTGCCCGTGACCGTGTCCGGCCGCGGCGGCGACACCGTCGTCAGCATCGATGAAGGTCCGCAAAAAGCCCGCCTGGAAAAAATCCCGACCTTGAAGGCGGCGTTCAAGAAGGACGGCACCATCACGGCCGCCTCGTCTTCGTCGATCAACGACGGCGCCGCCGCCCTCGTGCTGATGCGCGAATCGACGGCGAAAAAACTCGGTTGCACCGTCATCGCCAAAATCCACGGCCACGCCACGCACGCGCAGGCGCCGAACGAATTCACCACGGCCCCCATCGGCGCGGTGAAAAAACTGTACGCCAAGACGGGCTGGAGCAGCAGCAATGTGGACTTGTTCGAGATCAATGAAGCGTTCGCAGCCGTGCCCATGGCCGCCATGCACGACCTCGACATTCCGCACAGCAAGATCAACATCCACGGCGGCGCGTGCGCGCTGGGCCACCCGATCGGCGCCTCGGGCGCGCGCATCATCGTCACCCTGCTGGGCGCCCTGAAGAAAACGGGCGGCAAGCGCGGCGTGGCGGCCCTGTGCATCGGCGGCGGCGAAGCGACGGCGATGGCAATCGAACTGGTATAAGCTCTTCCTGAGCACGGGCGCGCACCGCAGTTCACGGTGCGCGCCTTTCATTTTATTTTCAGGGAGAAAAGATATGCCTACCGCATTGATCATCGGCGCCTCGCGCGGCATCGGTCACGAGCTCGTCCGTCAATACCGCCACGATGGCTGGCGCGTCATCGCCACGGCCCGCACACCCGACGCTTGCGCAGCCCTCAGGCAACTGGGCGCCGAAGCGCACCAGCTGGACGTGACGGATGTGGAAGGCTGCGCCGGCCTGGGCTGGAAGCTCGACGATGAAAAGCTCGACGTGGCCATTCTCAACGCGGGCGTGTATGGCCCCCGCCACGACGGTTTTCCCGCGCAAGCCGATTTCGACCTCGTCATGCACACGAACGTGCTGGCCGCCATGCGCCTGCTGCCCATCCTGGCGCCGCTGGTGGCCAACGCGAAAGGCAAGCTGGCCGTATTGTCCTCGCACATGGGTTCCCTGAGCGAACGGGGCAATCCCAGCGGTTCGCTGTACCGCGCCAGCAAGGCGGCCCTGAATTCCGTGCTGATCGACACGGCCCTCGTGCATGGCCCGCAGGGCGTCAGCTGCGTGGCCTTCCACCCGGGCTGGGTGCGCACGGACATGGGCGGCGCCGGCGCCGATATTTCCCCCGAGGAAAGCGCTGCCGGCATCCGCGCCACCCTGGCCAGCCTGCCGGCCACGGACAAGGCCGTATTCCGCAACTACGATGGCAAACCCATCGCCTGGTAATTCCACCACACACCATATAAAAACAAACGAGACGACGTCCCATGATACTCAATGAAGAACAATCGATGATCCAGGAAGCGCTGCGCAGTTTTTCGCGCGAACGCCTGGCACCCAACGCAGCCCGCTGGGACAAGGAACATCATTTCCCGAAAGAAGAATTACAGGAACTGGCCGCGCTGGGCGCCTTTGGCGTGGCCGTGCCGGAAGCGCTCGGTGGCGCCGGCCTCGACTACGTGTCCCTGGCCCTCGTGCTGGAGGAGATCGCCGCCGGCGATGGCGGCACCTCGACGATTATCTCCGTCAACAATTGCCCTGTGTGCAGCATCGCCATGATGTACGCGAATGACGCGCAAAAGGAGCAATGGCTGCGTCCGCTAGCACAAGGCGCCATGCTGGGCGCGTTTTGCCTGACGGAACCGCACACGGGCAGCGACGCCTCCGCCCTGCGCACCACGGCCACGCGCGACGGCAATGACTACGTCATCAACGGCACGAAGCAGTTCATTACCAGCGGCAAGTATGCGGATGTGGCCATCGTCATGGCCGTCACGGACAAGGCAGCCGGCAAGCGCGGCATCAGCGCCTTCTGGGTGCCGACAAACACGCCCGGCTACATCGTGGCGGGACTGGAACAGAAGATGGGCCAGCACTCGTCGGACACGGCGCAAATCCTGTTCGACAACTGCCGCATCCCGGCGGAAAATCTGATCGGCGCAGAAGGACAAGGCTACAAGATCGCCCTCTCCGGCCTGGAAGGCGGACGCATCGGCATCGCCTCGCAAGCCGTGGGCATGGCGCGCGCCGCGTACGAAGCGGCCCTGAGCTATGCGCGCGAGCGCGAGAGTTTCGGCAAGCCCATCTATGAACACCAGGCCGTGCAATTCCGCCTGGCCGACATGGCCACGCAGATCGAAGCGGCGCGCCAGCTGATACGTCACGCGGCAGCCATGAAGGATGCGGGCCTGCCCTGCCTGAAAGAAGCGGCCATGGCCAAGCTGTTTGCGTCGGAAATGGCGGAAAAAGTGTGCTCGGACGCCATCCAGGTGCACGGCGGCTACGGTTACGTGTCCGACTTCCCCGTCGAACGCATCTACCGCGACGTGCGCGTGTGCCAGATTTACGAGGGGAGCAGCGATATCCAGAAGATTTTGATTGCGCGGGCTTTATAAACCCACGGCAAATGCTGGGGTCAGACCCGCCGGGTCTGACCCCGAGCGACTGCCAACGATGGACGAAAAAAAGCCCGCTAGCGCGGGCTTGTTCCAATGTATTACCAATGCTTTAATCGTGTCATGGACGCCAGTGCTATCTGCAAAGTGCCTCCTGATTTTCAGACTCCCATGCTATCTGCATGGTGACTCCAAGTGTAAATCGACCAACGTATCCGGAATTACAAAATCCACTCTTTCGCACTGTCACGCCATCGACATTACACCTGTCGGTCGCCGCGCTGGGACTGGATGGTGAGACTATTCGCAAGCGAATCTCAATCACTGAACGCAGTATAGCACAGCTTTTTGTGCGATGCAACAATCTTTTTAAATCAAGTCCTTAGCGCCAGCGGCTTGTCTTCTGCGCCACCCCGGGCCACCCTTTCGTATTCGGAAATCACTTGCGCGCCCAGCAGCAGCAGGGTGGCGCCGATTTCCAGGCTGAACATGACGACGATGGCCGTCGTCATCGAGCCATACACGACATTGACCTGCGACAAGGTGGAAAAATACCAGACCAGCACATGGCGGGCGATTTCCCACAGCAGGGCCGCCGTCACGCCGCCGATCAGCGCATGCGTGATCGATAAGCGTCCGACGGGCATGACCAGGTAGATCGAGCTGAGCACCAGGATTTCACCCGCCAGCCCCAGCAAGTACAGCAGCACGCCGGACACGCCTTCCAGGCCCCAGTCGTGGCGCAGGAAACGCACGCTTTCCTCGCCCATCACCTGCAAGCTGCCCGCCACCAGGGTGATCAACAGGATACCCACGCCCAGGCACAGGATGTAGCAGTACGGCAGCACGGCGGAGATGAGGAAATGGCGGCGGCGGATGGCCACGCGGTGTATGAAAATCACGCTCATGGCGTTTTCCAGCACGGTAAACGCCAGCGAGCTGAAAAACAGCATGGTCAGCAGCAATAGCCAGCCGATCACGCCCCGGTTGTTGAGGAAATGCGCCACTTCCGCCACGATGGCCTTCGATTGCCCGGGCACCAGCCATTCCAGGTAATGGCCGATTGTCTGCAGCAATTCATCCTGCGCGATCACGTGCGACAGGGCCACCACCACCAGCATCAGCAGGGGCACGATGGACAGCAGCGAGTAATACGCAACGGCGCCCGCCAGCAGCAAGCCCTGGTTGGCGCGAAAGCCCTTCAGCACCTGCAGCACGAAGGCCAGCGGGTGGCTCAGAATGTAGGCGCTGGCGCGGCGGTTGATCATGAGCAAGCCGTTCAAGGATGCCGGCATGGCCCGATGCCTTGCCGCACATGCCCCTAGCATACTGGCTATCCCCATACTGTGCCGTGCGCAAACGAACAGACTAGCTGACGGCAGCTTCCAGCAAGGTCAAGGTTTGCCGGTCCGCATCGAGGGTGGCCAATATGCCCATCGGTATCGTGAACTGGTGGCGGATGTGGCCAAACGAATAGCCGCTGACGGCCGGCGCGCGCAAGGGCTGCAAATGCTGGTCGAGGGTGGCGTCGAGGGTCAGCGCCGTGTCGCCTTCGGCCGCCTCGCAATGCTCGAAGATACCCAGCATCAGCGCCGCCGCGTGCTTGAAACCGATGGACAGGTCCAGCTGGCACAGCATGCGGTCGATGCGGTACGGCACTTCGTTGATTTCTTCGAGGAACAAAATATGCTCGCGGAAATCAGCCGCATACGGCGTGCCGGCCAGCGCGCTGACCATGCACAGGTTGCCGCCCGTCAAGCGTCCCGTGGCCTGGCCGCCGTGCACGGTGCGGATGGCGAAGTTGGGCGCCGTCTGCGCGCGGCGGTGGTTGTCCAGCGCCATGGGAATCGTGTAATTGTCTTGCGGCGTCATCAGCACATTGCGCAGCTGCGTCACCGTGTACTCGGAAAACGTGGATGAAGCCACGGGGCCGTGGAATGTCACCAGGCCCGTCTGGCGGCCGATGGCCAGGTGCAGGGCCGTGATGTCGGAATAGCCGACCAGCACTTTCGGGTTGCGCCGGATCAAGGCGTAGTCGAGCAGCGCCAGCAGCGAAATGCAGCCGGAGCCGCCGCGAATGGCCCACACGGCCTTGACGTCCGGGTCGCGGAACGCGACGTGCAAGTCGTCCAGGCGCTGCTGCACCGTCCCCGCATAGTTGCCGTGCACGGCGCGGATGTTGGCGCCCAGGCTGGCGCGCAGCCCCAGCGATTCGACATTGCGCACGGCCTTGGCGATGGCGTCCTCGTCCGTAAAACCGCCCGGTGCGATGATGGCCACCAGGTCGCCTTCGCGCAGGCGCGCCGGCTTGATCATGGAGTGTTGCTGTTGCATGCGTTTGTCCTTCCCTTGCGCGGCCGCCGCCCACGCCGGTGTGCCTGCCGCCCCCACGGTGGCGGCCAGCAAGCCGCCGAAGCGGCGCCGGCTGAGATTGGTCTGACTGGACATGCGGCCCTTTCCTGGAATAAAAACGGCGACGCCAGGCGCCGCCGCATGAGAGTAGCATGCCGACGGGATCGCCGCCGGCATGGTTGCCTTACATGAACTTGTACTTCAGCTGGAACGACAGCGAACGGCCGCGCGGATCGGCCACGCGCGGGTCCCAGCCGGCGCCCACCACGTCATCCACGTTGTGCGCGGTGAATGGCGGATCGCGGTCGAACAGGTTCTGGATGCCCACGGTAATCGTCGTATTTTTGAAGCCCGTGTACGTGCCCGACAAGCTGTACGTGGTGTAACTGGACACATCGGATTTGAAGCCCGGTGGCGGCGTACCCTTGCCGCCATTCGGCACCTGGTCCTTGTAGCCGGAAGCAAAACTCTGCACGAGCAAGCCGCTCCAGTCGCCGCGCGATACGCTGAAGCTGGCATTGTGTTTCCAGCGCAAGTACAAATCACGCGTGTAGAAGTTGCCAACCAGCTCCTTGTATTCTTGCCCCTTGTATTCGGCAAACTTGAAGCTGTCCATATACGTGCCGTCCAGGGTTGCCGTCCATTTCACTTCCTGCACCTTGCCTTCGCCGCGCAAGCTCACGTCCAGGCCGCGCACGCGGCTGCCACCTGCATTGAACCAGCCCGCCTGCACGTAATCGATGGTGCCATCGGGTTTGCGGAAGATGTACTGGTTCAGCGCCTGATAGTTGGCCAGCACGACTTGCGGCGTGCGTTTGAGGAGCTGGTCCTGGGTATTGATGGCCCAGTAATCGAACGAGGCGGAGTAACCCTTCACCGGTTCGATGACGATACCGACACTGCCCTGCTTCGACGTCTCCGGCTTCAGGTTCAGGTTGCCGCCCGTCGTGTAAATGAGGCGGGGAATGGAACAGTATTCGGTCACGCCGGGATGCTTGATACAGCCTTCCGGATCTTTCACACCATTCGGCAATTCCTGCGTCAATACACCTGAATAGAGCTGGTCGAAACTCGGTGCCAGGAAGCCCTTGCTGGCCGAGGCGCGGAACAGGACGAAATCGGTCGGTTGGTAACGCAAGGCAATCTTGGGATTCGTGGTGGCGCCCACCTGGCTGTAATCGTCACGACGCACGGCCAGCTGCATTTCCAGGTCTTTCATGATGGGTACCAGCAACTCGGCATACACGGCCTTGACGTTGCGGCTGACATCCTTCAAGGCGGCATTTCCTGGCGCCAATAGAATCAGGTTGGCATCGACATCCTGTTCAAAACTGTAGCCCTCGCGGCGCAAATCAAAGCCGGCCGCCATTGCCACGGCACCAGCCGGCAGCTGGAACAGCTCGCCGGAAACGGAACCATCGATCTGCGTCAGGGTCGTCTTGCCATGCTGGAAGGCGCCACGGAACTTGGTCGACTCGATCAATTGCTTGGCCGCTTCCGTCTGGCTTTGGCCCGCGGCCACCCAGGGATTGATGATCCCTGTCCCCAAGGCCGCATATAACTTGTCCGTGTAGGAATAGCCATCCGTCAGCTTGGTCTTGGTGGTGCTCTGTGCGTAGGACACCCCGGTCTTGTAATCCCACTTGCCGAAGTTGCCTTCAAAACCCAGCAGCACGCGCGCATTGTCGGTGGTGTTTTCCTGCGTGCGGTTACCGATCTCATTGGCGCGCCATTTGTAGGCAATCGGCTTGGTATTGTCGAACGTGGGAATATAGGCCGACAAATCCTGGTAATACGCGCCGCCCACCGGATACACGCCCTTGTTGGCGATGCTCGTCTGCACCTGCATCGGCGTCAGGATCGCCGTGGCCTTGGTGCGCGAACCGAGCACTTCGACAAACATGCGGTGGTCGGGCGCCAACTGAAAGGTGCCGCGCGACAGGAAATTGACCCGTTCCACAGGGAATTGCAGCACATAGTCGGCGCCGTAGTCATACGCACAGGAATGCGTGGTGCTGAGTGGTGAGGTCACGTCTTTCCACAGTTGCGTCTGGTACTGCGACATGCCGGCGATGCTGTCGCACTTGCCCTGGAAGCTCAGGGGATTGGCTTGCAGATACACTGTCGGGTCGCCAGGCAAGGTGTAACCGCCAATAAACGTCCCTGGTTTTTTCGGATCAGGATTGGGGATTTGCAATGCCGTGCCCGGCCCCGACATCTGGTTGGCGAATGGCGTGCCCGTCGTATCGGGCGACAGGCCACGGCCCGGCTGGAAGCCGCTGACGAAGGAACGGTCGCTGCCATTCAGGCGCTGCGCCTTGTCGACGGTCAGGCTGGCCATGATGTTGTAGCGGTCCTCTTCCAGCGAGCCCGTGCCGGCCAGCAGCGAAGCGCGGCGCGTGGCGCCGCCGCCTGCCTGCGTATCGTTGGTGGAAACGGACGCTTCCACGCCGCTGTAATTGGTTTTCAGAATGAAATTGATCACGCCGCCGATGGCATCCGTGCCGTAGATGGCCGAGGCGCCATCCTTGAGGATTTCCACGCGTGAAATCGCCCCCAGTGGAATCGAATTCAAGTCGACGGCACGGCCACTGGCACCATGCGTGGCCACGCGTCGGCCATTCAGCAGTACCAAGGTCGCGCCCGGTCCCAGCCCGCGCAGCGAGGCGAACGAGGCGCCACCGGCAAGACGGTCGGCATCGGCGCCAAACACGTTATTGCCCGACGTCATGTTATCGGCGCCCGTGCCATTCGCCGACAAGGTGCGCACCAGTTGCTCCGTCGTCGTGATGCCCTGCTTTTCGATCTGGTCAAACGAGATGACTTGCACCGGCAGCGCACCTTCCTTGGCCACGCGCTTGATGCTACTGCCCGTCACTTCGACCCGTTGCATCGCTGGCGGCGCCGCTTCCTGTGCCACGACCGGCCCCACCACCCCCATCAATGCCACCAACTGCGCTAGCTTCTTCAATTTCACAGGTCTTCTCCTTGTTGGGCAATCGAAACTTGAGTTATCAAGTCAGGCTGTTTTTCACGTCGCAGCTGTCTGTCTCGCAGTACATTTTTTTATGACATTTGCGCATGACTTTATTTGTTTTCATTTTCAGAGTAGCGCGATGCATCCGCGGCCAGCCAATGAAAAATGCTTTCCTAACCATAACTTTTTGGAATGAATGCCCTTTTCAGCGACATGGTCACTTGCCTGCGGGGCTGCCCCTGGCTTCATCCACGTCCAGATAGCGCCAGGACGTGAATTCCACGGGGTGGCGCCTGTAGTTTTTTAGCCACGGTTGCTGCAGGTCGGCAGAGATGGGATGCGTCAGCAGCACCCACGGCGTGTAGGCGTGGATCAGCTGAAACAGGTCGAAGTACAGACTGCGTCGGCGCGGCGTATCGGATAGCAGGCGCGCCTCCTCATAGCGTTTATTGTAATCGGGCAAGTTGAAGCGGGCATAGTTGGCGCGGCCAACGTTGCCTCCATACAACAATTGCATAAAGTTATCGCCGTCAGGGAAGTCGGCAATCCAGTTGGTCTCGAACATCTGCACCTTGCCCAGGCGCGAGGCCTTGATGATTTCCGTCTTCTTGTCGCTTTTAAATTCCACGCGCACGCCGATGGCATTCAGGTTGCGGCGCCACAGTTCATCGCGCAGCCGCCCCACCGTGCTCGGCTCCGTGTGCATGGTCAGGATCAGGGGCGTGCCATCCGGCTGCGTGCGGAAACCGTCGGCGCCCAGCTTGTAGCCGAAGCGCTCCAGCAGCGCGCGCGCCAGCACGGGATCGTAGCCGACAGGGCTGCGGTAATGCTTGTCGTAACCGAGCACATTGGGCGGCAGCGGCGACTGGGCCGGCAATGCCAGGCCTTTCTTCAGCAGCGCGATGTCTTCGCGGCTGTTGTAGCTGAGGGCGATGGCGCGCCGCAGGGCCAGCTTGTCTTTCGTATAGCCGCCCAGCACGGGGTCATCCATGTTCATCCACATGTAATACGTCTGCAGCACGGGAAAGCGCGTCAGCTGCATGCCCTTGGCAGCCAATGCCGGTTTCAGCGCGCCGTTTTCCAGCACCATGTCCGTCATCGATTCGGGCACTTGCTCCAGGTAATCGAATTCGCCTTTCAAAAAACCCAGCATGCGCGATTGATATTCCTCGACGATGCGCACCTCGATGCGTTCGACCAAGGGCAGGCGCTTGCCTTCCAGCGCGCCGGCGATGGCGCGCGCATCCGGCGGCAGGGCGGCCAGCGCCTTGGCATCCGTATGAAAGACGGTGGGGCGGAAGGTCGGGTTGGCTTGCAGCACGATCTTGTCGCTGCGCTTCCACTCCTTCACCAGGAACGGCCCCGTGCCCACGGGGTGGTTGCCGATCTGTCCCGGCGCCGCATACGCTTCGGCCACTTCGCGCGCCACCACAGCTGTCGCCGGCATGGCCAGGTAAAACAGGAAGTTCGGGTCGACGCCATTCAGGCGGATGCGCAGGGTGTATTTATCCAGCGCCTGCAAGCCGGCGATCGGCGTGTCGTAGCTGAATTTGGCTTTCAGGGCCGCATCGCCCACCAGCTTATCTTCCAGCAAGAACAGCCACGGCGACTTCAGGGCCGGGTCATACAGCCGCGTCAGGCTGTACACATAATCCTGCGCCGTCACTTCGCGCGGCCGGCCCTTGAAGGCGGGATCGGGGGTAAAGAAGATACCCGGCTGCAAGTGAAAAATATACGTGCGCCCGCCATCTTCCACGCTCGGCAAGCCGCGCGCCGTATTGCCCTGCAGTTGTACGGGGCGCGCCAGGTAGTCGTAGCGCAGCAGCGGGTCGAAGATGTTTTCCATCAAATTCAGGCTGGCCAGGTCCGAGGCCACGGCCGGGTCCAGGCCCGTCTCGCTGGTGCTCAAAAACAAGTGCAGGGTCTTGTTCGCGCGGGCATCGGCGGCGGCATGCGCGGGCGCAATGCAGAGCGTCAACAGGGCCAGGCCGGCGGCGCAGGCGGTTTTGCGTAAAAACATCATCAGTGATCCAGTGCAGACAAGGGTAACGAACAGCGATAAGCGACAGGCATCCCCCACACTACGCGGGCAAAGTACGGGACGCCAATGAAAACAGGCTGCCAGCTTATAACTTTTTGGCATGCGATTGCTGCATTCTTTCATCAACTCGTATCGGGCTACCTCTATACTTTGCTTGCAGCTACTTTTCATTTCCCCGAAATACAGAACTGATCGCATATGGCACTTAATTACATCTGGTCCGGCTTTTTCCTCGTTGGCTTCCTGGCCGCAGTGCTGCAGTGGCTGTTTCTCGGCGATACCGATATCTTCAAGCGCATCATCGACGGCACGTTCGAGACGGCGCGCATGGGCGTGATGGATATCGCCCTGCCGCTGGCGGGCGTGATGACCTTGTGGCTGGGAATCATGAACATCGGCGAAAAGGCAGGCATCGTCGGCTGGCTGGCAAAAGTGATCGCGCCCTTCTTTTCGCGCATCTTCCCGGAAATTCCCAAGGACCATCCGGCCACGGGCCACATGGTGATGAACTTCTCGGCCAACCTGCTGGGCCTGGACAATGCGGCCACGCCCTTCGGTTTAAAGGCCATGGAAAGCCTGCAGACCCTGAACCCGAACAAGGAAGAGGCGACGAATGCGCAGATCATGTTCCTCGTGCTGCACACCTCGGGCCTGACCCTGATTCCGCTGGCCATCATGGCGCAGCGCTCCATCCTCGGCGCGGCCGATCCGTCCGACATCTTTATCCCCTGCATGATCGCCACCTATGTGGCCACCATGGTCGGCATCATCACCGTCTCCATCAAGCAACGCATCAACTTGCTCAACGGGGTCGTGCTGGGCTGGATGGGCGGCATGACGAGCGCCATCGTGGCCATGATCTGGTACTTCACGCAATACCTGACGAAACAGGAAATCGAGCTGGTCTCGAAGGTGGTCAGCAACCTGGTGTTGATCAGCGTCATCGCCATCTTCATCATCGGCGCCTTGCGCAAGAAAGTGAACGTGTATGACGCGTTTATCGAAGGCGCGAAGGGCGGCATCCAGACCTCGATCACCGTGATTCCCTACCTGGTCGGCATGCTGGTGGCCATCAGCGTGATCCGCAACGCGGGCGTGTTCAATTTCCTGATGAGCGGCATGAACTGGTTCTTCGCCAACCTGGGCATCAATACGGACTTCGTGCCCGCCCTGCCGACGGCCATGATGAAGCCGCTCAGCGGCTCCGGCTCGAAAGCCATGATGATCGATGCCATGAATACCTACGGCGTCGACTCGTTCGTCGGCCGCCTGGCCTGCGTGTTCCAGGGCTCGGCCGACACCACCTTCTATATCGTGGCCCTGTATTTCGGTTCCGTGGGCATCCGCAAGACGCGCTATGCGATCACGGCCGGCCTGATCGCCGATCTGGCTGGCGTGATCACAGCCGTCTTTGTCGCCTACGTCTTTTTCCACTAAGGAGAGCCATGTTCCGTCCCATCCTCATCGCTGCCTTGCTGGCCGGCATCGGCCTGTCTAATGCGCAGGCACAACTACCCGAATCCGTCAGCCTGCTGCTGCGCAGCGCGAATATCCCCGAAGACGCCATGGGCGCCATTGTCTTGCGCGGCAACACCACCGTGCTGTCGCATGGCGCCGACCGCAGCATGCAGCCCGCGTCCACCATGAAGCTGGTGACGACGGCCGTGGGCCTGGAACAACTGGGCCCCATCTTCCGCGGGCGCACGGAGTTGCGCACCAGTGCCGACGTCATCAATGGCGTGCTGAAGGGCGATCTGATCCTGCGCGGTGGCGCCGATACGGATTTCAATGCGGACGTGCTCGCGCACATGCTGCAAACCCTGCGCACCCAAGGCATCGTCAAAATCAAGGGAGATTTGATCCTCGACCGTCAGCTGTTCCAGCCGGCCCGGCCCGATGTCGGTGCCGCCCCTTTCGATGAATCGGCCGAGTTCCGCTACAACGTCATCCCCGACGCCTTATTGCTGAACACTAATCTGATCGATATCAACATCAGTGCGACGGAGCGGCAATTGAGCTTCCAGATGCAGCCACCGCTCGAGAATGTCAGCATCACGAGCGACATGAAGCTCATCAAGGGCAGTTGCGCCAAGTGGGAAGATGGCTGGCGTCCGCCCGAATACCGGCGCGATGCGGGCGGCAAGCTGCAGGTGATACTGCACGGTACCTTCCCGCAAAACTGCAGCAAGGCCACCAGCATCAATGTGCTCGATCGCAACGATTATGCGGACCGGCTATTCCGCGCCACCTGGAAACGCCTGGGCGGCACGATCACGGGCAGCGTGCGCGAAGCACCAGGCACGGGCTTGCCGCCAACGGCCGAACCCGTCGGCACGCGCATGCTGGCCGACCATGTGGCGCGCGCCTTGCCGGAGGTCTTGCGCGATATCAACAAGACGTCCGACAACACCCTGGCCCGCACCCTGTTCCTGAGCCTGGGCAGCCTGCAGAGCGATGGCTGGCTGGGCAGCCGACCCGTCGCCATGGCGGCGCCGGAAGACACGGCCGACCGGGCGCGGCTGGTCATCCAGGAATGGTTCCAGCGGCACCATATCGATACCCAGGGCATGCTGGTCGACAACGGTTCCGGCCTGTCCCGCACGGGACGCATTGCGCCGGCGCAACTGGCTGGCGTGCTGCAAGCGATGCAGCAAAGTCCGTGGGCGCCCGAGTTCCAGTCCAGCCTGCCCATCGTGGCACTGGACGGCACCATGCGCAAGCGTCTGTTGAACACGCCTGCCGCCGCGCGGGCACGCGTCAAGACGGGCACCTTGAAGAATGTGGTGGCCATCGCCGGTTATGTGCCCGACGCCAACAACCAGCAGTGCGTGGTGGTCGCCATGATCAATAGCGATCTGGTGGGCAACGGCAATGGCCGCGCGGCCGTCGATGCGCTGATCGAGTGGGTCGCCAGGAGCGGTGCCAGGCCGGTAGTCGCCGGACAATAAAAGCGGAGCGACGGCCTAGTTGCGCGCTGTGCGTGGTGCGCTGGCCAAAGCCAGGCGCAGCACGTACGCGGCGGCGACGCCAAGCAGCAGCACCGTCACCAGCGAAGCTTCCACGCCGAATGCGCCGCCCGTCAGCATGGCATTGCCTGCCAGTTCGCCACGCAGCAGGCCGCCGGTATCCGCATGGCCGGATACAATCGACGAGAATACCTGGCCGACGCAGTAATTCCAGCCGACATGCGTGCCTATGCAGACCCACAAACGGCGCGTCTGCAGGTACAGCGCCGCCTGCAGCACGCCATATGTGACAAGCCCGGCGATCGCCAGCAAGGAAAAGCCGGCATTGGGCAAGTGGGCCAGGCTGAACACCAGTGCTGAAATCACGATGGCAGCCTTGCTGCCCAGCGCACGTTCGGTCACGCCAAAAATGACGCCACGGAACATCATCTCTTCCGCCATACCTACCAACAACAATTCAGCCAGCGGGAGCAGCAGCAACACGTTCAGCGCGTTGACGCCGCTAAACTGATACACACCCAGCACCGCCAGTACGGCAAAGGTCAGGACGACCAGTCCGGCGCCCAGCAGCAGTCCGCGGCCCAGTTCACGCGCCATGCCCGGCATTGCCAATTCAGTCGGCTGGCGTTTTTCGATGCGGCGGACATAGAAACGGTAGCCGAACCACACCAGTACGGCCGCCAGCAGCTGTGGCCAGAGGATACGGTAGGACTTGTCCACCAGCCTGGAAGCGATGATCATCGTCAGCGGCACCGCGGCAAAGGTCAGCACCATGCCCAGCACAATTTGCACCAGGGGATAGGCCAGCAGGCGCGCCGGCAGGGATTTCTTTATTGCCATACCCAGGGTATTTTCCATCGTCACTTTCCTCAAAGAGTGTTCAGGGAGTTACTTTTGCGGCTTGCCTACATCATGGATACGCTTGCCAATGGAACACTGTTCGATGCCATGGCCTTCCACATCTTGTTTCCTGTAGCGATATTAGCAGTATTTACATAAGCGCTTATGCAAATAACGGAAGCTGTTGCATTTTATGCACAGCGCGCCGGCCGTGCGTCAGCATGCGGCAGGGAAGCATCAAGGGGAGAAAGAGCATGACCAGGGTAAGCGTCCGGCCACTACCGTCTTGAACGGGTATTCAATCGGACCGATGATAGCGTCACACCGCTGGGAAGCGGCGTGTTGTTTAGGCAGGGTTGATCTGCTGGAGGTAGTTCCACGGCAGGAACT